>NZ_JACJPG010000571.1 GCF_014695955.1 Leptolyngbya sp. FACHB-36 | reverse complement strand
GTGCTGGAATTTCTATCTGCCAACGAAAGCAACCTCTGGACGTTCGATGCTCAAACGGGAGAAAAATCGCTGCTGACGCCGAAGGGCAAGGAGCCTGTCTCCTATGGAGGCGCGGTGTTCAGCAAAGATGGCAAAGGATTGTACGTCGTCACCGATCGCGAGTCGGAATTCAGCCGTCTTGCCTATTTGGACTTCGCCAGCAAGCGTTACAACTACCTGACTAGCCGAATTCGGTGGGATGTAGAAGGCTTTGACCTCTCTAGAGACGGCAAGTTTCTCGCATTTGTCACCAACGAAGACGGCTCCAGCGTGCTGCATCTTCTAGACACCCGCACGCGGCGAGAGAAGACGCTGCCGAAGCTGCCAATCGGTTTAATTGTCGGCGTCTCGTGGCATCCGAATCGCCCAGAATTAGGATTTACGCTGGTTTCGGCGCGATCGACTGCCGATGTCTATTCGCTGGACATTACAACCAACAAGCTGGAGCGCTGGACCGAAAGCGAAACGGGCGGATTGGACACAGCGAGCTTCTCAGAGCCGCAACTAGTCCGCTGGAAAAGCTTCGACGGCAAAATGATTTCCGGCTTTCTCTATCGTCCTCCTGCCAAATTTTCTGGCAAGCGCCCCGTCATGATTGACATTCATGGTGGACCGGAGGGGCAGTCGCGTCCGCGATTTTTGGGACGGCAAAACTACTACCTAAACGAGTTGGGCGTTGCCATCTTGTTCCCAAACGTGCGCGGCTCTTCAGGCTACGGCAAAACTTTCTTGAAGCTAGATAATCACTACCAACGCGAAGATTCGGTCAAAGACATTGGTGCGTTGATTGACTGGATTGCTCAGCAACCGGACTTAGATGCCGATCGCATTCTGGTAACGGGCGGCAGCTACGGTGGCTATATGTCGCTGGCGGTAGCAACAACCTACAGCGATCGCATTCGAGCGGCGATCGACATCGTAGGCATCTCCAATTTTGTCAGCTTCTTAGAGCGCACTGAAGGCTACCGACGTGATTTGCGCCGCGTTGAGTACGGTGACGAACGCGATCCCAAAATGCGCGAGTTTCTTCTAAAGATTTCGCCATTAAATAACGCAGAAAAAATCAAAAAGCCGCTATTCGTAATTCATGGTAAAAACGACCCACGAGTGCCCCTGAATGAAGCCGAACAAATTGCTGCAACTGTACGGAAGAGCAGCACGCCCGTTTGGTATCTAATGGCAAAAAATGAGGGTCACGGCTTTGGAAAAAAAGAGAATGTAGACTTCCAGTTCTACGCCACCGCACTGTTTGTGAAAGAGTATTTGCTGGGCAAATAGCTATTTGGAGGATAACCCGTATACGTGGAGCTCCTAACTGTTCTTTGAAGCTGCTGCGAGTGGTAGCACCTGATTTAGTTTGCCGCTGCGGAAGCCCTCCAAATCCAGCGTCACGTAGACGAAGCCGAAGGATTGAAACGCACTCACTACCGCTGGTAAATCTGTTGTGAGCACAAATTCCTTAATCTGCTCTGGAGATAGCTCAATCCGCGCCGTGTCGCCCTCCGATCGCACCCGCAGCGTCTTGAGTCCCAGCTTGCGCAAATACACTTCGGCTCTGCCAACTCGTTGCAGCTTGGCGATCGTAATTTCTTCTCCATAGGGAAAGCGAGAGCTGAGGCAAGGTTGAGCGGGCTTGTCCCAGCAGGAAAGCTTCAGATACTTCGCTAGTTCGCGCACCTCGGCTTTGCTAATGCCGACTTCGGCAAGCGGCGATCGGGCACCACGCTCTTTTGCTGCTTGAATTCCCGGTCGGTAGTCGGATAAATCATCCGCATTAACGCCGTCTACCACGTAAGGATAGCCGCGCTGAAGTGCCAGCGGTTTGAGGGTGTCGTGCAGTTCGCTTTTGCAAAAGTAGCAGCGGTTGACAGGATTCGCGGCGTAGTTGGGATTCTCGAGTTCGTGAGTGTTGACGAGTTCGTGAGCAATGCCAATTTCAGCCGCTTGAATGCCTGCGTCTTCCAGGTCTTCCGGCAGTAGCGAAGGCGATACGGCAGTTACCGCCAAGGCACGATCGCCCAGCACATCGTAAGCAATCTTCGCCACCAGCGTACTATCAATGCCACCGGAGTAAGCGATGAGTGCTCGATCCATATCGGCAAATAGCGCTTTCAGTTGTTCCAGCTTGTTTAACTGCATCAGCTACCCCTATTAGCAATGTGGGACGGAGCGCACGCCCGTATCCATTAAGTCCTTATCTAGGGTAGCGTTTCAGAACAGAGGTGATGCTAGGTCAAACGTTTCACAAGGGCGATCGTGCATTCTGAGCACTGACAGGCCTGTCGAACGGCGGTAGGTAACCTTTGCTTCTCACCCATTACTGTGATGCGATCTACTCAGACGCCGTGTAAACCTTACTGCCGCTCCAATCTTTCTTCAACTGTCAAATCTCTGGATTTGTGTGAAATGACCTGTGTGAACAACTCATTAATCGACTAATTCACTCTGCGGCATTCGACGACGCTCCCAGGAACTTGCCAGTGACACCAGCAGCGGTAGCGACAAATTAATCGTTAGTAGACGCACAAGATGTCCAGCCGTGACGATCTCCACATCATGATGCAGCGCCAGCGCAATCCAAATCATTTCTGGCGAACCTCCCGGCGCGCTTACCAGTAGACAGGTGAGCCAATCCCACGGCGTCAGCAGTTTAATCATTCCTGCTGCCATTAGGCTCGTGAAAAACGTCATCGCAACGGGAATTGCCGCACTCACGATCGTGATGAGGTTTAGCACCGGATTGACTGCCCAGTACTCGCCAATGGTGACACCCAGCAGAATTTGACCCACGACTGTCACGATCGGCGGCAGGCTGAAATTGATTACATCAGGCGTAACCAGCACTGATGCCAGATCGAACAGCAACCCGACCAGAATCGAGCAGAAAAAGGCAGCGATCGGAATGTTGATCTTGCTTCCCAGATAGACTGCCAGCAGCGCCACGCCAAACACTAGCGAAGACGACAGCAACTTAAGGCTATCCACGCTGAATAGCTCCATGAGTCGCTGGACGATCGGAACGGAGGCGTGCGGCACTGAGACGTTGGCAATGATCGGCATAACGAAAATTACCGCCGTAAACCGCAGAAGCTGCACCAGCGACACCAGCGCAGGATTTTTGCCGTAGTCCGCTGCCATGCTTGCCATGACGCCGATATTTCCGGGCGTCGTCGCTAGCATCGCCGTCAGCAAATCGGTGCGCTCGATCTGGGCATAGAGGAGACCAATCACGCCGCCGCTAAGCATTAACACCAGCGGCAATCCAAGAAATACGGGCAGTTGGGACGCCAGCGTTTGAAAATTACTGTGTTGCAGCGATAGCCCGATCGACAATCCGATAATTAGCTGCCCCAGCTTGCGGGCGCGGCGGTTGGGTGCCGCCTCTGGTGCGTAGAAGCGACGGTAGACCAAGAATACGATCGCCCCTGCGGCGATACCACCCAGTATCCAGGCACCGCCCTCTAAACCCAGCATGCTGATGCCCAGACCAATGCCAAAGGCAAGCACCAGTTCAAGGGCAGTGACTATCCAAAGCAATCGTTCAGCCACACGCTAGTCTGACTCAGTGGAGATTCTATTCTACTCGCCGTAGCAGTCCGTATAGCAGAGCAACGTTGACGCCTAGGGTTTTGTAGCCAACTTGATCAAACAGGATCACCACTTTGTCGCCTTCGTAGCGCATGACAACGCCTTCACCCCAGGATTTGTGGGCTACACGGCTGTCGAGCGGATAGGGTTTGGCGCTGTCGTCTTTTTCAACGATGATGCCTGCTTTGCAGTTGTCGCAGTTGCCGCAGGGCTTGGCAATTTTTTCACCAAAATAGTTGAGCAAGTATTCACGCCGACAGTCGCGCACCTCAGC
Organism: Leptolyngbya sp. FACHB-36; assembly: GCF_014695955.1. Taxonomy (GTDB): domain Bacteria; phylum Cyanobacteriota; class Cyanobacteriia; order Leptolyngbyales; family Leptolyngbyaceae; genus FACHB-36. Next base: position 15,664 of record NZ_JACJPG010000571.1, on the reverse strand, counting down.
ATAGCCGCGCATCATTTCCAACCGCGATCGCACCATTTGCTGGTAGCGCTCTTGCATCTGCACCGCGTCCGTCACGGCATCCATCAAGTTGTCCGGTAGCTCCTCTGGCAGCACAACCTCCCCTGTCGGCAGCGTTTCTACCATGCCTACGTCTTCTAAACGGCTCAGGGCTGTGGCAATTTTAGACTGCGATAGGTCAGTGGCTTGCCGCAGGTCTTTCGGGTTAAGCGGCTGCTCGGCTCCTTGCACTGCGATCGCCACCTGCATGACCTGATCCTCATCCACCTGACCTCCGCCCGCAAAAAAGCGCCGCAGATTCAAGTCTTCTGAGTTGTAGAACAGCGTTGCTTTGGCAGGCTCGCCGTCGCGTCCGCCGCGTCCAATTTCCTGGTAGTAAGAGTCGATCGAGTCGCTGATATCGTAGTGGAACACAAAGCGGACGTTGGGTTTGTCAATGCCCATGCCAAAGGCTGTAGTGGCAACGATAACCTCAACCTCGTCAGTCATAAAGGCAGTTTGCGCCTGTTCTCGCTGCGTGCGGTTCAGACCTGCGTGGTAAAAAGTGGCGCGAATCATACGATCGCTCAACGCCTGCGTGATTTCTTCTGCCCGCTTGCGAGTGGCAGCATAAACAATTCCTGGCTTGTCTGCCTTTACCACTCGCTGCACCAGCGCGTCTAGTTTCTCGGCGCTGTCCTCAAACCGATCGACGCTCAAGAACAGATTGGGACGATCAAACCCTTGCACAATGACGCGCTCATTTCGCATTCCCAATCGATCAAGGATTTCTTGGCGCACTGGCGGAGCTGCTGTTGCCGTCAGTGCCAGAACTGCCGGATGACCTAGCGCTTCAATGACAGTTCCCAGCCGTAAATAGTCGGGACGAAAATCATGTCCCCATTCGCTGATGCAATGTGCCTCATCAACAACAAACAGCGATGGTTTTGCGGCTTTTAGGTGCTCCAGCGTTTCCTCATTGCTGAACTGCTCCGGTGCTAGAAACAAAAACTCCAGTTCGCCCGCCCGAAACTCATCGAACGCCTGCTGACGATCGCTCGGCTTACTAGTGGAATTCACCAGCGCTGCGCGCCCCCACTCCTGCTGCTGAATCGTCTCGACCTGATCGGCTTGTAGCGCAATCAGCGGCGAAACCACGATCGTACAGCCCGGAATTTGCATTGCCACGATCTGGTAAATCGCTGATTTTCCTGAGCCCGTTGGCATCACTGCCAGCGTATCGTGCCCGCTCAGCACCGCCTGAATCGCTCCTTCCTGTCCCGGACGCAAGTGGTCATAGCCAAAATAATCGTGCGCTGCTTGCTGAATCTGCTGAGCGCTTTTTCGTCGTCTTGCCATGTATCAATCTCTAGCTGTGCTAAGCGGACGTTGGGCGGAGACGGATGAATGCAAGGGTTTTGAATTCATCCGATGTCCGTGCCTCACGCTTCGTCCCGCCGCTCTGTGTAGTCCTCGGACGACGACGGTTCCAGTTCCCATCGGCGATCGTCCCGCTGCTCAAGAATTTCAGTCGTCCTGAGAAACGCACGATCGTCCATTTCCAGACCGACTGCCGCGCCCAGTTCGTCCACAATATCCATGTCTGGCGTGGAAACGGTGCCGCCGACAGATTCATCGCCAACGGCGTTCGCCTGCTCGTAGTTTGCGTCAATGTCGCCGCCCGTCAACACAGCAGAGGCTTCATGATATTCGCTGGCACGATCGCGCATGGTGCGTCCACCGATCACATATCCGGGAAGCTCCTGAACGCCTGTCCCGTAAGATTCGGTGATTTCCTGCGGCAAGTCTCCCATGTCACCGTCGAGACGATCTTCAGTAAACTCCTCGTCGTCAACTTCAGCACCGCCTGTCTGCAGTATGGGATCGGTGTTATCTGCCATTGTCATGGTTCTGACTCCTACTGTCTCGTTCTGCTTGCAGCCTACCCAAAGCCGCGGATTGGCAGAATCTTCACTTAGGCAGAAAGTTCGTTATCATTCGGCATAGCGCTGCATGGAGAGACATGACCGAGGAAAGCCCAACACGCGGACAGGCTGAACGAATGCTCGCACAGCGGATACAAGCGCTTTATAAAGAGCAACTAGGGCAGCGACCAGAGCGTATTACTTGTCAATTTTTTGATGAAAAACTGGCGATCGTCCTAGAGAAGATTGTGACGCCTGTTGAGCAGCTTTTGCTAGAAACCGATCGTCAGGCGCTAGCCCAGCAGTTAAGGCTTGAAATCGATGAAGCAATTCAGCATCAGTTGGTAGCGCTGATTCAGGAAATAGCAGGAGTAAGCGTTAAAAGCGCATTAATCAAAACGGAGCTAACGCACGACTATTCTGGACTCATTGTGTTGCTGAGCAATGTTCCATACGTGCGCGATCCGCTGACCATTCCTAAAGTCAAAAAGGAGAAAGTGTCCGATCGAGATAACGATGAATAACCGTTTGTAGCTGCTCGATCGGGCAGGGTTTCTCAATATAAGCATTGCAGCCTGTCCGCCACGCTCTTTCATAAAATAGATAGGCAGGCAAACTCGTTAGCGCCACGATCGGAACTGAATTATTTGTCGATCGAATACGTTCTACTACAGCAAACCCATCGACCTTTGGCAGCACTAACTCCGTTACAATGAGCGCGGGTTGGTACTCGTCTACCCATCGCAGTGCAGTCGCCCCATCTTGAGCTGTCAAAGCAACACTGCCGCAAAGCGTCACCATTTCGTTCATCAAAAACAAGCTATCTGGATCACTATCTAAGACCAAGACTAGCGGTGAGTCTAGAACCCGTGAGAATTGCTTTAGAAACAAGCGATGTCAACTCCACAGTAGGCAGACTTATTTGTAACGCTTTATCAGATAGCTGCTGCAATTTAATCGTCTGTGAACTAAAGCTAATTCACCGCTGCCAGTATAAAACGCTATCGAACACTGAGCTATGGAAACTGGTTAATTTTTCTGCGATTTCGTTAGGAAGCTTTAATTCTGCTACAAGAAACTAGCCATAAAGCTAACACAACATCTAATTTAACCTACCGCGCCCCTCAACTAAAAACGGCAATCTAATGATTTCTTTAGCTTCTATCAACGTGAAAACAAACTACGTTAATGGATTTCCTAGATAAGCAAAGATCTCCAGTGACAGTAACTATTTCAACGCTTGGAATCTTTCGCCGTTTAACAATAGCACCGCCAGCAGTAAACTCGCTGTCATTCAAGTGACATTCGACATTTACAAGTGACATTTACCATGAGGTGCGTAAAGTGGCACTGTGTGGAATATCACTATATAGGGTTTGTGCTGCTATGGCGTATTTCTAGCTCGCAATTAGCTGGTTAAAAAAGCATTCCGGGTCATCTCTACCTATCGATCGACTGTCGCATCTCCCTACAGAGCGAGGAGTCGATCGCGGCACGAAGCGTACTCTAAAGCGTACCTAATGTAATTTACGCCATCAGTGTCCTTGCGCTTTCGGGAGCGAGGCTGTGCCCACTTGGGAGGACTTACCATGACAGAAACGAATGGAGCAGGCAAGAAGCGAGTTGCCATCCTGATCGAGCAGAAAGTTGAGGACGCCGAGTTTCAGGTTCCCTACAATGCGTTGAAGAAAGCGGGAGCGGATGTTGTTGTATTAGGCTCCCGCATGAACGAGGAGTACAAGGGCAAGCAGAACCAGCTTTCTATCAAGCCGGATGCTACGACGACTGAGGTAACTGCGTCAGAATTTGATTTTGTTATTATTCCGGGCGGTATGGCTCCTGACCAGATGCGCACAAACATGAAGACGGTGCGCTTCGTTAAGGACGCGGTGCAGCAGGGAATAGGAGTTGCCGCAATTTGTCACGGCCCTCAAGTTTTGATCGAAGGTGATTTGCTCAAGGATAAGCAGGCAACTGGCTTCCGTTCCATTCGTAAAGACATTCAGAACGCTGGAGCAGAGTACGTTGATGCACCGCTAGTGGTTGATGGCAATCTAATCACATCTCGGCGTCCAGGAGATTTACCGATTTTTACGACTGCCATCCTAAAGCGGTTGGGCTTGAGCGTTCCTGACACAACCCTGCCTGATGAAGATGATGTGGATGCGGGCTGGTGGAAGCTGGGTGAGGAATGGGGCGGCTCCAGCAAGAGTGAAATTGTCGGTGCCATTAACACGGCGATCGCCGGAGAGCGCTACGGGTTGGAATCGTTCCAAAACTACCTGGAAAGCGTTACCGATGGCGAAATCTGTCAGACGTTCAAATCGATCTGTGCCCACAAGCAGCAGCACATTCAGCAGCTAGAAGCGCGGTTAAGCGTACTGGGCGAGCAGCCTTCCCTCAAGGTAACTATCAGTAGCGTTCTAGCAGACTTGAAGGGCTGGCTGCAAAGCAATAAAAGCGATGCCACCATTTTGCGCCGTGCGCTAGGCGATCTGCAAACGGGCGTTGTGGACACCTATAACCTGCGAAACAAAATTACTGATCCGGCAACAGTCGCCATTTTTGACGACATGGAAGTTGTGCTGGCTAAAGATGAGCAGCAAATCGGTGACCTCTACCACAACCGCATTGTTGCAGAGCGATCGCAGCCGCCGATGCCCACCAGTCGCCCAGCCGTTAGCTCGTAGTTCAAATGACGAATGTTGAGTTTGGCTGCTCAACTCGTCATTCAAAACTCATCACTATTGCACTCCCACTCTTCACTTAAGGAGACCCACCGATGGAACTAGAATCCTCTCAAACGCAGCAAGCCCAAGATCTGGGCGACAAGGAGCGCTGGGCGTCGATTATTGGCGGTAGCGCAATGGTGCTGTTTGGATTGCAGCAGCGATCGCTCCGGGGCGCACTGATGGCGATCGCAGGCGGTGGGCTAGCGTATCACGGCGTCAAGGGTGAAAAGAGCTTGCCAGATGCGGTCGGTGATGCGGTTGGCATTAACAAGCCGCTGCGAGTCGAGAAGACGGTGACGATCGACAAGCCTGCTGATGAGCTTTACAGCTTCTGGCACAATTTTGAAAATCTGCCAACGTTCATGAAGCATCTCCAGTCAGTCAAGGTCATCGATATTCGCCGATCGCACTGGGTCACGAAAGCGCCACTGGGACAAACCGTCGAGTGGGATGCAGACATTGTGGACGATCGTCCGAATGAGCTGATCGCATGGGCGTCGCTTGATGGCGCAGATGTCGAAAATGCTGGGCTTGTTCGGTTTAAGCCTGCCCCATCTGGACGGGGTACAGAAGTCAAAGTGGTGCTCGAATATCACATTCCGGGTGGTGCTGTTAGTACTTCTCTTGCCAAGCTTTTTGGTGAAGAACCGGAGCAGCAAGTTGGCGATGAACTCCGCCGCTTTAAGCAACTGATGGAAGCTGGAGAAATTGCCACCACTGCCGGACAGCCAACTGGTCGGAATGACTCGTAGAAACGAGCATTCAGACAGCATTCTTGGGGCAAGTTAAGCATTCGTCTGCTGAATGCTTCGCCCCGAAACTAATTTGTGTAATGAAGGAGGATTTCCGTGTTTCAACTATTCAAAATTGCCCGGACGCTGCTACTGTCGATCGCGCTATTTGTGAGCAGCATTCTGTTCAGCGCAGCTTTTATGAGTCACTCAATGACCGCCTTTGCAGAGCCTGTTACTCCAGAGGCAGCCGCTTACGAAATTGACAATGCAAACAGCCCTGAAGAAGCAGCAAGAACTATCAAAAATAAGGCTCAAGATTACAAACAAGAGCTAGATGAGGATACTCACTACACGGCAAAGGCTGCGAAGAAAGTCGCTAGCGCAACAAAAGATAAGCTAGACCAATCTGCGGACACGATCGGTGAAAAAACGCGACAGGCAAGTGATAGAGCTGCCGATGCTAGCGATAAATTGACAGAGCGTAGCGAAAACAAGCTGAAGGGAATCGCTGACAACGTGCGCGAGAAGCTAAATTTGGATGAACCAATTCCTCAAAGCACAAGAGAGTTTCTAGGCGATGCTGAAGAAAAAGTAGATGAAGCTGTTCGCCCTGTTACTGGAAACAGCGGCTACTTTAAAGCCCAGAAAGCCGATCGTAACTAGGTGAAACGGCAGTTTTCAGTTCACTTTTTGGTTAAGTGAAGTTTGGAATTTGGTGATAGGTAATTAGCTGCACAATGCTGATTACCTATTGTTTATTATTGCCTTTCTCCGGCTACTACATTACATCTTTTGACTTTCACTAACAACTTGCACTTCAAATGACTTGACCTACGAAAGCGGTCTGCTGTTATTGGTCAAATGAGGGCAAATAAAGGTGTTGATTGAGGCGCTCGTTTAAGTCGTGGGGCTGCTCTAGTGTTGTCATTAACCAATGTTTGCCACTAGAGTAAGCCCCCACACTTACGGAATTTTCAAGCATAAGCTGAACAGCTGCATCAGGGTAACAATCAAGCAAGGAGCTAGCACTATATGACCGATTCGACAGAGATGAAAGTGAGTGCCGCAGAATCGGCAACAGGACAAATGGGGCAAAAGTATCTAGCAGCGGGTGAACGGGTTGCGCTGCGCCTATGGGACAATGAACCACCGAATCCCGAGAAGCAGCAGTCAACCCGCGACTATGAAACAGTCGGCTATGTACTCAAAGGGCGCGCCGTGCTGCATCTAGACAGTCAACAAATTTCGCTACAACCGGGAGATTCGTGGATCGTGCCGTCAGGTACCGTGCACGCCTACGAGATCTTGGAACCCTTTACAGCGATCGAAGCAACCAGTCCTCCAGCCCAAGAAAACGGGCGCGATCGTCCTTAGTCTAGACTCGTGCGGTGTCAGTTGCATTGCGCAAGCTGCGTATGAAGATTCTGTGGGGCAGGAGACGGTGATCGACCAGAAATGCTATCTTCGACAAAGACTGGAAAACGTTTCCGTGAGGCTGTAGAGGGAGAGAGTGTGTTCTTGACCTAGCAGCCCATAAGCTTTTCCGCGCTGATCGCATGATAATCCGTCAGCCAGCGCTGCTACTAGCTGGGGCTGTCTAAGTCTGGCTGTAATTCTCTATAACAGACCGAGTGAGCTGTCTTGTTTGTAGCTGGACTGGCTGCTCAGAGAATTTCTATTTTGGCTGCTTGAACCCTACCCATTTATTATTTGTACCATGTCCCGACAACACCAACTTGACACAGAACATTTGCAGCGGCTATCTGACCCCTCGGATTTTGGTTCCGCTCAGCAGGGCCGATCAACTCATCGCATTGCATCCTCTTCAGACGTTGATGCTTTGATCAAAAGCCTTGTTCCCGACAATCTCACCCCGAACAAGCGGGCAGTCATTGAGCAAATGATCACGGTGTGGTTGGCTAAAGTGCAGGTGAATAAAGACAAGTTTTAACCTACGTTTGTCCTGATTTCAGGAGAACACACGCTTCCATTAGTTGTGGAGATACGCTGAGCCGTATCTCCATTTTTGCGTCTGGAGCGGCAGAATTAGGAATTTTTATATAAGATGTGATTAATTCTCTTAAGTATTTTTGCGGTTGTTCCTTGCTGTCTTGTCGTGGCTTTGGGGAGTCGAGGCTAAAAGTTTTTAGGGCTTTACGAAACATTCATTCGCCCTGCTGTAGTCCTGTAAACATAAGTCCTGTTGAACATGTCGCCCTGGAGAAAATTTCATGATAGCTGGGCAGCCTCCTATAACGGTTTCTGAACGATCGCTCCAAACGCTCCGTGAGCAGATTCGGTTGGTTGCAGAGTCAAAGACAGACGACTTCTTTGATCTCGCGAGAATTGCAGGGCTTAACCCACTGAGAGATTTTGCACAGGCAAACCTGAGCGATGTTGACCTGCGCTCTGCTCAGTTGAGCACCGCTGAACTGGTTAGAACAAATTTGAAGCGGGCAAATTTGCTCAATGCAAACCTGACCGAAGCAAACTTGAGCGGTGCGAATTTGACAGGAGCGGATCTGACGAGTGCCAAGCTAGAGTATGCCAACCTAACCACGACGGACTTGACCCAGACAAACTTGACCAGTGCGACGCTGATGGGTGCAGATTTGCGGGGAGCGGTCCTGACAACAGCGGTGTTGAATTTTGCCAAGCTGAGTCGATCGACGTTGATTAGTGCTCGTGTCGATCGAGCAAGTCTGCGGGAAGCCAACTTGAGCCATACGGATCTGCGTCGAGCTACCCTAGCCGAGTCAGATTTAAGCGGCGCAAACTTCTACGGAGCCGACCTCAGCAGTGCGAACTTGTCTGGCGCAATCTTGAGCAGCACAAGCTTCGTCGGAGCAACGGTAAGCCAGACGCAGTTTAGCCGCAACGCTGGCTTGAATGAGCAAGTTAGGCTGTACCTAGAGCAGCGCGGCGCACTATTTGAGGGCTAGAGCCAGTTTCCAACCAAGATGTAGGGTGCCCAGTAAAACGGATGCCGATACTGTGGATCGCTGAGCAGCGTCAGTTGAGCGCGTTTTAGCGCTGCCGCCTTCGTCAAGCTTGTGTTCCGTAGCGCCTTGTAGAACTGACCCATCACCCGTGCTGTTGCATCGTCGTCTACGGACCAGAGGGTTGCTAGCGTGCTGCGTGCTCCAGAGCGCACTGCCACACCTGCAATGCCCAAGGCAGCGCGTCGATCGCCCGTCGCTGTTTTGCAGGCGCTAAGAACCAGCAGTTCGATCGCGCCTTGCTGATTGGTTTCTCGCGTTCGCAACAGCGCACTCAACTCTTCAACATTGAGGCGATCGTCGTAGGTCAGCACAAAGGTTTCGTCTGCGGTAGAGCCAAATTGACCGTGAGTTGCCAAATGCACCACCGAAGCAGATAGCGACTTCACCTGCTCTTGGATGGCAGCGCGAGTAAAGCCTTGATTCAGCAAGATACGGCTAGGTATTTCTGATTGGATTTGCTGTAGCTCGGTTTGCACATTTGGCAGCGCTGAGAATTCAGGTTCGCGGGCGTCTGTCAGTCCGGCAGCAAGCGCATTCAGCGTTTCTTTTACCAGCGGTCGCGGATTGAGAAGCTGGAGTCCCGGCGTTAGAGCAACGTCGTAGTTTTCCACCAGATACTGTTTGCCATCGTTCAGGGCTGCCATCGGAATGCTGCGCAGCGACCCATCCAGTACAAACACCAGTGTTTTAATGTTGCGGGTTTTTAGCTCTGCCGCGATCGGGCGAATCAGCCAGTCGTACAGCTTGCGCGACATTGGCAGAAATTCCGGTGTGGATCGCGTCACTAGCTTGGTTTGCAAACTCGCAAGAGTCGCTTCCACTTGTGATTGGGGCAGCCGAACCGTGTGATAGCGCAGAGTCGTAGCGTCAGCGCTGGACGTGGGCAGCGATAGAATCACTTCGATCCGATCGGGCAGAATTACTGGATAAATGACCGCTGCCGTCTGGTCGATTTGGTCAATTTGTACGGGTTTGGCATCCAAGCAGGCTCTGCGAAAGAAGTTATCTAGCTCTGCCAGCTGCAGCAATTCAATAACAGTCCGCGCCTGGGCAAGTTCCGCCTGACCGGGGTTCGACTGTAACAGCAAGCTCACGAACTCCCGATACACGGGTTCCACGCCTTCCCGAAACGAAAACTGCACCTCGCGATTCATTGCAACCAAATCGCTGCGGAGTGATTTCAGCAGCTCGACGGCTCGGCTGTAGGCGGCGATCGCGCGCTTCTCGCTGCCCTGCGAATTGCTGGGTGCCTTGAGAATTCGTCCCAGTTGCCAGTACCCCTGATACGCGATGTCTGAGGCCCCCAGATCCTCCGCTAGCCGCAGCGATCGCTGGGTCAAATCCTGCGCGGCTGACCACTGCTGCGTCTGTTCGTACACGCTGCCTAACGCCCCCAACGCGTAGGCTTCTGCCCGCTGGTCGCCGAGCATTTTCGCGGTTTTAACCGCAGCCGCAACCGTGCGAGCGATCGACGTCCATGCCAGTTTTGAGGAGGGACGATCGGGGGTAATGGGGGATTCACGATCGTCGTCGCTGTGGCAGCGCGAGTGTCCGGCTACCCCGTTCAGACACAATAGGCTTTGGGCAGCGTGCAAACGGGCATAAACCGCTTTGCGGCTGGCAGGTAGAGTCTCAAGCTGAGGCTGAATTGCGGTCCACAGCGTTTGTGCCTCGGTCCCCTGTCGCGTTTCAACTAGCAAGCGTAATTGATTTAAGCGGGCTTGCAGTTGCGTTGTGGCAGCGGCAGACGTGGCGGCTGCCTGCTGGTAGTACTGCATCGCTTGAGCAAACTGACGTTGCGCTTGCGCCGTAATGCCCAGACTCAGCAGAACGTCAGCCTTCAATTCTGGCGATCGCACTGCATCCGCGATCGCTAAGCTCTGCTCTAGCACCTGCCGAGCCGCGAGACTGCTTGCCGTTGCCTGATCCAGTACGCCGACCACTCGCAGCGTGTTGCCAAGACTGAGCAACCCGGTTGCTTTCAGCGCTGAGTTGGGCTGCTGCTGCAATTGACGATTCACCTGAGTCAGGATGAGCAGCGATCGGCGATACATGCCCATTGCCTGTAGTGCCTGAGCCTGATTGATTTGAGCGCCGATGCTGCCAGCGGCATCGCCAAGCTGCGTGTAAATAGCGCTTGCCTGCTCCCAACTAGTGAGGGCTTTTTCGGACTGTCCCGCCGTGAGATACAGCCGACCTTGAGTGTTCAGGGTTTGAGCCGTCAGGAGTGAGGCGTCAGGACCAAGAAGAGTCAGGCTCGTGGTAATAGCTTGCTGTGCAGCGTTTCCATGCCCTAACTGCTGATATGTCAGCGCTAAATAATGAAGCGCCTGAGCTTGACTGGCGCGATCGCCCTGCGCCTGAAACGTGTGGGCTGCCTGCTGAAACTGGTTAACTGCCTCGGCAAACCGTTCTGACTGGTAAAGTTGCACGCCTTGCTGTAGCTGCTGAGCAGCGTTGGAATGACTGACGACAGCAATGTCGATCGCGGCGATTCGTGGGAAAGGGGCGATCGAAGCAACGCTGAGATGGGAGAGGAGGGTGAGCAGGGCGATCGACATTGCAGAAACGCTTCTTGCAGCACGTGCTAAGGCACTAGAGGCACCAATGGCTACAGTATAAAAGCGAGTTTGTTCAACACCTGTTAAGAAAATGGAAAACTCTAAAGGGCTGGACGCGCGACAGGTTGTAAGGTGCAGCAGGGCAGCAGCGGTTCTTGAGCAATGGAGCTAAGTCCGACCGATCGCAGTAAATCCTGCCAGTCTTCCTGCAAGCTGCCATCGCTAGGGTTTGCCTGACGCAGATCCACCAGCGTCATGAGGGCGTCGTGCCAGAAGCCGGAGGCAGCGTAGAGGGCAGCACGATCGTAGCCGTCGGTGATCGCCAGCTTTGCGGCAAGGGCAACATCTGGCTCCACTCGCTGGAGCTCACCGTCCACCAGCACATCTCTGCTGCGATCGGTGCGGTCGCAGACCATCGAAAAAGCCCAGTAGTAAGGCTTGCCCACCTGCAGCACCGGCAAGGATGGGGCAGCAGCAGGGCGAATGCGAATTACGCCCGATCGCGCGGCAGGCGTATACGTTTGCTGATAAACAACATTTCCAGCTTCATCTTGCAGCACGAACTCTAAGGCTTCTGCCGAAGCAAGCGGCACATAAAACAGAAATGTAGGTGTGCTGGCGCTCAGCACTTGAGGGTCCCATTCAGGCGTCAACGCCGTCAGCTTTTGCGCTCCAGCTTTGCAGGCACTTCCCCGCACGCTACCAGGAACTCGCCGACTGGGAACGGTACCGACTTGACGCGGAATGAACGCAATGCGCTTGCGTCGCTGTCGAGCTGAGGAGGAAGCTTGCGCGATCGCGCCCTGATCACGAACTGTTGGGCGTGAGGGGTTAGCAGACGCCTGTTGAAAATCGCTGATCAGTGCAGATGTTAGTGCGGTTAACGCAGCGAGCGGTAGCAGGCATCGGGTCCAAACAGGGTTCATAGCCAGCCCCAGCAGTGATTAACGGCTTATCCATTCAAAACCTACACAGGATGACGTAGAAATTCCGGTCGCGGTTCCGGCTTCAATCGCCGTTCAAAATGTCTTAACAAGAATCCCTGCGGTCAAATTCTATACTGATGCCATTGCACCAGCGTAGCCAGCGGTTTAGAGCACGGGAGCCGTCGCATGAGATCGAGTCAGAGACAGCGGACATGGCAGATAAGTCTTGCGATCGGCATGGCGGTCGCCACCGTTGAGGCTCCGGCTCACGCGCAACTGAATCTGACCCCCGATACCGACGCCAATCGCAGTTTGGGAACGACGGTGCAGTCGATCGATGCCCAGTCTCAGCTGATCACAGGGGGCGCCCGTCCTCAAAATGGGGCAAATTTATTCCACAGCTTTCAAGAATTCAACGTCCCGGAAGGACGCGCTGTTTTTTTTGACAATCCGACAGGTGTGCAAAGCATCTTCAGCCGCGTGACGGGTAGCGATCCGTCGGATATCTTAGGGACGATCGGCGTTCGGGGGGGCACGGCTACGTTATTTCTACTCAACCCCACCGGCATTTTGTTCGGTCCGAATGCCCGCCTGGATATCGCTGGCTCGTTCGTCGCCACGACTGCCACTGCCATCCAGTTTGGCAGCGTCGGTCGCTTTAGCGCTACGGCTCCAGAGTCACCCGCACTGTTAACGGTTAATCCATCAGCGCTTCTGTTTAATCAGCTTGAGACGCCGCCGATCGTCGTTCAGACGCAGCGAGAAGCCGGAATCGATACCTGGTTCCGTGAACCACAAACCGCCTACGAAGGACTGAATGTTCCGACTGGGCAGAGTTTGCTGCTAGTCGGCGGCAACGTACAGCTAGACAACGGTGTGCTGCAAGCGCTAAGTGGGCGAATCGACATCGGAGGACTGGCGGGTGCTGGGACCGTTGAGCTAACCCAGGGTGAAAATCGGCTGAGGCTGGGGCAGTTTACGGGCGCGCTGAGCGATGTGACGCTGACGCAAACCACTCGTTTGGACGGGCGTGGCAACACGGGCAGCGTTGCGGTGACGGCTCGAAACATTACCCTGTTTAACGCCGCTCCGACCTACCCCGAGATTGGTCCCACGATCGTGGCAGGCGCAACGGTGACTGGCAGCCTAACCGACCAAGCCGGAGATATTACGCTGAGCGCAACTGGAGACGTGTCGCTGACGGCTGGAAACTTAATTAATCGGGTACCGCCGCAGGGTCAAGGGAGCGGCGGCAACATTCGCATACAGGCAAACTCGCTGACGCTACAAACGCTGTCCAACATTGACGCAAACAGCGACGGTGCCGGAAATGCAGGTCGAGTCATCGTGGATGCCGATCGCGTCCGAATCGATGGCAGCACTGCCAATCAAGGACTGAGCAGTACGGTGTTTTCAAACGCTCCCAATACTGCCACCAGCGGCGGCATTCAGGTGCGAGCGAACTCCCTGGAACTGGTCAATGCAGGACGGCTCTCCTCCCAGACCTACACGGGCAACGCGGGAGATATCGTTCTAGAAGTAGGTTCGCTGCTGCTAGACAGTTCGGCGATCGACTCTAGCACCTTCAGCCCGATTGGTGGCAATGGCGGCAACATCACGATTCTCGCCCGCGATAATGTCACCGTGCTGAAACGGGTATCGGATGACGAAACAGGAATCACGAGCCGCGTCCAAACTGCGTCCAGAGGAAATGCAGGCAATATCAACATTGGCGCGGGCGGCGTGTTCAGTCTCCGCAATGATGCTAACCCGGAGTTTGACAGCGCCGCAATTCTATCGGCTAGCACCAACGGACAGGGCAATGCAGGCAGCGTGACGATTCGTGCTGATCGCGGGATTTCGCTCAGTGGCAGTGGTGGAGCGGTGGCTGAAATTTTGACCACCGTTGCATCGCAGGCACAAGGCAATGGCGGTGCGATCACCTTTGTGACAGACGGACCTCTCAGCTTTAATACGGGTCGAGTTGCCTCGACAATCGAGCGCGATGGGCAAGGCACAGGCGGCAGCATCACGATCGCGGCGGGACCCATTTCGCTAACAGAAAACTCTGCCATTCAAACGACCACTAATGGAGTCGGCAACGCAGGCAGCATTCAGATTACAGGTCGATCGCTGGCACTTAACCAATCCAGAATTCTTGGCAACACAAACGGGCACGGCAACGCAGGCAACATTACAGTGGCAGTGCAGGGGGAAATTGCGCTGGATCAGTCGGGCATTGCCAGCACGATCGACGCGAGCGGTCAGGGAAATGGTGGCAGCATCCAGATTACGGGTAGTGGTCTGTCTGTCACAACCCAGGATTTTAGGTCCGCTGGGATCTTCAGCAGTTTAGCGGGCGCTGACACGATCGGCGCACGCGGCAGAGGCGGTGATATCACGATCGACGTTGGCAGCGGCAGCGTGCTGTTTGATGGCGTGGAAGGTGGAATTGACAGCAGTTTGTTTCGGGATGCTGAGGGCAAGGGAGGCAACGTCGAAGTGACGGCAGGCTCCGTGACCATTCGCAACGGTGCACGCATTCGCGGCAGAACGTTTGGACTCGCGCCAGGAAGTGCCGACGCTGGCAACATCACCATCAACACAACCTCTCTTAGCCTTGAGACAGGCGGACAAATCACTGCCAGCACCTCTGGGCTTCCCGGACTTCTGGGACAAGGGAAAGGAGGAGACATTCGCATTCGCGCCACGGGTGATGTTTCCCTGGTCGATCGCCGCACGGGTGTTGACCGCACCACGGGTCGAATCAACGACGGCGACGATCGCGCTGGCATTTACAGCGATGTCAGTAACTCGATCGGGCAGGGCGGCACGATCGAGATTCAAGCCCGATCGCTCTCGGTCCTGAATGGGGCGCTGATCTCTAGCAACACCAGCAGCATTGGCAACGCCGGAACGATTCGGATTCAAGCAGCAGACACGATGCGGCTGTCGCGAGAAACCGATGTGGCGGGCATTGAGGAAAACGGCGCAGTCACGATCGGCAATCTTTACGCCAGCGGTCTATTGACCGATACCCGATTGCTTAATGACGGTACCGGAGGGCGCGGTGGCGATATTGAAGTCAGCGCGCCAACTCTGCAACTCCTGAATGGCTCGGTTATCAGCGCCACAACCAGCACGCCCACCCAGGACGGCGGCAATGTACAGCTGGCGGTGCGATCGCTGACGGTGGGCAATGGCGGACAAGTGCTCACCAGCACGTTCAACAGCGGCAGCGCCGGAAGCATCACGATCGCGGGCGGTGAGGTATTGCTGTCGGGCAGCGATGCGAATTTTGCTGCGCGGCTAGATTTGCTGAGTCGGCAGAATCCGGCGCGGCGAGTGAGAGACGAGGTGGGCATTCCCACGAGCGCCAGCAGTGGACTGTTTGCCGACACAACGAGCAGCGCTACGGGCACTGGCGGCAGCATCACGCTCAAAGGTGCGGCGCTAACCGTGCTCGATTCAGCTCAGCTATCTGCCCAGAGCCAAGGACGCGGCGATGCGGGTAGCTTGTCGATCGCCGTCGATCGCCTCCGCCTCGATCGACAAGGAAAAATCACCACTGACACAACGGCTGCAGGGGCAGGTGGCAGCATTGCGGTCGTGGCGGATCAGTTCGATGCCAGCGGTGGTGGACAACTGCGGACAACCACCTTTGGCATGGGTGCGGCAGGAAATATCACCGTGCAAGTCAGCGATCGATTGCGGCTGCGAGGAAGCGGGACAGGCTTTTTTGCTGACACCGAATCAGGCTCAACCGGAAGCGGGGGAAGTATTTTTA
>NZ_JACJPG010000570.1 GCF_014695955.1 Leptolyngbya sp. FACHB-36 | reverse complement strand
GACGCGTATTGGAAGATCAACCGACCAAAGTAGCCGTGTGCGGCCACGATGTTGTAGGTCTCTTCTTCTTGCCCGAACTTGTAGCCGTAGTTCTGCGACTCAGCCTCGGTCGTTTCACGCACTAGCGAGGAGGTGACCAACGAACCGTGCATGGCGCTGAACAGCGAACCACCGAACACACCAGCGACGCCCAGCATGTGGAACGGGTGCATCAGGATGTTGTGCTCCGCTTGGAACACGAACATGAAGTTGAACGTGCCGGAGATACCCAGAGGCATGCCGTCCGAGAACGAGCCTTGTCCGATCGGATAGATCAAGAACACAGACGTTGCCGCAGCTACAGGTGCTGAGTAAGCCACGCAGATCCAGGGGCGCATGCCGAGGCGGTAGCTCAGTTCCCATTGGCGTCCCATGTAGCAAAAGATGCCGATCAGGAAGTGCAGGACAATCAGCTGGTAAGGACCGCCGTTGTACAGCCACTCGTCGAGGGAAGCTGCTTCCCAGATGGGGTAGAAGTGCAGACCGATCGCGTTGGAGGAAGGCACTACTGCGCCGGTGATGATGTTGTTGCCGTACATCAGGGAACCAGCAACGGGTTCACGGATGCCATCGATGTCCACGGGGGGAGCGGCGATGAAGGCGATGATGTAGCAGATGGTGGCAGACAGTAGAGTGGGGATCATCAGAACGCCGAACCAGCCTACGTACAGGCGATTGTCTGTGCTGGTAATCCACTCACAAAACCGATCCCACACATTGCCGCTTTCGCGTCTTTGTAACGTTGTGGTCATGGTGGTAATGATTGCTAGAAAGGACAAAAATGAAAATCAATCGAATGAAATAGACAATGATTGCCTGCATTCATCTTATTGATTTATTGACATTAGGTTTCGTTTCTCCAGAAGCGCCCTATTAATTTTTGTAAGATCGATCGCAATCTTCTTTCACGAAGCGAATTTTCTAGAGCTCCCTTCCAGAGACTCTTCCAGCCAAGTATTTAAAGATGAACAAAGCTTTTTGTTCAAGCAAATTTAGTTAGATGAAGCTAGGTAAAAAACTTGAAACAAATTGCTAAGCCTAATGAAGCTCTATAGCTCTTATTGACTACAGGTTGTGCGAGATCTTGCGCGTTTAACTCGCGTTGAACTGTGGAGCTCCTCACATAGAACTTCACATAATTGCTAACAATCCTTTATGTTAATTTCTGGAAAATAACAGCCGCTCATCTAACTGCTGCCTGCCCCAGTTGCTCTCCCACAGCTAGGCGCATTCCATTCGCAAAATCCCACCCAGACTGAGGACGCTTGCCCGCTAGCTGCACCTCACGCAGCAGCAGGATTCCGTCCCCAGTTTGCACGATCGGTCCTATGCCCTTCACAACGCGCTCGATCGCTCCTGGCTGCGACGCCTCACGGCTGAGGGAATCCCACTCCTCCTGCAAGGCTTGAAGATCGGCAGGTAGCTGGGCCCAGTACTCCGGTCCCAGTGGTGCCGCTGCGATAACTTTTAGCGTTTCCCCTCGAATGCTCGTCGTACAGTTTGGATAGAAGCCCCGAATTTGGTTATGCAGCGCGATCGCGGGTTTTGACCAGTTCAATTCGTAGTCGGACTTTTGAATTAATGGCGCGTAGGTTGCTCGATCGGAATCCTGTGGCACAGGCTGAACTGCCTGCTGCTGAAGCTTGAGCAGGGTTTCCACTAGCAAGTCAGCGCTGAGATTTGCAAGGCGGGCGGCGAGGTCGTCAAAGTTCTCTAACAGGGCGATCGGGGTCTGCGCCTTGACTAGCATAGGTCCAGTGTCCATGCCTGCATCCATCAGCATCGTCGTAATGCCCGTCTCGGACTCGCCGTGGTAGAGGCTCCACTGAATGGGTGCGGCTCCTCGATACTTCGGTAGCAGCGACCCGTGGGCATTGATGCAGCCCAAACGTGGCATATCTAAGATTGCCTGAGACAAAATTTGCCCGTAGGCAACCACAACAAACGCATCTGCCTGAGTCGCTTGCAGTTTATCGAGTGTCTCGGCATCTTTTTTGATGCGTTGGGGTTGCCAAACGGGTAGGCCATGCGCCTGAGCAACAACTTTGACGGGAGAGGGCGTTAGCTGGTTGCCGCGTCCGCGGCGCTTGTCGGGCTGGGTCACGATCGCCAACACTCGCAGGTCTGGATGTGCTAGGAGACGATTTAGGCTGGGAACCGCAAACTCTGGTGTGCCGAAAAAGACAAGGTTCATAACTGAAGATTAAGTATCATGGAGTGGCGATCAGGCTGCGCCTCAAATTGCGTCGCTTGTTATACATTAAAAGTAAATTACCTGTTCGCTTCACTGCTGTCATTCTGAGCTAGAGCCTGAAGCTGCTTGATCGGCGAAGCGCTGTTTCCCTACTTGGTTTGTGGCGAAGCAGCTTCACCGTTATGGTGTGTTTTCTGTAGCACTCAGCGAGATAGTGGGTCTGAAAGCAGGTCGTTTGATAACGAGGATTGTCGTTATCTGCTTCTCAGACACGTTAACGTCCAGTTTGTGCTCTGACGCATTCGAGTCACTTCTGCCAATTTGGTGCATAATCATCGCCTGGTCTAGGTAGTGCTGGACCAGCGCAGCGTTTTCTATTTGAACGGTTTATCGACGACGGGGTTTGTCTTATGTCTCAGCGATCGGTGCAACTTGATCCCCTCAATAGCCCCCATCCAATTCCCTGGAATTGGGTCATGGCGACATTAACAGAGGCACCCTCAGAAAATGCCGCCAATCCAACGTTTCACTACTACCGCAGTCCGTCTCTGCTGTCGCCCGATCGTCAGTACGCTGCCTACAGTCGGATTCAAATACAGGTGCAGGCTCATTTTCAGAGCCGCGCCACGAGCATTTTGTTCATTGAGAATCTTAAGACAGGGGATTTGCAGGCAGTTACGCCTGCGTCGCCGTTAGCAGATAATCCCTTTATCAGCCGTGGCGTAGAAACGTTGGGAGCAATCTCCATTGTTGTTCCGGTGTCCTGGTCGCAGACGGGCAATTGCCTGCTGGCGCGTGAGTTTGAGTCGCTGTTTGGCTCAGATATTGCCTCTGATTACGCCGTTGTCGTGGACTGCGCTGAAAATCGGGTTAGCACGATCGCGCCGACCCACCTCCACTACACGACGGCTATTTTGTTGGGGTGGAGCCAGTCTCACCCAAATCAGGTGCTGTTTCGAGCGGGCAATTTGGGTGACGAGCATTGGGATTTGTGGGCAGTCGATACCAGCGGACACACGGCACGATCTCAGGACGATCGCGCCGTCACCTTTGGACACGTTGTTAGCAGCGTTTGGGCCGGTCCTCAAGCGCATTAGTAAGCCAAGGCGATTTTTAGAGAATTGAAGACTCTCTAAAAATCTCAATCCCGGTTCTTCAGATTTCGCCAACTTGCCAATTTTGATTGGCACATTAGAACAGCCGTCTACTGCCAGCCGCGCCATGGGCTAAGTTCCAGCCTGCCGTCGGGAGCACGAAAGACCACCTTGAACAAAGCGTGAGACTCTTGCAGCGGCGCGGCACTGTCGTCTACTTGTTTTGCAAGCTTGGGCAGCGGAGTCTGCTGGGCGTTGTCAACCGCAGATTGGTCCTCAGGTCGGTAGTCTATAACTGCACCGTCAGGCTTCACCCGTACCTGAAAGGTAAGGTCTTGCTCGGCTGTGAACGAGGACTCGTTCCAGTCTTTGATCAGTTGCTCCCGCAGCTTAGGAAGCAGTTCTTCCAGCTGTTGAGTATCCGTGATTTCAGTTGCAGGAGCCAGCTCTGATCCAACCGCATCGCGCCATGGAGCTACATCTACTACACCACTGGACGTAAACGCAACCTTAAACTGAGCGATCGGCTCATTCGTTGGTGGGCTACCCGTCGCAGGACGATACAGCAAATCTAGCAGTGGTGTTTGCTTAGCATTGGTGAGTGCAGCGGGATTAACGGGCTTATACCCAACGATCGCGCCATCTTTGGCAACGCCGACGCGGTAGACCAAATCCTCAACAAACGGCGTCCGGTTGGTCCACGCCTGATCAACCTGGCTGCGAAGCTGGTTGCCCAAGCTTTCGAGTTGACCAGGATCCGTAATTTCGGGAGCCGTATTCAGCACCGATTCCAGATTGGTCAGGTCCGGCTGTGCCGCTGTCGCTGGACTGGGACTAGGACTGACCGATGCTGCAGGACTTGGGCTGGGTGTCGGGCTGGGGCTTGCCGCTACAGGCGAGGGGGAGGAACCAGCCGGAGAATTGCCCGCGGTAGGCGTGGATGTGCAGCCCGGTTCGGACATTTTCAGGCAGGTGGGCTGGGTCACTTTGGGCACGGGCAGGGCAAACAGCGCGATCGCTGCCAGCGCCAGACTCGATGCGCCTATGGCAGCAGGAACGGCTTGCCGAGCGATCGGCTCGCCACTGCGGACGTACTTGCGCGACAGGGGCTTTATGTTCAGCGCCAGATCCGGTAGCGTCTGACTGTCGGCAAAGAATTGATCGATCGCCTCTACCAGGTCAAACAACTGCACCGTTGTCAGGTCAATCTCTCTAGTAAACTGTGCAGCAATCCCCGAACCCGGTGTTGTGTCTGGCGGACGGACGCTTAAGCGGTGCTGATTCACTCCAACTCGTCGGAATTGCACCCACTGCTCAGGATTGATCAACCGAGCGGGATGCACCCCACTCAGGATCTCCTGCGCGTATTGGCTGACTGCGCTCACTAAGCCCTCAAAAAAGTCACGCCCACCGCTGAGCGGCTTTTCCTGCCCGACGAGATGGCACTCTGCATTCACCAGCATCGACAGCACGGGACGCGCCTCCGCTGATCCTATAGTGTCTCCCAGTCCTTCCAAAATCAAGGTGCAGTTGGGCAGGTTGTACTGGCGCTGAATTGTCATGCTACTTCCCCATCAAACAAACTCGTCCAAAACCGCTGCATTCCGTAGGTGCCTGTGCAGAATAGCAGTTGCGACAGCAGCCGCAATGCTAGCTCGTTCAGTGCTTCGTCGGAGGTGTAGGCAGCAACCGCCGCGCGACGCGGGTTCATCCGCGATCGAAAATGGGCGCGGAATCGCTCCAGATACTCAGCCAGACGAAAATGATGGTCCGGCGATAGCTGTTTGTCGCTGAGCTGCTGATAGGCGAGCAGCAATTGCCGAATCAGCACCGTGAGCCGTCGCGTTAAGTAGCAGCCGATAATCACCAGCGCCTTCGCCTCTGCCAGAGTCAGGGGACGACGCTGACTATAGCGACGCAGTGGATTCGTACTGCGGAGCCGCCAGAGCGTCACTCGGTTCTTAATTAAACTTTGGAGATCTAACTCCTGCGCCATCGCCAAAATGGCTTCTGATCCACCCACATCCAGCGCCTCGATCGCTAGCAGCATCAGATCAATCTGCTGCCGGGTTCGTGCTGGGCACACCTCCTCCGTAAGTGGTGGGTCGGGCAAGCTGTCGAGAATCAGCGGGGTTGACAAAGCGGGTGGGTTATTTAACTGCATTACACTCACGGGCACATCCATATCCAATTGGCTTGAGGTTGCAGGCTGAATGCATCAGCCAAGTTAGTGTTCCCCAGCGATCGAGCAGAGGATAAGCCAATGACTTAAACCGTGCAACCTTATAGTGTACGATCTCTCTGCGTTTGATCACAGTCTGGGCAAATTTCCTTAAGAGATTCCAGCGATCGCGGTTTGAGGAAGCCAGGGTAACTCTACGGTAAAGCAGGTCACTCCAGCATCACTGCTGGCGTAAACGCTGCCGCCCAAGGTTTCGACCAGTCGTCTCACCAACGCTAGCCCCAGTCCGGTACCGCCGTGTTTCCACGGGTCGTTGTTGGGGATGCGGTAGAACTTATCAAACACGCGAATCAATTCTTTCGACGAAATTTCCGCGCCCGTGTTGCTGACTTGCAAGCGGACCCTCTTCGATTCTGCCGCAGCGGAGAGAGTGATGCGTCCTTGGCTCGGCGTGTACTTACACGCGTTGTGGAGCAGCTCGCCTAACACCCGCTCTAGCCGCAGGGCATCGGTTGTCAGATCCGGCAGTTCTGTTGGAACCGCGATATGCAAATGCTGCTGCTGATTTTGGGCGCGTTCCACAAATGGCGTAACAAAGTGAGAAATCCAGGTTGGCAGGGCGATCTCAGTGAGCACGAGCGGCTCTGTTCCTGCCTCTAGTCGAGATAGATCTAGCAGATCGTTGATCAAGCTAATTTCTCGCTGGCACTCATCCTTGAGAATTTTGAGGTAGCGATCGACATTGGCAGTGGACGGGGCAGAGACATCGGGCGTCATCAGGGTACCCAATTCTCCTCGGACGATGCATTCAGACGGTCGCCTAGATGCACCAGAAGCCGTTTCAGACTCGGTCGCGTCTGTGGGCTTCTTCAGCGCCAGCTCCAGCATCTGCGTCGCCAGCTTAATGTTGGACATCGGCGTACGCAGTTCGTGAGAGACGGTGCTAAGAAAGTCGTCCTTGAGCCGATTTAGTTTTTCTAGCTCTTTGACCTGTGCCTGCGCTTCTTGGTACAGCCGGGCCTGCCGCAAAGCGATCGCACACTGGTTTGCCACCTGCTGCACCAAGCGGATGTCTTGGTCACTAAACGCGTGGTAAGCATGGCTGACCAGCCACAGATCCCCCAGGACGCCCTGATCGTCCAGAATTGGGCAAGCCAGCATTGCCACGGGTCCGCGTCGCGGAATTGGCATCAGGGAGCAGAACTGGAAATAATGCCCCTGGATCAGCTGGTTGTAGCCTTCAGGAAAGTTGTCCATCTGCACAACGCGTCCCTGAAACGGCACCAGCGACGTGGTGTACTCGTAGCGAACGGTTGAGGTGCGCTGTTCTTGGTCATACAGCGCAGAATTGCAGCTGCTGACCCCAGTGGCAAGCGCCAACTCCTGCACGGCTGTTTGCAGAATTTGGTCTTCGTCAAGGCTATCGCGGACGCGATCGGTAATTCGCTTCAGCGTTGCCTCAAATTCTGATGCCAACTGCAATTGAGCGGCGTGCTTCTGCACCTGTCGCTCCAGATCGGCATTGAGGCGCTGCACCTGCTGATACAGTTGCGACTGCTGAATCGCACTGCTAACCTGCGCGGCTAGCTGGCGCAGCAGCTCGGTTTCATATGACTGCCACGATCGCGGCGCTTGACAGTGGTGGGCAATCAACAATCCCCACAGGTGCTCGCCTTGCAAAATGGGCACTACCAACGCTGCCTGAACCTGAAACCCAGCCAGCGCGTCGGGATAGCACGACGATCGCTCAGGACTATGAATATCGGTGACGGCGCAAGCCTGCCCCTGTTGGTAGTGTTGCGCATAAGACTCGGCTAACCAGGAGTCGTCAATCTCGATACCCGAAAGAGAAACCCACTCAGCGCCTACAGATTCCACCAGCACAGTGCCGCTCCAATCTGGCTCGAAGCGAAGAATCAGCACGCGATCGGTCTGAAGAAACTGGCGAACCTCTTCAACCGTAGTGTTGAGCACCTGTTTCAGGTTTAGCGATTGTCGAATGTGTTGAGTGATTGCAGCAATCAGGCGCTCTCGCTCGGTTTGCTGTCGAAGCGCTTCCTCTGCCTGCTTGCGCTGCGTAATGTCAGTAGCGGTGCCAATATAGCCAAGGACTGTCCCATCAGGTCCCCGCTCGACGATCGCCTGCCCTAACACCCAGGTAATCGTGCCGTCTCGATGCTGAAAGCGGTACTGCGACTGAAAGGAACTCTGTGTCCGAATCGCTTCCAACCAGTCAGCAACCGCTTGGTGGCGGTCGTCTGGATGAATTGCTTGTGCCCAACCAGTACCCATCGCCTCCTCAGCAGACATTCCGGAGATCTCACACCACCGATCGTTTACATAGCGGCAGCTACCATCCACGTTTGCTCGGAAAATGCCGATCGGGGATACCGTCGCCAGCAAGTTCAACCAGTTCTGATTCTGCTCAGCGGAGTTCATGGGTCCGTACTGCTGCTCCCTGTCTAGATCGTGCGGGTCACACATGCTCGAGCAAACACGCTAAGAACGCGAGAGCTCGTTGAGATAGACATTCTAGGAGCTCATTTGTAGTTAACTTCAACTATACGTGGTTTGATTGGAGCGTAGTAAAAACCTAGCACTGCTTAAAGCCTTATCCAGGTCCACCCTGAATCTGCATTCTGCCCTTCCAAGCCGCGATCCCAACATGGTCAAGCAGCCGTTTTACAAAACGCAACATTCAGTCACAAAGGTGGATGAATCTTAGAGGAATTCAGTCTTGAACAGCAAGCTACGGTCCTGCGGTACACTGACTGTTCAGATGTCGATGTTACTTAAGCACGACAGAGAGGAATGAGGAATAGAGAAATGCTGAAGCGAATTGTAGCACTCGTATTGATAGTGCTGGGTCTGAGCCTTCAGGGCTGTGCAACGCCGGTCAGCGGCTTAAAGAGCTTTATAGACAGTACAGATGGGTATCAATTCCTCTACCCCAACGGTTGGCAGCCTGTAAAAGTTTCCACCGGCAGTGGGGCAGATGTCGTGATTCACGATATCATTCACCCGTCCGAAAACGTCAGCGTGGTGATTAACTCGATCGCTAGCAACAAGACGCTCAGCGACTTGGGTGATCCGGGTGAGGTTGGCTACAAGCTAGGCAAGAATGCGATCGCGCCACCTGATTCAGGTCGTGAAGCAGAGCTTGTCAACGCGGAAGCCCGCACTGCGGGTGATAAAACCTATTACCTGCTGGAATATGCCGTCAAAGTCGGTGGGCGTGAGCGGCACAACCTTGCCAGCGTTGCTGTTAGCCGCGGTAAGCTGTACACCTTTAACGCATCTACGACCGAAGATCGCTGGCCGAAGATGGAGGACGTGCTTCAGCAGGTCATTCGATCGTTCTCGGTCTACTAAAGCGCGAAGCATTTGGGCAACTGTTCTCGAAAGCGCCAGAAAAGCCTAAAAGGGAACTTGCCCAATGCTTCGCTCCTACAGCAGAATCGAGATTAACCAACCAAGCCCGATCTCAGGGCGCGAACGGCGGCTTGAGTGCGGTCATCTGCGCACAGCTTGTTGAGGATGTTACGGACGTGGGTTTTCACCGTTCCTACCGTAATGTAGAGCTTTTCTGCGATCGCGGCGTTGCTGCATCCTTCAACAATCAGTTGCAGCACTTCTAACTCTCGCTCTGTCAGCGGATAGGCTTCAATAATTTGGTTGTACTCTGGGGCAGCTGCGTTAATTGCAACCGTTTTTGCTTCTGCTGCAGTGCCATTTTCGGGGTTAGACTGGCGCGCTTGGTGTAGCACTACGCGAGCGATCGCGGGATCGATCCAGGAGTTGCCGTCGTTCGTGACGCGCAACGCCTCAGCAAGACTATCCAAGCTGACATCCTTCATGCAATAGGAGTCTGCACCAGCAGCAAAGGCAGCCAACACCACATCTTCGTTGTCCTGCAATGTCAGGATTAGAACTTTTGTCGGAGCACTTCCGGTTTCTTCAGACTCTAACTGCGATTTCTTGAAGCGACGAGTTAACTCAATGCCGTCCATATCCGGCAAACCGATGTCTACAATCGCAACGTCCGGTTTAACCGACTCCAGCATCTTTAAGCCATCAGTTGCATTTGCGGCTTCACCCACCACGTCAAAGCCGCCCCGCTGTTGCAGAGCGGTACGCATTCCCACCCGCGTCAGGTCATGGTCTTCAATTAATGTAATGCGAATGGCTTCCATAGCGGGTTCCTCAAACTTTAGAAATAATAGAATACTCGTAAAGAAGGATCAGTAAAACAAGAATCAAGCACAGTTTTCTGAGATATCTCACCCATTAGCGGTTGACTTAGCTGCTCTTAGTCAGAGATTTACAGGATATTATGCTGCACACATCTATCTAGAGTTGTAAGCCTGTACAAAATGTTGTTGTAGAAGGTGCTAAACGATCGCGTGTTTTGATCGTAGCCCAATTCGCTCTATTCTAACGAGTATCTGATCTAACGAGTTATGTAAGGAGGCTTTAAACTCCATCGATCGAAGAATGACAGACAGCTAAAAAATCCGCTAATAAATATTGCGTCGCCCATCGTAATCACATGAGCAGCGCTGATTCAAATCCACCCGTTGAGTTGCCTCGCGTAGATGTGCCCTTTTCGCCTGAAGAAGCTCTACGCCGCAGCGAAGAGCGCTATCGATCGCTGATTCGGGCGAGCGCACAAATCATCTGGAACACGACCGCTGAGGGAGAGCTGACCACCGAACAACCGGGCTGGAGGGCGTTTACAGGGCAGAGCTTTGAGGAGTACAAGGGCTGGGGATGGCTGAATGCGGTGCATCCTGATGATCAAGCAGTTACGGCTGAAGCTTGGACCAAGGCGCTAGCGAATTGCACCCTGTACGAAATGGAGCATCGCCTGCGACGGCACGATGGCGAATATCGCTACATGCAAGTCAGAGCCGTGTCGATCGTCGAAGCGGACGGCAGCGTGCGCGAGTGGACAGGCAGCCATACGGACATCACTGATCGCAAACAAGCTGAAGCGGCCATTCGTGAAAGTGAGGAGCGATTTCGCACCCTCGCTGACAACGCTCCAATGCTGCTGTGGATGTCGGATACCGATGCGCAGTACGAGTTCTTCAATCAAGGCTGGTTGAGTTTCACAGGGCGGACGCTGGAGCAAGAACTGGGCAACGGCTGGGCGGACGGCGTGCACCCCAATGATCTTCAGCGCTGCCTCGACCTCCACTTGGGTGCATTCCAAACGCAGCAGCCGTTTGAGGTGGAGTATCGTCTGCGGCGGGCAGATGGCGAGTATCGCTGGATTCTGGATCGCGGTGCGCCCAGAGTTCTGCCCAATGGGACCTTTGCCGGATTTATTGGCTCCTGCATCGACATTACCGCTCGCAAACGTGCTGAAGACTCGCTGCATCACCGCGCCGAAGAACTCAGCCGCACCTCGATGAGATTGGCGCTAACGGCTGCCCGCTTGGAAAAGCGTAATCAAGAGCTAGACCAGTTCGCTTATGTGGTCTCCCACGACCT
>NZ_JACJPG010000057.1 GCF_014695955.1 Leptolyngbya sp. FACHB-36 | reverse complement strand
ACTAAGCTTCAGGATAATGACGGCGAGATTGCGGAGGCACCGGAGACGATTGCTGGGGAGCCGATCGAGCGCGTCAGCCCAATGGATGCGGCAATTCTGGGGGCGCTGGATGGCGTCAAGATGGCTGTGTCGATCGCCGCTGTGCTGATTTTGATTGTCGGCTTGGTGGCGCTGATTAACCAGATTTTTGCAGGGTTGGCAGGCTTACCGAGTCCGATCGGCGATGTCTTTAGAGTGGCAACGCTGCAAAACATCGAAGGTGCTTTGTTCTTGCCGTTTACAGCGCTAACAGGCGTATCACTGGACTGGAACGAACTTTGGGCGTCGTCTGTAATAATCGGACGCCGCCTGACTGAAACAGCGATTCCGCCCTATCAGGCGTTGGCAACAGCAGCAGCGGCTCCAGAGCGGGTGATTAGCGATCGTGCTGTGTTAATTATCAGCTACGCGCTGTCGGGGTTCGCTCATTTGGCATCGGTTGGGATTTTTGTGGGTGGGACGATCGCCCTTGCTCCCTCGCGTCGCAGAGACATTGCTCAGTTAGGCTGGAAGGCGCTATTCATTGGTACGCTGGCAACGCTAATGATTGCTTGTGTCGCAGGCGTGTACGACAACGGCAACCCTAGCATTCTCGGTGAAGAAGCGCCGCCTGTACCTGCTGTTAGCCCTTCTCCTGTCCTTAGTCCTTCGCCCGCTTCTAGCCCAGCAACCCCGTCACCTGCTGCATCGCCTACGCCGTCGCCACAAGCGCCCGCCACTCCTGCTGTTAGAACGTCACCGCAAAACGTTGCTCCCAGACCCAGAGTTTCACCGATCCCAACACCTAAATCGACTCCAACTCGCTCATGAGGCTGGTTCAGGTGGACCACAGATCATAGGGTAAGCATTGCCTACAAAGGCTTGCTACCAGAGCAATTTATGATCTTTCGACCAGTTCTGAATCGTTGCGCACTCTGCTTCGGACAGCGATCGTATCTGAAAGTCTGTGTTGAAGCAGTGACCCGCAGACTCGATTAGCGCATCCATAACGGTCTTAATCCGTTCCGCTCCTTGTAAACTGTGCGGCAACGTTGGTAAGACAGGCGCAACGCCAAACACCTGCTGAAACAGGGCAGCGTCCGGCTCTAGCTGGAGTGAACCGTGCTGGAGAACCGCAGTTCCGCGACGGAGCTGGGCGCTACCGATTAGCTTTGCGCCATCGATCGTGACCAAATCTGCACCCGTCGCGGTACCAAAACAGTTTGGGTTGTGGATATAGCCGCGTCCCGCTTGCCCGTAGTGCAGTTCGACACCGAGCGATCGCCAGCCCTGAATCAGAAACTCGCAAATCTGCTGGTATGCCTGCATTCGATTGGCTGGCAGATCCGACGTGATCACGGCGTAGGTTAAGTCTCCCTGATGCAGCACTGCCCGTCCCCCGCTCGGTCGCCGTACGAGGTCGATCGGCTTGCCATTCCAGAGCAAGCTCTCCCACTGCCGGAACCCGTGGCGCTGATGATAGCCGAGGGAAATTGCAGGTGGGTCCCAAATGTAGAAGCGTAGAGTTGGCGGATGCAGTCCTTGACGATGCTGCTCTAGCAGCCAAGCGTCGATCGCCATGTGCAGCTTCCCAGACGCCTGCATCAATGGAATCAGCCGCCACGTTGATGACATTGCCAGAAAAAACTCAGGCTGCGCCGAACTGTGATTGGAGCGCGTCGTCGTTGTCGTCGGCGAGCGTAGCGACGATCGTAATTGCCCGCGAGATTTCGCTGGGTGAGAGATCTGCCAGCGTCC
>NZ_JACJPG010000569.1 GCF_014695955.1 Leptolyngbya sp. FACHB-36 | reverse complement strand
CCTTCGACCGTGTGATGATCGGTAATGGCTAGACCTGTAAGACCGATCGAAATTGCCTGCTGCACCAGCGCTTCCGGCTGCAACCGTCCATCTGAGCGCAGCGTATGCATGTGAAAATTAAACGACGTTGGACAGCTTCTCGCGTCGATCGTTTCAAAAACTCGTCTTAGTGCTGCGCTGTCTTGAGCGGCTGGTTTTGCCACCGCAGCCAAATCAACTGCCATAAACCCTCAGAGGTAATGTGCGGGTGTCACGTTTACTATACATAGTTTAAACTTTTTAAAATATTCTGGATGACCGCTCCAACTCAAAGCTGAAGCGGTGGTACTGAACCCACGTAACAAAGCTATACAGCGACCGCAATCCGAGCATCGATAGGAATTTCATCTCACATCGATAACTTCAGCGCTAGCAGTGTTTAGCTATTCAATTCGGAGGTTGAACGGCAGTCGTGCATATACGCCGCGTGGGTCGTTCATCGATCGCAGCATTGCCAAATCTGACTGAACGTTTTTGAATTGCGTCATCAGCGGATCAACGCGACGTGACGAGGTTTGATCGCCTGTAAATTGCTCGAACAGACGTTCCTCAAAACTGCGAGACCTCGGATACTCTTCGATCTTCCAGTCGTCGCCTAACTTGGCGCGTTTTGCCGCTTCCTGAATGGCAGTTTCCAGTCCGCCCAGTTCATCCACCAAGCCAAGGTCTTTCGCTCGCTGTCCAGACCAGACGCGCCCTTGAGCAATTTCCGCCACTTTCGCCTTTGGCAGCTTACGCGACTCCGACACCTTGGTCAAAAACTGGTCATAGATCTGATCCACCGATTTTTGCAGCAGCGCCAGTTCCTGCGGCGTTTTAGGACGGCTGACGGTTTGGCTGTCGGCAAAGCGTCCCGTTTTCACGACATCCCAGGTGACACCATTGTTGTTGGCGATCGCCTGGAAGTTTGGCTGCACACCGAATACGCCGATCGATCCCGTGATCGTGTTCGGCTCCGCAAAGATGCGATCGGCGTAGGTTGAAATCCAGTAGCCGCCCGACGCTGCCAGCGATCCCATCGATACGATGACGGGCTTCTTTTTGCGCGTCAGGATGACTTCGCGCTGAATCACATCCGAGGCGATCGCGCTGCCACCGGGACTGTTCACTCGCAGCACGACTGCCTTCACGTCCTCATCCTGACGCAGTTGGCGCAGCTGGCGCGCTAGGCGATCGCCCCCAACTTCTCCCACGCCGCCCTGCCCGCTGACGATATCGCCCTCGGCATAGATCACGGCAATCTGCTTATCCGACGATTGCTTGCGCTTAATTGCCGACTCTGCCACGTCCGCGTAGGAGCGAATACTGATTTGACGGAACGACTTTTCCTCATCGCTGTCTTTGCCTGCCAGCTTCTTGAGGTCTTCAATCACTTCGTCCAAATACGCGACGCGATCGACCAGTCCCCGCTTTTTTGCCTCCTCTGCCAGCAGCAGCCCTTGGCGATCAGCAATGCTCTGGAGCTGTTGGGGAGATAGCTTGCGCTCTTTGCCGATCGCTACCAGCAACTCATTCCACACGTCCCTTAGCAGCGTCTCCGTCTGCTCCCGGTTCTCTGGACTGCGCCGGGTCAGCAGCAGCGGCTCGACCGCCGCTTTGTATTTGCCCACGCGCGTCACTTGAATGCCAACCCCAAATTTCCGCAGTGCTCCGGCGTAAAATGCGGATTCGGAGCTGAGCCCGTTAAACTCCATTTCGCCGCTGGGATTGAGCGCAACCGTGTTCGCAACCGAGCCGAGGTAATACTCGCGCTCTCGCCAGTTGTCGTCGTAGGCGATGATAGTTTTGCCAGCTTGCCGAAAGCGCTGCAGCGCCTCACGCACTTCTTTAAGCGCCGCCAATCCTGTGCTGCTGGTGCCTTCGCCGTTGCCAGACAGATACAGCGCCACGATGCGCGGGTCGCGGGAGGCTTCGTTAATTGCGTCGAGCACGGTTCTCAGCGTCATGGAATCGTTATCTTCGCCGACGATCGCCTCCTGAAATGCCTGACTTGTGCTTGAGTTGCGGGCAGCATCAGTGATGTTGAGCGAGAGATCAAACACCAGCACGGATTTATCTTTGACTTCGGGTCCAGTTTCCCTGGAGCCGATCGAGACAACTAGCAGCACAAAGGCACCGATGCTGATGCCGAAAAAGATCAGCAAGCCCAGAACCGTTGCAAACGTGTGTTTTAGAAAGTCGCGCATCCGGGTAGTCCTTCCAGGGAAAGAGTTGAGAGAGAAGCTTAAGGATATGGATTAAGTACGGTGCAAATGGTGTGGGATCGGTCTGTTGCCTGTCTCGAACAGCCGTTTGGGCAGCGTGTCTAGAAAGACCTAGCGACTATCCCACTTCATTCAATTCATCATCCTAAGTATCGTGCTTTTAAGCATCGTGCTTCACAGGGTGAACGGTGATGAATTCAGTCAGCCCAACTGCTTGTGCAATGGTTCACCACCGACCTGAGTCGTAAATAGTGCCCCTACCATCCTACTCACTGGGCTTGCAATTGAGCATCCAGGGCTTTCGTGATGCGATCGTGCGTTTCCTCTAAATGCGCTCGCGTGTAGGTGTCCATGCCTCGGCGCTTGCGGCTCAGCGTGTCATCGAGGGCGCTTCGCAACTGCTTCAGGTGATATCGCGCCAGCGATCGAGCGTCTTCAGGAGCCTCTTCGGTTCGCAGCACCATGCGGATCAGCACGTTCATGTGCTGCCGCTGCAAGCCGCGCCGCAAGCTAGAGAGCTTCAGCGTGTCTGGCGGTTGCAGCACCTCTTGCCAAATTGAGGTTTGCAGTGACTCGAACAGGTCGGGCATCGTCAGCGCCTGTCCGGGCGGCGCTTTCAGTTCGGCGTCGCGCAGGCGGACAAGGCGATCGTAGTTCAGCAGTCGATTCAGAATCACCGACTGCAGCAGGACAATGCGATCGTGAATCGGGTAGTCTAAGCCTCTAAATGCAGGATTTTCGCCCCAGTGCAGCCAGCGCGACGGAGCCAGCTTATTGAGGAACTGCGGTGAAAAGCGAAATTGGCTGTCGTCAAACACATATTTTTGCAGCAGCGCTAGCGCCTGTTTTTGCTCACTCAGCGGCACTGGCTCAAACGGCAAGCGTCCCTCAGCGTCGCCGCCCCGGTAACGATTGAACGACTGCCCACCAATGTAGGTGGTCAGAGATCGACTGTACTGGAAGTAGTAGTCGAAAATCTCGTCGAATAGCAATCGGACATCGCTATAGCTGCCGCCCAGCAGAGGATAGCGTTGGTCGAGCCGCTGCCACATCTGCCGCGCATTCTCCAGTTGCCAGGGAGCATAGGTCAGCAAGTCGCCGCTCAGATCAAATGGGTGAGCGCGGGGATCAAGATCCGCGAAGGCATCTTCGTCCGGCGCGTAGGCGAGATCCGGCTCCGGAGCGCGGCGGGCGATCGTCTCTAAAAGACGGGTTTCTGCCTGCGGAGTGGGATCGGGACTCGGCGTGTAGCCGTAGGCGATCGCCCACTGATCGTAGGGACCCACCACCTGCGTAAAGAAATCGCCCTGCTTCGCGCCTTCGGGTGCCAAATTCACGGCGCTGTAGTCCATCACCGACGCGACCAGACCTTTCTGGCGTGTGATATCGGGATTGTTCAGATCGGTAGGAGACAGCATGGTGCTGGCGCGAAAGTTGTGGCGCAGTCCCAGCGTGTGCCCAACTTCATGAGCAATCAGCCCCCGCAGAAACGCTTGCACGTACTGCTTCATCACGTCGCTGTTGGGCATGGCGTTGTGCAGCATTGACAGGGACAGTGAACCGATCGCTAACTGGCGCGTGGCTTCCAGTCCGTAGCACAAATCGTAGTTGCCCAGCAGTTGAAACGTCAGGCGCGGATTCAGAGTCGGTTTCGACGGCGTGGCTTGCTTCAGGTAGTGCGAGGCAATGCCGTAGCTGCACACGTCTGGATTGCCCGTCAGCTTTGCCAAGGAGGGCATAAACCGCAGTTGGTTCTGCTCGGCTAAGCTCTGGTACTGCTGCCTCAGATAGCGGGCAAATCCGGCATCGATCAGAATATCGGCATCTAAAATTTCGCCCGTCAGCGGATTCACTCGTGCGGGTCCCAGCCCCAAGAAACCACTGTCAAATGAACTCATCCAGCGAATTGTGTTGTAGCGAATATCGGCGGGGTCCCAGGTAGCGTTGTTAGGCATCTGTCGCGCTTCGATCGCGTTCTTGAATCCCGCCGCTTCAAACGCCTTGTTCCACATCAGAATGCCGTCGCGCACCGCCTCCCGATACTCCTTTGGCACGGTGTTCTCAATCCAGAAGACGATCGGCTTTTTCGGCAGCGACAGCGGTGCATCGGGGGTCTGCTTCTCTAGACGCCAGCGATTGATGTAGCGCACAAACGGCACTCTAGACGACTCATCCGACAGGTTCTGAAACGCTGTGATGAAGTAGCCAACTCGATCGTCCGCTAGCCGTGGGCGATAGCCCGTGTTAGTGGGTAGCTGCGACAGACTGTAGCGCACTCGCAGATTGAAGCTGCGGCTGTCGGGCAGCGTCAGGACGAACGCTGGCAGATCCTCAGCGCTCTGGGAGCCACCCGAAAACCCCAGCACCGACTCCAACTCGACGTTCTGCGGAAAGGTTTTGACCGGACCGAAGTAAGATTTACTCGCGTCCAGCGAGTAGGCAGACCCCAGCAGCGTAGACAGCAGCGGTGTGAGTCCGGGCAAATCGCCCAGCAGCAGCGGTCCCAAGTCAATTAGCAGACTATTGCTTTTGGGATCGATCCCGCGAATCGATAACGTTTGCAGCACCGAGTTGCTAAACGCCCGCTGCACCGATCGCCGTAGGGGATCATCCGGCAGCGTGCGGAAGTAAACGTTTGGCACCGTGAAGTGCAAGCGGTTGTTGACGCGACGGAAGTTGAATAGAAAGTCTGCCAGCGGTAAGCCGCTGTACACGCCGCCCTCGCCAATGCCAGATTCCAGAGTAATCGTGCACAGATAGTTGACGTTGAGCTGATCGGGCTGAATTTCGGCGAACAGCTTACCAGCAGAGCGGTCGCGGTACACCGTGAACAATCCCTCCGATCGCTCCATGCCTTTGACAATCTGGTCCAGCGGTTTGAATTTCTCTCCATCGCCACCCTCGCCACCTGCCTGTGCCAGCGCAGCAGGAACGGTAGGATGGGCACTGATCGGTTGAGATGGCGCGATCGAAGACAACACTGGAAATCGACCCAACAACAGCACAAAAGTAATGGCGAGTATAAATGCAACGACGAACGAAATTCGCTTCATTCCGAGGACGTATCGATCTGCTATTCAACGCTACTGCTATATCTGATTAATTGCTGCGTATATTCAACTAATTTAAGAATGTTAGGTACGTGTTTTTACTAGCACTACTGAATAACTTCTCGGAGTTTTCTCATTCGGATCAACAATTTCTCGGTTGTACTCTACCTTAGAATCGCCAGTTTCTAACCTAAAATTTGCTGAATTTAATAACTTTAGAAACAGGTACTTAAATAGGTACTGGTTAAACTAAATTCAGCATGATTCCAAGAAGTATTTATTGGGGGTATTACCCCCTTTTACAGTTGGTTCGATCTTTATTACGTTTAGATAAGAACTGATGATTGCGATTTTTATTTTCAACGATTGAGCCTGAAAACGCTTGCTGAACCTATATTTCAGCAATTAAAACTATCTCTTAAATGCTGGGTCTCAGCAACTTGACTAATACACGTATGCCATTTAGCGTAACTTAAGCTTTTACCAGTAGCTAACTCTAATTCTGTGGAATCCAGCCTGTGAGAAAGCTATTTTCAATGGTGGTTAGTTTAGGATTAACGCCGCATCTCATTTTGAGTTTTCGCCACCTTCTTCTCCTAAAAAGTATTTCGACGATAACGCTAAGCGATCGTGAACCCTTTCGGGGGCGACATCCAAGCTTACCAGGTTCCTCTCCAAGAAGAGGGAATGACCGGAGCCTAATCCTGCATTGGCGCAGCAAAACGGTAAGCGCCATCATTTAATTTGCTTTCTAGGGAGAGTTCAGAAATGCTACGGGATGCCTTGATTGTAGGGGTAAGCGCCTACCAATATTTACCTAGTTTGAGTGCTCCTGCCCATGACGCGGGCGCGATCGCCGATCGACTGCACACAGACGGTGAGTTCCGGGTGACGCGGATGCCAGAGATTGTTCAAGAGGGGCAGCTTAAGGTTGGCGTCAAAACCCCGGTCACACTAGCTGAGCTAGAAGCCGCACTGGTGCGGCTGTTTAAGCCCAAGGGCAGTAACCCTCCTCAAACAGCATTGTTCTACTTCTCTGGGCACGGCTTGCAGAAAGACGCTGGGATTCAGGAAGGGTATCTGGCAACCAGCGACGCCAATCCTGCCGTCGGCTTCTACGGTCTATCGCTGTTTTGGCTGCGGCGGCTGCTGCAAGAAAGCCCTGTGCGGCAGCGAATTATCTTGCTGGACTGCTGCCACAGTGGTGAACTTTTGAACTTCTTAGAGGCCGATCCCGGCGCGAAGTCGGGCACCGATCGCTTGTTTATGGCAGCCTCACGCGAGTACCAAACCGCCTACGAGTCGATCGCGGGAGGGTACAGCGTTTTTACTCAAGCAGTGTTGGACGGTCTGGACCCCAACCGAGTTGCGACTGGCACAGTGACAAATTACGCCCTCACCGATTGGGTCAGCAACGCGCTCAAAGGAGAAATGCAGCAGCCGCTGTTTGAAAACTCTGGTAGCGAAATTGTTCTGACCCGTTGTTCTGGAACCCCAACGCTAATCAAAACTGAGCTACAGCCGGAAATTTGTCCTTACCGGGGGCTGGAATTTTTTGATGAAATGCACGCCGACTACTTCTTTGGGCGAGAAGCGCTGACCGAACACCTGATCGAGAAGCTGCGGCATCGGAGTGTCGTTGCCGTTGTGGGAGCATCGGGCAGCGGCAAATCGTCGCTGGTGCGGGCAGGACTGGTTCACAAGCTGCGACAGGGACAGACGTTTTCGGGCAGCGATCGCTGGCAGATTAAACTGATTACTCCGACCGACCAGCCGCTAAAAAGCTTAGCAACGGCGTTCGTAAATCCCAATGCCTCTGCGATCGAGCGAGCTGAGCAGATCATCCGCGCCGAAACCTTCCTCAAAGACGGTGGCGCAGGATTCTCACAGCTAGTTCGCGCTAGTCTGATGTCTAGTGAGCAGCCCGATCGACTTGTGCTAATCATCGATCAGTTTGAGGAAGTGTTCACTCTCTGTCAGGGACCTCAAGCAGAGCGCGAGCGACATCGCTTCTTCAACTGCCTGATTAGGGCGCTGAAAGAGACAGGCGACTGCCTCAGTCTAGTACTGGTGCTGCGAGCAGACTTTTTCGGTAAATGCTCGCTCTACAACGACTTGGCAGAGCAAATCGAGCAGAACTTAGTCACCGTCACCCCCCTGACCTACGAGCAGATCAAAGCGTCGGTGATCAAGCCCGCGCAAAAAGTGGGGCTAGTTTGCGAACCGAATCTGGTCTACAACATTCTGCTAGACGTGGTGGGTGCTCCAGGAGAACTGCCACTGCTGCAATACACGCTGCTGGAACTGTGGCAGCGTCGCCAGCCCGACCCGAATGGTGGACTCGATCGCCTGACCCTTGACGCCTACACCGAATTGGGCGGCGTGCGGGGAACCCTGCAAAAACGCGCGGATGAACTGTTCTACAGCCTGAGCACCGAAGAACAGAAGGTCGCCAAACGCATCTTTATTGCCCTGACCCAAATTGGTGACGGCACTGAAGACACCCGCCGCCGCATTCTGAAATCTGAACTGGTCACGTCTCGGTTTTCGGCGGAGGTGGTCGATCGCGTGCTGGAAAAGCTGGTGAGGGCAAAACTGGTTGTGACCAATCGCGTGGCGCCGACACGACGCCACCCAGAGCCGATCGATCAAGGAACCAACAATGCGTCAATGATGCTACGGCTGGCGCAACTGTGCCGAAAAAAATCTCCACAGCAAAACGGGCTAGCGCTGCGGGTGCAGTC
>NZ_JACJPG010000568.1 GCF_014695955.1 Leptolyngbya sp. FACHB-36 | reverse complement strand
CCGCGCCGCTTCAGCGACTGGAGCCACTGCTCGCTAGGCGACCACAGCCCGCTGCGAGCAAGCAAAAGCGCCGTATCGTAAGCGGGCAGATTCAAGGCAGACTCTAGCAGCGCGATCGGCTCCAGTTGAGTCGGGTTAGGTGCAAAGTTGATCGTCGTCACGCGATACACCTTAAACTGCGGCTCCATACCTACCGTTTGATCGATCAGCAGTTCCGGCTGTCCCTGCCCAGTCAGTTCCTGCCAAACCGGGTCTTTTCCGACGGGGCTAGTCCAGTCTAGCGGCGTGCTTAGATGAAACCGTCGTGGATTGTAGTGCAGCACTCGCCCGTAGGCGATCGTCGTGTCGCCGCGCACGGTCCGTCCGCTGAGGTTTAGCCAGACGCCCTCGGACGGTACGGTGCCCTCAAACCGACTCAGCATCGTCAACGGCAGCGCCCGAGTAGACCCCTGATTGCCCGATCGGGCATCGACGATCGGCGCAACTACAGAGGCGTCATCGGGACCGACGATCGGCAGCGCACTCACCTGCTGAAAATACGGCTCTCGCTGTGCATCCTTCCGGCGTGCCAGTGTCGATTGATACAGGCGCAGTTCCACGATCCGATCGCAGGTGCCCTGACACGGCGTTGACGACTTCAGAATTGGCAGCAGCATCTCATCGACCAACGATTTTTGGTCCAGGAAGCTGGTGTTCTTGTCCAGCGGCAGCGGTTCTCCTGCCATCAATCCTGCTTGCTCAAGCTCTCGGCGAATCTGCGTCATCGTCTGCGGCGGTTTGAGTCCCGTTACAGAAATCGGAATCCAGTCCGGGAACCAGCGATTCATCCACAGCAGCGTTTGCGGATTCACCATTAGCTGCACCCCCCACCAGCCCGCGCCCGCGATTCCGCCTGCTGCCAGCAGCATTACGGCGATCCAGCGTACAGTCCCCCACGGCGATCGTTTTGATTGAGGAAGCGGCTGCGTTTGACTGAGGAGCGGCGAGGGACGATTCATATTCAGGATGCGGAGACACGTCGAGCGATCGAGTTCACATTAAAACTGATAACTCACGCTGAAGTATAATCCGTCATCCTGAATGTTGTTGCCTTTATCTCGCAGCGTCACCAGCGGCACGCCGTAGTCTAGGCGCAGATTGAGGCGGGGCAGCGGTTGCCAGAGCAGCCCTAACCCGACGCTGGCAAGAACTGTTTGCTCCGGTAGCCGATTTGGATTGTCGCGGGCATTCCAAACGGCTCCGGCTTCTACAAACGGTGCAATTTGCAGAATGGGAGAGCCGCCAGCGTCGCGAGCGAGGGCGATGCGGTCCTCTACGGTGAGGCGCACGCCGTTGTCGCCCGATCGCGCGTTTTGTCGATAGCCGCGCACCGAGGGTCCGCCGCCGATAACAAACTGCTGCGACGGCAGCAGGCTATCTGGCGTCAGTTGCACATCGGCTTGCAAAATTAGCAGCTGGCTGTTTCCCACCCGCTGCACGCGCTGGACCTGTCCTAGCCAGCTAAAAAACTGCCCGTCGGGAATCGGGTCGGGATTGCGCGTCGCGTTGAACAATCCAGTACCGATGCTGAACTGCGATCGCAGCGACCACGCCCCACCAGGATCGCGGTGGACATAGTCCTGCCCAAATTTGATCACGCTGGTGCGGCTAACGCCATCCGCATCGGGACCAATGCCAAACGGAAACGGCAAATTGTTGAACAAAAATGTCTGTCCGTCCTGGTAGGTGAAGCCGAGGGAGAGCGCCAATTCTTCACGGGGCGATCGCACAAGCGGCTGGCGGACGTTGAGTTCGTACAGTTCTGATTTGCCGCGAATGTCCAGCGCCTCGAACGGGTCTTGCGTGATGCGATTGCGGTTCCAGTTCGATCGCAGTTGCAGCGTTCCGTTCATCGGGTTCAGCGGCAGACGATAAATCAGCCCGTAGTTCTGAGCGCCGCCCGTGGTGGAGGTGCTAGCGGACGTTACGATCTGGTCGCCGCTGGTAACCAGTCCTCGGTAGCTTAGACTGGCGCCGACCTGCTCTGACCCGACGCTGGGCGGCGAGTAGTTGTCTGCGCTGATGTTGCCTTCAAATGGAGACGC
>NZ_JACJPG010000567.1 GCF_014695955.1 Leptolyngbya sp. FACHB-36 | reverse complement strand
TGATCCGGGTGCCAACAATCGTAATCTGTCACCAGCGCCAGCGTCGCATAGGCAATTTCCGCTTCTCGCGCTAGTTTCGCCTCTGGTAGATTAGTCATGCCAATCACCGTTGCGCCCCAGCTTCGGTAGAGATGTGATTCAGCTTTGGTAGAAAACGCCGGACCTTCCATGCAGACATACGTGCCACCACGATGCAGCACAACGTCACTGAGATCAAGGCTGGCTACTGCGTCTGCCAGCACCGCTGCCAGCTTAGGGCAAACTGGATCGCCAAAGGCAATATGCGCCACAATGCCATCGCCAAAAAACGTTGAGATGCGGTTTTTAGTACGATCGATAAATTGGTCTGGCACCACCATATCCAACGGCTTCGCTTCGTCCTTCAATGACCCGACTGCTGACGCCGAAATTAAATACTTGACACCCAAGCTCTTCATCGCGTAGACGTTTGCCCGGAAGGGCAACTCCGAGGGCAGCAAATGGTGGCTGCGTCCGTGCCGCGCCAGAAACGCTACTCGCGTTCCGTCCAGCGTGCCCAAGATCAAAGCATCAGAGGGTTTGCCAAACGGCGTTTCGATCTGGACCTCTTCTACATCTTTCAGCGCCTCCATCTTGTAGAGTCCGCTGCCGCCGATGATGCCGATTGCTGCCTCTGCCATGTTGCCTCCGCTGCTAAATTGCCCTAGCCATTCTACAACCTTGCCGAGCGGGAACGTGTTGAGCAGAACCCAACACGTTCGTTCAGGTTGAGGCTGAAACAATTCCAGCAGTCATGGACAATGCTTCACTGGATGGTCTCAGGCTGTGCTAATTCGTGCGATCGCCTTACTTCAGCGCAATCGGGCTGTTAAGCCAGTGGGAAGAACACCGATCGATACAGGGACAGCATCGCCTCACCCCAAAACAGGACCAGCAGCGATCCGACCGCCAAAAATGGACCAAACGGCATCGGTTGGCGACGATCGAGCCAATTAAGTCCGATCGCTGCACCGCCCGCAAAGGCTCCGATCGCGCAGGCAACAAATCCTGCCAGCAGCAAATACTTCCAGCCGAGCCAAGCGCCCATTAGCGCTGCCAGTTTCGCATCGCCACCGCCCATCGCTGCCTGTCCCAACGCCATCGATCCCACTAGGGCAATTACATCCAGCAGCCACAGCCCCAGCACTGCACCTAAAACGCCTTGCAGCAGATGGCTTGCGGCTCCTGCCACGCTAGAACTGGTTAGCGCTCCTTGAATCGCTTGAAACGCCAATCCGACCACTAAACCGGATTGTGTCAGCGGATTGGGCAGCGTTAGCGTGTCAACGTCAATGAGCGACAGTGCCAGCAACCAGCTTAGGAACATCCAGTAGCCGATCGTCTGCCAGGATAGACCAAACACCCAAAACACCAGCACAAACAAAATTCCCGTCGCCGCTTCGACTAACGGGTACCGGACTGAAATAGGTGACTTACAGTGAGCACAGCGCCCCTTTAACCGCAGCCACCCCAGCACCGGAACGTTCTCGCGCCGCCTCAATCGCGTTAGGCAGTGGGGACAGCGCGACGGCGGATAGAGCAGTGACAGCCCCGCAGGCACGCGATACACCACCACGTTGAGGAAGCTGCCTACCGACGCGCCCAATGCGAAAATGACGATCGCGACCGGAAGCTCAAACCAGAGATCCATGATTCGCTGTTAGTTACTGGCTAATAGCCAGTAAGGTATCTGATATTTTTCAAGTATCTTTCTACAGTGCGTTGCTTGGGTAACGTATCGATCAAGACGGATCAATCCAGCACTCGCAGTTTCTAATACAGTTCCGACTCAATCTGGCTGAACGGCACAAAGCATTCTTGGGGTAGAAGAATTGGTTTACCAGAGAAAATAAGCTTGCCGCGATGGGTAAAGCGGTTGATGGCAACACCCAGTGGACGCTGAATCAAGCCGGGATGAACCTCATAGTAGGTGGTGTAAATTTGCCGCGCCGATCGAATCAAGGCGGGATCGAGCAGTGCCGTGAAGTCGGCGTCTGCGATCCGCGTATGCGCCTGAGTGTGTGAAGCGTATGCCACCAGTCCCCCCCTACTATTGTCTTGCTGGATTTTAGTATACTTGTCTGTCCTCAGCCGGAGGAGAAATTTTTAATTCGTAAACCAAGCCGGGAATCTTAAAGCCTCAACAGCCACAATTGGGGACAGTTAAGGGAGCAGTTCATCCATGTGTGATGGCGTCGGTGGCAGCAGCACACTAGTGGGGACTCATACAACTTACTGCTTGAGGTGTTACAGATCGCGGTGGGTGAAGGGTTTAGCAGCGGGACCTGAGTAGGTGGCGGCGATGTGCCCTGCTCCGACAAGTTGGTATTTGTATGTCACTAAGCCTTCTAGCCCAACAGGACCGCGAGGCGGCATTTTTTGCGTGCTGATACCGACTTCTGCACCGAAGCCGTAGCGAAAGCCGTCGGCAAAGCGAGTGGAGCAGTTGTGGTAGACGCCTGCGGCATCTACCTGCGCCAGAAAAGCGGCGGCGGTTGCCGAGTCTGCAGTAACGATCGCCTCAGTATGTCGTGAGCCGTAGGTGTTGATGTGGTCGATCGCTTGCTCCAGCGAGTCTACAATTTTGATTGCCAAAATCAAATCGCTGTACTCAGTGACCCAATCAGCTTCAGTCGCTGCAGCAATATTGAGAATGTCCCGCGTGCGATCGTCACCCCGCAGTTCTACGTTCCGCTGCTGAAGCGGACCCACTGCATTCAGCAAAAATTCGCTGGCAATTGCCTGATGAACCAGCAGAGTTTCGATTGCATTACACGCC
The DNA here is from genome assembly GCF_014695955.1 of Leptolyngbya sp. FACHB-36. GTDB lineage: Bacteria > Cyanobacteriota > Cyanobacteriia > Leptolyngbyales > Leptolyngbyaceae > FACHB-36. Next base: position 1,299 of record NZ_JACJPG010000567.1, on the reverse strand, counting down.
GCAGGATACTGAGTTTTGGCATCGATCGTCAGCGAGATCGCCTGTTCAATGTCAGCGGCTTTGTCCACGTAGAGATGACAAATACCCTCCGCGTGCCCCAATACAGGAATTTGCGTGTTTTGCTGCACAAACCGTACGAAGGCATTAGAGCCGCGCGGAATAATTAGATCAACGTACTGGTCAAGCTTGAGCAATTCTAGGGTTTCCTGCCGCGTTGTTAGCAGTTGCACTACAGCAGGAGCAACCTCGGTTTGGGCAAGCCCCGCGTGAATCGCCTTAACGATCGCTTCGCACGATCGCACTGCTTCCTGTCCGCCCTTCAAAATTACCCCGTTGCCAGACTTAATCGCCAAGCTGGAAATTTGCATCACCGCATCCGGACGAGCTTCAAAAATGACGCCTAGCACGCCCAAGGGACACGTGATGCGCTTGAGTTCTAAGCCCTGATCCAGTTCACGGTGAATCTGCACAGCACCGATCGGGTCTGCCAGCTTTGCCACGTCTCGCACGCCCGCGATCGCTGCCTTCAGCTTGGAGTCGTCCAACTTCAGTCGGGCATACAGAGCACTTGCCAACCCCAACTCCTTCGCCGCCTGACAGTCCGCTTCGTTTGCCGCCAAAATGCTGGATGCTGCTGCCTCTAGCGCCTGCGCGATCGCCTCTAGTGCCAGATTCTTGGCGTCTGTTGGCAGCGTTGCCAATTGCCGTGCCTGTCGGCGAGTTTGCTGCGCCAGTGTCACAAGCGGCGAAGGGGGAGCGATCGGGGCAGAAGTCATGAGAACTTGGAGACAAACTGTCAGATCTATAAGTGTACCGGAGTAATGAGTAGAGATGGGCTAAGGCACTGAGGTGATTTCCAGCAACGAGTTTACCGTCCGAGATAAAGCCCTTCGGCTCCGCTCAGGGCGCAATCGTTTGCTGACTGAGCGAAAGCGAAGACTGCTGTCTTCGCTTGACCACGTACTTTCTGATTGTGTTGGAGATACAGAACAAGCTGGGACGATCGCGATCAATGGTTCTGTTGCAGCGCGATCGTCCCGTACCAAATTATCCGTAGCGTCTTGAGCGAACCGTAGCCATAAGCAGCTAGAGGTGAACTTTAGGGCGATCGCCTGTTACAGGGTGCGACGGTATAACGTGATATACGCAGTCTGCAAAGGGTGGTGCGTAAAACCCTAGCTTTTGCTTGAGCAGCAGCCAGAAGAACGGTAGATCGTCCATTAGATAGCGCCTCCAAAGGCGCTTTGGATCGCACGCAATCCGGAATAACCACTCCATTCCGATGATACTTACCCACTT
>NZ_JACJPG010000566.1 GCF_014695955.1 Leptolyngbya sp. FACHB-36 | reverse complement strand
ATGGCGTGGTGCGGCGCGGGAGCGCTGCGAGTGATCGGTCAGCCTGCTGTTGTTCAGGGCACGCTGGTCTCTCTACCGGGAGGGTCGGTGGAGGTTGCGTGGGGCTGCAACGGGTTTAATATGGCGTTTACGATGGCAGCGGCAGGGTTGATTATGGGGCTGTTTTTGAACCAGAGTCGGCTACAGACGATCGGCTTAATGGCGATCGGCATCGTCTTGGCGCTGGTGTTCAATGTGCCCCGGATTATGCTGCTAACGCTGGCATCGGTTTACTGGGGGAAGGCAGCGTTTGAGTTTTGGCACGGTCCTTGGGGCGGACAGATTTTTACAGGAGTGCTGTTCACGGTCTACTATTACGCCGTGATGGGGCTAACCAATCGATCGCCCAAAAAATCTCAGGCTTAGCCCGATCGTTTGCGACCCTCCACCGCTACTCGTTGGACGCTACTTGTTGGAGTCTGTGTAAGCGTCCATTGGCAGGCAGGTACAGACGAGATTGCGATCGCCATACGCCTGATCGATGCGTCCCACGGCTGCCCAGAACTTGTTCTCTCGCGTCCAAGCGGTGGGATAGACGGCACGCTGGCGCGGGTAGGGGCGGTCCCAGTCTTCGGTGAGAGCTAAAGCCGTATGAGGCGCATTTTTCAGCAGGTTGTTCGCGCGATCGAGTCGGCCCGCTTCGATCTCCCGAATCTCTTCGCGGATGGCAATCATGGCGTCGCAGAAGCGATCGAGTTCTCGCTTCGCTTCGCTCTCGGTTGGCTCCACCATCATGGTTCCGGCAACGGGCCACGACACTGTGGGCGGATGGAAACCGTAGTCGATCAGTCGCTTGGCAATGTCATCTACTTCGATATCTGCTGTCTTTTTAAACTGGCGCAAATCCAAAATGCACTCGTGCGCGACCCGTCCACCTTTGCCCTTGTAGAGCACGGAATAGTGTCCTTCTAACCGCTTGGCGATGTAGTTGGCGTTGAGAATGGCAACCTTGGTTGCGTCCGTCAATCCTTCTGTCCCCATCAGGGCAATGTACATCCAGGAAATCGGCAAAATGCTGGCGCTGCCCCAAGGAGCGGCGGAGACAGGACCGATCGGGGGGAATTTTGAATTCGAAATTTTGAATTCGAAATTTTCGAGTCGTTCTGCATTCCCTAATGCCGGATGGGTGGGGAGGAAGGGTTTTAGATGGGCAGCAACGCCGATCGGACCCATACCGGGACCGCCACCCCCGTGTGGAATGCAAAAGGTTTTGTGCAGATTCAGATGGCAAACATCGGCTCCAAAATCGCCGGGACGACACAAGCCTACTTGGGCATTGAGGTTGGCACCATCCATGTAAACCTGTCCGCCGTGAGCGTGGACGATGCTGCAAATCTCTTGAATCGCTTCCTCGAAGACGCCATGCGTAGAGGGATAGGTCACCATTAGCGCTGCCAGATGATCGTGGTGCTGCTCGGCTTTCGCCTTCAGGTCTGCAACATCGATATTGCCGTCTGCATCGCAGGCAACGGGTACCACCTGCATTCCTGCCATCACGGCACTAGCAGGATTGGTGCCGTGCGCGGACGTCGGAATCAGGCAGACCGTGCGATGTGGCTCCCCATGAGAGTGGTGATATTGGCGAATCACTAGCAGCCCCGTGTATTCGCCTTGTGATCCGGCATTCGGCTGAAGCGAAATGGCGGCGAATCCAGTAATCTCCGCCAGCCATGCTTCAAGCTGCTGGAACAGGATTTGGTAGCCTGCGGTTTGCTCGACTGGCGCGAAGGGGTGAATTTGGCTGAACTCGCTCCACGTAATTGGCAGCATCTCGGAGGTCGCGTTCAGCTTCATGGTGCAGGAGCCGAGGGGAATCATCGCCGTTGTCAGCGACAAATCCTTAGACCGCAAGCGGTTGATGTAGCGCAGCAGTTCGGTTTCGGAGTGGTAGGAGTTGAAGACGGGGTGGGTTAGGTAAGCGGTGGTGCGGAGGAGGTTGGAATTCGGAATTCGGAATTCGGAGTTCGGAATGGTTGGGAGGAGGTCTTCTGGGGTGAAGTGGGGGATTTCGTCTCCCGCGAATAGTTGAAATAGGGCGATTAGGTCGTCGGAGGATGTGGTTTCGTCTAGGGTAATCCCGAAGGTGGAAGTGCCTAGCTGCCGCACATTGATGTGGTGAGAGTGCGATCGACGGTGAATTCCTGCCGCGCGATCGGCGGGCACCTCCACGCGCAGGGTGTCAAAGACTGGCTCAGCCTCGATCGTGCAGCCCAACTGCCGCAGCCCCGTTGCCAAAATTGTAGTCAGTTGGTGAATGCGCAGTGCGATTTGCCGCAAACCGTGGGGACCGTGGTAGACCGCGTACATGCTGGCAATCACCGCGAGCAGCACTTGCGCCGTGCAGATGTTGCTGGTGGCTCTGTCGCGGCGGATGTGCTGCTCGCGGGTTTGCAGCGCCAGTCTCAGAGCGGGCTGTCCGTGTACGTCTTTGGACACCCCAACCAAGCGACCCGGAAGCTGGCGCTTGTAGAGTTCCTTGGTGGCGAAGTATGCCGCATGGGGACCGCCGTAGCCCAGCGGCACTCCAAAGCGCTGTGTGTTGCCCACGGCAACATCAGCACCAAATTCTCCTGGCGGCTTCAGCAGCGTCAAACTCAGCAGATCGGCGGCAACGGTCACGATCGCGCCTGCCGCATGAGCGCGTTCAATTACCGCTGTGTAGTCGTAAATGGCACCGTCGCTCGCGGGGTATTGCAGCAGCACGCCGAACACGGGCTGATCGAACGAGACAGTGCGGTGGTCTCCCACAAGAACGTCGATGCCCAGCGGCAGAGCGCGGGTTTGAACCACGGCGATCGTTTGCGGGTGGCACTCCTGCGACACCCAAAATGTCTTGGCTCCCGTTTTGCTGACGCCGTAGCTCATTGACATGGCTTCGGCTGCCGCTGTGCCTTCGTCTAGCAGCGAGGCATTGGCGATTTCCAATCCGGTCAGGTCGGTGACCATCGTTTGGAAATTCAGCAGCGCTTCCAACCGTCCCTGCGCAATTTCGGGCTGATAGGGCGTGTATTGAGTGTACCAACCGGGGTCTTCTAGGATATTGCGCTGAATTACAGGCGGCGTGATGCAGTTAGCATAGCCCATCCCGATAAACGATCGATAAACTTGATTCTCCTGCGCGATCTCTTTCAGCTCTTGCAGCAGTTCGTACTCGCTTTTGCCCGTTTCTAGGTGCAAGGGATGCCGCATCCGAATCGCTGGAGGAACCGTTGCGTCAATCAGCGCATCTAGGCTGTCAAAGCCTAGCAGAGTTAGCATTTGCTGAATGTCGATCGCAGAGGGACCAATGTGACGCTGAGCGAAAGAGCCGGGGTATGCCAGCGGCGTGGAAGGTAACGAGTGAGGTGTGCCGTTGGCTACTCCGTTGGCTGCAATTGGGGTAACGCCATTAGTCGCTGCGCCATTTGTGCGCTGACTAAGTTGGTCAATCGATCGCTCTGGCATAAACTCTACGTGCTGTCGGGTTGTGGGCTACTGTAGCCGATCGCTACATTAACATTCTGCAACACTTGAATTGAAAGTGCCGAATCAGCGACTCCCTAACTCAAGGGTTGCCCTATCGAATCCTCCGAATCTAACTCATTTAGGATGGCAGTAGGGCTGTAGCAAATCGCCGTCTGCTGGTTGCTGCTGGCTCCTGCCTCATCTCCCTGACCCCGCTGACTCTGCAAGATCTCCACCACCATCCGTACCGATGCGATCGTGGTGATACTCCCTCATGGCATGAATTAGATTTTCTACATTCCAATCGATCGCGGAGGTTGCAGCTTATCTGCGCCTTCGCTTTAGTTTCGTCAGTTGATACGGTCTAACAATTTGGTCTGCACGACTGGTTGCAAGCGGCTGGCGGAGCTGTAAAGATTAACTGCCGCCGCTGCATTTTGCCGTTAAATTGCTTCATTCAAAAACAACTATTGCGCTGAGTGGAAGACGTTTGTGCAGACAGTCAGTTAACTGTGCTGCTAACCGTGCTCCATTGAAATGCACTAACATTGAAGCGTTCTAAGATAACGGCTAAAAAAACGAATTCATCTGTTGGTGCCGTTGGGCTACCAGTCATTCCCTAGGACCAATGCCGAGGCAGGCAGGATAACGGTATACTCTGCGAGTAGTGATTCCTCTAGGGTTCGCGTTGCATGAATAAGTCCGTAGATGAGGTGCGTTCACGCGAGATTGCCGATCGCATCAAGAGCAGCGCCCGCTCTCCATTCAACAACGCCCACAAAGCGGCGCTGGCAACACCGGGAGCCGTCTACGTTCAAGGATTCGTTGCCCGCAGCGGCAATCCAAAGGCGCCGATCGAGCACGGTTGGATTGAACTCGACGAGCACATCATTGATCCGTCGTTGCCCTACCTTGCTCAAGACGGTCAGGAACTCCACTATTTCCCGGCACAGCAGTTAAGCGTCAAGCAGTTAAAAGCGGCGATCGAAGAAGCTGAGGAAGATTATCCCGATGACGACCCCTTGCCGATCTACGGTGCTGCGCCCTACGAGTATTACGGAGATGTCATGCTGGGCGGCAGCGCCTATCAGGAAGCGTTTGAGGCCGCAGCGGCAAAGTGCCGAGAGTTGAATCAGCGGTAGCAGCGGCAGTTGATTGCAGACAGTTCACTGACGACTTGGACCCGTCCCCGCATCCACGCGTGGAGCAACCGATTGAGTGACTGCTGATCTTCCTCGCTAAGCGACTCATCGAGAATCGCTGCCAGAATGCCGTAGCGATCAGCGAGCGTCATTTCGCTCGTCAGGCTGGTCTGGACAAACAATTCGGAGAGCGCACCGGGAAGCAGGGCTAGGGGAACCATGAGAGCCACCGAGATGATTGATATTACTAATATCTACGGCTGCCCTGAAAATTCCAGTGATAACGACGCGCTAAACCTGTGACAATTCCCCTGCAATCGAGTGATTTAATCTGGCTTAGTAAGTGATTTAAATCACAAGGTTAGCTGAGATCGCTGTCGATCGCTGCATTACATTGTTAGATTGCTGAACTCAGCATTGGAGCCAAGTAACTGTCCGATCGGGTGAAGTACAGCCGAAATCAAGGGTGTTAGGCTGCTGAACATTAACATGCTCCATCCAACAGGGGAAGTAGAGGCGTTACCGGGTCTGTTCTCTACTCCTCTGTTCCTTTTTGATACGGTCTCTTTTAGAGTACGCCGCCTGCACATAAACGGTTTATTTCAACCGTTTACGAACTTGGGCTAGCAGAGTTTGGGCTTGAGAATAAACGGTGGTTCCTCGATCGATTTTGGCTAACTTAGACTCGATCGCCTGCATCTCGCCGCTGATTTGATTCAGGTCTTTTGACTTCGCATTTTTCACCAACTGCTGCTGCAATTGCTGTGCCTCTTCAAATACGTCAACTGAGGTTTGCTCCTGCGTCTGGCGCACTTTAGCCGTTCTCAAGTTGTCTTTGTAATGTGCCAGCAATTTTTGAGCCTGCAAAAAATCAGGGTCTGCATCTTTAATTTCCTCTAGCCGCGTAATCGCATCCTGCCAGTTGCCCTGCGCCTTTTCCCACTCGGCAACCGATCGCGGCGCATTCAGCGAGGGTGCTTGAGCAACGGTGGCGAATGCCTTTGCTGCTTGGATTAAGTTACCAGAGCGGACATTTCCAGCTGTAAAGCCAACGACTTGCTGAAAATCGCGCTCGTAAGCCCCCAATTTTGTTTGCGCCATTCGTCCTGCCAGCGTTTCAGGCGGAATCTGCTCCAAGCTGTCGATCGCCTGCTGCCACTGAGCGATCGCGGTCTGCTTCTCGGCAAGATTTGGGGATTCCTGGTACTGCTGCTTAGTGCCCCCCAACGACTGCTCTGCCTGTCCTAGCTGCGTTTGAGCATTCTTCTCCTGAAACAGCTTGGCGTCCATGCGAGCAATTTGCTTGCGCGCTTGCTCAAACTCATCCAGCGTAAATCGCCAGGTGCACTGCGACCACGCGCAGTAGGCTTGAGGGTAATAGCCCAAAAACCACACGGGCAGAGCGTCCAGATGGCTTTGCGCTTTCTTTACCTTCGTTGCTCCTAGCTCAAAGTCAGCCGCGCTCGTTGCTTGGTTCACCAATTGATCCGACTGCTCCACCAGCGCGATCGCCTGCCGATAGTTGGAGTCCATGCTCATAAAGCTGGGCAGCAGCACGATCGGGGCTACCCGCGACACGGGGAAGCGAATCATTGGGTAAGGCAAATTCAGAAACCAGACGCCCCCTGCCACTGCCGTGATCGCGATCGTCGCAGCCTGAAGGTGTCCCCAAAACTTCGATGGGCGATTGGCAGCCGCTGCCGCCTTGAGCACTCGCTCGCTGAAATTTGGAAACAGATCGCTGACCGTACCGCGCAGTTCCTCCAGCGTCAGGGGCGGTCCTGCCTGCGATCGCAGCTTCTCTAGCCGCTTTAAGGCAATTTCTTTTTGAACCTGGCTGGCAAAATCCTCGCCGCAGCACCGCAGCACTTCTGCTTTCAGAAGCTCAAAGGCATGGTTGTTAAGAGACATATTGCTTGCTTAGCCTGTGGCAGTTGAAGGTGATTTGCTGAGGTCAGTATTCCCTCGTTCTTGAGTCCTTAACTACGCAGCCCAGAGCAGCATTTACGACTGCCAATTACAGCTGCTAACAACACACCCTGCTCAATCCGGCACTGAGAAATCGTAGCTCCTTTTTGTAGTCGGAACTACCATGAGAAGTAGTGAGCGATCGAAATTTCACGATCGCGGCTCACTGCCTTTCAACGCGTCTCCCCCCTGCTGCAATGTCAAATCATGTCTCTGCCGATTTGTTGGGTCCTGCTACCATTCCCTGGGACACGTTCGAGGATATTCTGCGACGGCTGCACAAAGAGCAGATTTACCTCCATCCGCACCAGCTAGCCGAATTTCTGGTGTACCACGGGCTTCCGGTTGATCTCTGCTACGTGCCCAAGCACCTAAAGCAAAAGGCACAGAAAATTAATGACAACTACCAGGGAGACTGGGCAAGACAGGAAGCCATTAGCCAGCCCCACAGCTTGTTTTCGTTTGAGTAACGGCGTTTGAAAAACGGTAGAGAGGACAAGATGAGTGTTGAATCAACCGCTGATCAGCAAGCGAAATTAACTGCTGAACAGCATCGCCAAAAAATGCAGCGGCGCAAGCAGGTACAGGACCAGCGATTGGCGGGCATGACTCAGGAGCAAGGACTGGTCATCGTGCATACGGGCAACGGCAAAGGTAAAACGACAGCAGGCTTGGGTATGGTGCTGCGATCGCTCGGTCATGGCTACCGCGTGGCGATCGTGCAATTCATCAAAGGCGCGTGGGAACCTGCCGAAAAAGCTGCCTTTAGCCCGTGGAGCGTTGGGACAGCAGACCAGCCGCCGCAGTTAGAGTTCCACGCACTCGGCGAGGGCTTTACCTGGGAAACGCAGGACCGCGATCG
>NZ_JACJPG010000565.1 GCF_014695955.1 Leptolyngbya sp. FACHB-36 | reverse complement strand
CCGCCCTCGGTAATCATCTGCAAAAAGCCACTGAGAATGTAGCCAACCGAGGTGTAGCCCGCTACGATCACTAACATTGTAAAAATTCTCAGCGCTGGGGTTGTGATTGGGCGAACTTCCCCAAATCCCACGCCAAAAATTGTGATCACCACCATGTAAAGGGAGTCCATCAGATCCCAGCCTGCCAGCATGTAGCCGAGTACGGCGACGGTGATGGTGAGGCTGAAGAAGCTGACACCGACAAGAATCCGCTTCAGGGAACTGTGCATCGCTTTCGTTCAAAATAAGAAGCTGCCTGTCCGCACGATCGCGCTGCCACTGCGTAATCCGCGTTACTTAATTTTCCCAGTATTAAAGCGGCCCCTCATTCGTTTTGTATCTGCTGTGCCAATCGAACGCTTACTCCCCGATCGCTCCCCGAACGACTGCGATCGTCTCCTCAACCATGCGCTCCTCCCGAAACAACTGCTCGGCGCGTTGCCTACCTGCGTCTCCAATTTTCTGTCGCAGGGTGGCATCGCTGGCCCAGCGCCCGATTGTGGTTACGAGTTCTTGAATCGTCGCTTGGGAGTCGCCAAACATCGGCGATGTCAGCAACTGCCCCGTGTCGCCCAAGCCCTCCGGCACACCGCTGACCGCCGTTGCTGCCACAGGTAATCCTTTTGCCATGGCTTCCATGATTGCCAGCGGCAATCCCTCCGACTCGGAAGGCAGCAGGAACATATCGCTGGCGTCGAGCCAGTCGGTGATGTCTGCTAGCTCACCCAAAAACTTGACGCGATCGCCCACGCCTGCCTGCTGCACTGCCTGTCGGAAGTGCTCCTCTAGGGTGCCCGTGCCTGCCCATGCGAAGTAGAGATTGGACCACGCGGGCGTCTGTTTCAGTCGCTTAATCGCTCCCAAAAGGTACTGGTAGCCCTTAATAATGTCCAAACGAGCTGCCGTGAAGCAGACCACCGCGTCGTTGGGAATGTCCCACTGCTGCCGCAGGCGCGATCGCACGTCTAGATCGCGCGGCTGAAAATACTGCGACGGGCGTCCGCAATAGATCACTTGTCCGTGATCATCTGCTAGTCCAAACAGCTTTCGCAGCAGCCCCAAGTTGTTCTGAGATACTGCAATCACTGCCTTTGCTGCGGCGTACTGCTGCGCCAGTTCCGCATACGCCTCTGGAGTCGCTTTGGGCTTCACCGGATGGACTAAGTGCTCCACCACTATGAAAGGAATGCCCGATCGTATCGCCGCACGCTTGGGCAGAAAATTGACGATCGGTCCGCCGTTGCTCAAAATCAGCAAATCGGGGTTGGCGTCGGTGACAATTTGCTCCATTTCAGTCGCGGCAGTGGTTTCTCGCCACAGACGCTGAATGCTGCTTGGCTGACGCGATCGAAACCAGTCTGCCCGCTGGCGAGTCCGCTCCATCCCCTCCGGTCCCAACAGCTTCACCAGCGCATCGGGAATTTCCTCAACGTAAGTCACGGAGTAGCCCAAGCTCGCTAAAGCAGACAAAATCGCGTGGTTGTATTGCAGAATGCCTCCGATCGCCGGAGACGCCAAAACTAAAATCTGCTGAGCCACGAACGGTTCCTCGCGTGCTGCCTTCGACGGTACCACATCGCGCAGCCGGAATACCTAGCAGTCCTGTTAAGAGTGTTTTGTGACTCTATTTGGGCAAGTAGCGCAGCGACTCCAGCACCTTGACGGCTTCTCGTGGCGGAATGTTTTGGCACCCTTCGGTTTGATTCCGCACTCCTGCCCCAATCAGGTGATACACAAATCCGCCCTGCTCAAATTTGCCAAACCAGGTAGAAACGAGCGCTGGCGCTTTGCCATTTTGACCTGCCGCATACTCTTCTAAGCTGCCGCGACCCAGCACGGGATTGTTTACCGGGTAGCTGCGATTTCCTTGAGGAATATCACCAATGCCACCGCTGACCGCCTCGATCGCAAAGCAACTGCCCGTGTTACTGCGATAGAGCATTGTGTACCCATAGCCGCCGAACCGGGGATTCTCTCCGGCTTGAGTCCGAACGCTCTCCA
>NZ_JACJPG010000564.1 GCF_014695955.1 Leptolyngbya sp. FACHB-36 | reverse complement strand
CGCTGGGCAATAAACTGGGTTCCCAGAACTTGACCGTTGCTGGTCACTGGAATCAGTTGACCCACAATATCGCTGTCTCTAGGAATGACGACTTGCCCTTGAGGATTCTTGAGGTCATCGACCACCCGTAACGTCAAATTGTTGATGGTTTCACCCGGAGCCACTACAATTTTTTGCGAAGCGAGGTAGCGGATGTTGAACGATGTCCCTTGCGGCACCAGGTAACGGGGATTTAACGCCGTTTGGTTGTTCGTCGGGGTGGGATTGCTGCCTGTAGTAGGCGTGCTACCTGTGGTGGGCGCACTGCCATTGAGTCGGGCAATGTAGTTATTTGCGCCTTCGCTAGCAGCGATTGGTGGGAGTTTGCCTTGATTCACCAACGTCTGATAGATATAGGCCGCAACGTCGCCACGAGTCGCAGTTTCATTGGGGTTGAGAAAGCTAACGTTCGGGTAATTAACCACCACATTCCGCTCTGCGGCAGCGGCAACGCCAGTTCTCGCATAGGCAGGGATCTCGCCGCCATCTCTAAATGTCGCCAACGTTGTATCCGCAGCGCGTGCTGGGGTGAAGTTCAAACCGCTGGAAAGAGCGACCAATACTTGTACTTTTGGAATTTGCTGTTCTGGTTTGAAAGCACCATCGGGATAGCCGCTCATAAAGCCCGTTTCATACGCTTTGCCGATCGCCGCTGCGCCCCAGTATGTCTTAGGAACATCCCCAAAACCACGCGAAACACGCACGGCACTGTTGCTGAACGCATTTTTGACGATCGCTGCAAACTGAGCGCGAGTTACGGGTGCATCGGGTTTGAAAGTGCCATCGGGAAAACCTGCGATGATTTGTCTGTCAGCCAACGTATCGATGAAGGGACGCGCCCAGTGAGAGCGAGTATCAGAAAAATTGGCGGCATTCGCTGGAGCCGAAACGATGAACGGCGCAACGGCACTGGACGTTACACTCAATACCAGCAGTACTGCACTTGCTGAAGACCAATGACGAATGTGAGACATAAAAAAACTCCGTAAACGCTGAAGCGATACTGATGAATGACACGTATGAGCGGTAGCAAAAGATCGGTTCCCCTTTGAGCACTGTCTACAGGCTCATAAGAATTGGTGATGCAACCGTGGCTTGCACGCAACCGGATAACTCAGTTTCGATGCAAAGCCATTGATCACTGGTAATGCTGACTGCAAAACTGTGACTTTGTTCCCAGGAGGTTCGGATGGTGTTCTAGACGTGTGGTTGACATCTTGTAGGACTGTTACGTGTAACGTCCTTACAAACAAAACCAGGCGCTTTGAAACACTACCGACATTTGTATAGATACAGATCAACCCGTCCTAACATGCCCTAAAAAAAGCAAGGAGCGACAGTTGCTCGGTGTCACATTGAGGAACTACCTGCAAAACTGCTCACTCTACCGGAAGCAAGCCTGATCTTATAGACCGGGTTGAAGCTTGAAACCCAGCAGTACGTTTGTGTTTGATGGGTTGACGTGCTGAATTCGTGTGTTGATCAAGTTTATGAAGGGCTGCGATCGCAGTCAAACCCGTTGGACACGTACAGTGGTAATTTTCTTGCCACCTACCTCTATGGCATTGTGGAGCCGAAAACCGGAGCATCTTTTTTCTTTGAGTTCTCTCACTTAAATACGGATTGCTTTCAAGTGTTTTTGAACTTGGTCGCCGAGCAGTTCAAAGATGACTTGTTGATCATTCAGTTGGACAATGGGGGTTCCATATCGAGCTAGGTGTAGCAATATCTCAAGGGGCGATCGCGCTGAAGTCTACCCACTACATGCTCATTTGCGCCAACAGTTACGAGAAGGACTGGAAAAACTAACTCCTCAGGCTATTGCATCGATTACAGGAAGGCAATCCATCTTGATGCTTTATCTGTAGCCGGATTTAGAGAATTGGTCTCATTGCCTGAGGGTCGTGGCAACCTGGTTGAACTCAGTGAGCGATCGCCGCAATTCCTTGCGGCGATCGCTCTTCAGCTGCAACCGTCCTACTCCACTGTCATCTCATCCAAGTCCAATTCATCGCGGCTCCCCTTCGATCGGTTAAAAATCACCGACACGTTGTTGCTTCCCGTTCGCAGCCACACATTTGGCACCGTCACCGTGTTCCACTCATTGTTTGTAGCTGGGAACTCCTGATTGTCCACGATGCGTCTGCCATTGACGTGAAGGTAGCGAGAGGCCGGGTTTGCGGCGGCGTAACGAAAGCGCAAATCGTAGCTTCCAGAGCACGAGGCATTGACGCCGAAAGCCACAGACTGTTCATCTCGATCGCTCGTAACGTATCCATAGCCGTTGAAGCCGCGACCCTGTGACTTGGTGGCAACGCCGTTCAGACGTTGATTTTCAGCCTGATAGGTGCCACCTGTGCCGATCGCCACCGCCGCATTGATTGCGTCCATTGCAGCGCTTTGTCGAGCCGCGTCTGCCCGATCAAACGGTCCTGCCCAGCGTAGCCCAAACTGATTCGCGTCGTTGCGATTCTGCGCCCAGATAGCATCGGCATTCCGCGTGATGAACGTTTTATAGGAGGGCTTCTGAATGGTTTGGTACAGGTAGGCAAGATTGCGAATAAAAATGCCCTTGAATTGAGCACCATCCGCACCACAGTCCGAGTCTGTCTCACACGGCTCCTGCAAAATTCCGTTGGGTGACAGATGGCGCAGCGCAGCGTCGGCGATCAATTCTGCCTGAGTCAGCAGTGCTGGATCGCCGGTGCTCTTGTACAGATCAACTAGTCCACCTAAAATCACGCCCTGGTTGTAGGTCCAAGCAGTTTGCCCGTTGTTGCGGCAGTCGCTATTCAGCCCATCGTTGACCTGATTGTTGGCATTGATCATGCCGCTGTTTTTGAACCAGCCCCACGTGCGCTGTGCCCAGTCGAGATAGCTGCCCGGTCCGCCATCACCCGGCGTTCGTAGATGCAGCCGTGCGGCAACTGTGAGAAATAGCTCACTCGTGATGGCATTTTTGTAGGTGCGCTCCTGCTTTTTCCACCAGACCCCGCCGCCGCAGACGGAATCCCAGCCGCGACTCATTTCTTTGAAGATGGTTTTGGCTGCGTCGAGGTAGCGCGTTTCTCCTGTCAAGTCATACGCCTTGATCCACGCTAATGCCCACCAGCCATCGTCGTCGTAAAACCACGGGCTGAAGAACTCGCGCTGCTTGTGCTTCTCGAACGTGTTGAAGATATTGGTGCGGTACGTGAGGGTTTTGGTGATGCGCGAGTAGTCGATCGTCGTTTCCAACGCGTTGGCGGCGTGCCACCACTCCGCCTTATCCCACAGTCCAGTCGAGGGATTGTAGAAAATCTGCAACGCTGCCATCCCAGCGGCAATGCCGGGATGACAGCTTACGGGTACTACCATGCATTGTCTCCGTGCAAGTCATCATCATCGAGCGAATCAACACGCAACTGTATCATTTTGTGCGGTGTCGATCGCACAAAAATTAGCGATCAAGACGCTGAGTTCATCAAGATCGGGTGAAGATTACCCACAATGATTCGTAGCCAGTCGGGCAGTTGAAAAAATTGCACGAATCACCCGCGACTAATCAGCGACTAATCAGCGACTAATACTGACAACTGATAGCTAATAGTTATTTATCCGTCCTACATCGATCGCTGCTTCTGTGACCAGACACGGGTTGGCATTCCCCAAATGTAGATAAAGCCTTCAGCGGCTCGGTGATCGAAGCGATCTTCAGCGCCGTAGGTGGCAAGTTCAGTGGCATACAGCGAATTTGCGGATTTGCGCCCGATCGCCGCTGCAACACCCTTAAACAGTTTGACTCGCACGGTGCCTGTAACGCGCTCCTGCGTCTTCTTGACAAACGCATCCAGCGCGTCTCTCAGCGGGCTATACCATAGCCCGTTGTAGATCATTTGCGAGTAGGTTTCTTCGATGCCGCGCTTGTAGTGTAGCAGGTCGGCGGTTAGCGTCAGGCTTTCTAAATCCCGATGCGCGTCGATTAGAACCGATAGCGCAGGCGTCTCGTAGACTTCGCGTGATTTAATGCCGACCAAGCGGTTTTCGATCATGTCAATCCGACCGACGCTGTGCGCTCCGGCAATTCCGTTAAGCTGCTGAATCAGCGCCGCAGGACCGATCGCTTGCCCATTGAGGCTGACCGGGATGCCTTGCTCGAAGCCAATCTCGACGTATTCTGGCTGATCGGGTGCATCCGCGATCGCCCCTGTCATTTCGTAGATGTCTTCGGGCGGCTCGGTCCAGGGGTCCTCTAGCGGTCCTGCCTCGATCGCGCGTCCCAGCAGGTTTTTGTCGATGCTGTAGGGCGAAGATTTTTTCACTGGAGAGGGAATGCCGTAGCGCTCTCCGTAGGCGATCGTTTCCTCGCGGCTCATCCCCCACTCACGCGCGGGAGCCAAAACCTTTAGATTGGGATTGAGGGCAGCAATGGAAACATCGAATCGCACTTGGTCGTTGCCCTTGCCGGTGCAGCCGTGAGCAACGGCATCGGCTCCATACTGCTCAGCCGCATCCACTAGCAGCTTGGCAATCAGCGGACGTGCCAGGGCCGTCGAAAGCGGGTAGCGATTTTCGTAGAGAGCGTTCGCCTGAATCGCAGGAAAGGCATAGTCTTTGACAAAATCGTCGGTAGCGTTGATCACAAGCGATTGGCTGGCACCGGATTTGAGGGCTTTTTCCCGCACGGGTTCCAGTTCATCTCCCTGCCCCAAATCAGCCGCCAGCGTAATTACCTCTTCGACTCCCCACTCTTGCTTCAGGTAGGGGATACACACCGACGTATCGACTCCACCGGAGTATGCCAGCACAACTTTTTTGGCGCGACCCATGACCATCTCAACCTGACGAAACAACAAAGACACTATTATGCATTGAATCGTTTCGCCTGCATGTTGGGAATCGTACAGAAATGCCGCCAAGGTTACTATGGAAGTACGCGAACGAGTCGGTAGACGGTTTCCTGCTTGATCGTCTGGTACTGGGCGGGAGCTAATCCAATTTCCGCGAACGTTTTTTCTCCAGCCACTAGCAGAACGCTCGATCGGGCGGCTGATTGCAGATAGGTTCGAGCATCTGCCGGATGTGGCAGATACGTCACTGATCGCTGCGTGTAAAAAACCAGGCTCGGTTTTTTGAAGCCCACCATAATCAGAGGC
The DNA here is from genome assembly GCF_014695955.1 of Leptolyngbya sp. FACHB-36. Classification (GTDB taxonomy): domain Bacteria; phylum Cyanobacteriota; class Cyanobacteriia; order Leptolyngbyales; family Leptolyngbyaceae; genus FACHB-36. The sequence goes on along the minus strand of NZ_JACJPG010000564.1, from coordinate 2,136 downwards.
TCACCGGGACGCTCGACCTGGGTCGCCGTTTGAGCGATCTGACGCAGCGGCAGCTGTCGCTCTGCATCCGCAATCAGGACCATTGGATGCATCACGACAATCAGAAACGCTAGAAAGCCCAGCAGGTTCACCAGCCATAGCCAGCGACTTCGGCGCAGAAGCGCGACGATCGCGGCGATCGCGGCAGCTCCCCAGATCACGCCACCCAGCACGGGCAACCCGGAGGCTTGCAGCCGCGCTCCTAAATTCGGCATCCAGGGATCGTCACCTAACCACTGGGGCGAATAGACGATCGCTGCCGCCAACGCTGCCAGCAGCGCGACGTTGAACGCTGCGGTAAGCACAAAGCCCCATCCTCGTTCTGAGTGGGTCAGGTAGTCTGTCCACAGCAGCGCGACCAGAATTGCTGCCGCTGGCATCAGGGGCAAGGTGTAGCTAAAATACTTGGTCGTGGCGATCGTAAAGAAGCCGAGAATGCACCCAAACCAGCACAGCGCAAATATGCCAAGCTGCTGGGCACGTGGTTGAGTTTGCCACTGACGCCGCTGAAGCGGTTTGAGCCGCGCAATGGCAGCAGGCAGGTAGACCGACCACGGCAGAAAACCGACCAAAATCACCAGAATGTGGAAGTACCAGGGTCCCGCGTGGCGATTCACCACCGTCGCGAAGCGCTCGACGTTGTGGTACCCGAAGAACGAATTAATGAACGCCTCTCCATTCGCTAGCGTGACTAGCACATACCACGGCACCGACAGCACTGCTACCAGTCCTGCGCCCCACACAAGCTGCATTTCTCGCAGCACCGCCCCACCATTGCCAATGTAGAGCAGAAAGGAACCAATGATGAGTCCAGGAAGCAGGATGCCGATCGGTCCCTTTGTCAACACTGCAAGCGCAATCAGTACATAAAACGTCAGGTACCATCGCTGCTGTACGCGGCGATTCTCCGATTGGGCGTACCCCAGAAAAAATGTCAGCAGCGATCCACCGATGCAGGCGTTCAGCAGCATATCGGAGTAGCCTGTGCGTCCCCAAAAGAAGGTGTTGGGATTAAGCAGCAGCATCGTGGCGGCGAGCCACGGGGTAAGGAAGGGGGAAAATTTTAAATGTTCGGTCTGACCACTCCCGACTCTTCGCACCGTGTAGAAAAGAATTAGGGTTAGTGCCAGTGCCGATAACACCGAGGGCAACCGCGCTGACCATTCGCTGACGCCGAAGAGTTTGAAAGCGGCAACCATTAGCCAGTAGATGAGCGGCGGCTTGTCGAAGCGGGTTTCGTTGTTGAAGTAGGGAGTGATCCAATCGCTCGTTGAATTCATTTGACGGGCGGCTTCGACGAATAGCGGCTCGGTTTCGTCAATTAGCCCGATCGCCCCCACGTTCCAAACTAGGACAACGCCCGCGATCGCCAGCAGCCAGATCACGGGGGCGACTCTAGCAATGGCGGGATATCGTTTCCACAAACGGTTGATAGAAGCGCTCACGGGTCTCTCTCTCACCCTACACCCTACCACCCTACACCTAAGGGAGCCGCTTCAGTTCTGTTGCAGTCGCAATTTGGCTTGCTGCTCGAACCACTCCAAAACTTGCGGAACGGTTAGCTGGTCGATCGCGACTCCTGCGTCTTGTGCCACCTGCGTGAGTGGATTCAGCGAGGACAGGACAAGCTGCGAGAAAAATTTGCGGAACTCGCGATCGACGCCGCCCTGCAAACTTTCATCCTGGTAGACCCAATCTTCAACTTGCTCTGGAGCCAGGTCTTTAATCGCGGAACCTTCTTGCTGGGCGACTTGCTTGAGCGATCGCAGCGCATAGATTGCCACACGCGCTGTAAATTTGTCGCGGGAGGTCAGCAACGCCTTATCAACTTCGGCGCATTCTTCAGGAGTCAAAAACTCGTTCGAGGGTTGCATGGGAGCACTCAGCCATTAGTCAGGTTTCAGCTTAGCGCACCAACGCGAGTGAGCGATCGTCCTAAGGAGTAGGAGCCACCTGACAGTCGTTGCCTTCCGCTGCGCGAGTGGCTCCCAACAGCGTTTGTATGATGATGCAGCGGTTGCTGCCTACGGCAGTTGAGCCTGCCCGCGAGAGGGTAATTTTGAAGCCACTACCATCGGCAGGTAATTGGGCAGCAGG
>NZ_JACJPG010000563.1 GCF_014695955.1 Leptolyngbya sp. FACHB-36 | reverse complement strand
TGGTCGGCTTCGCGCACGACGCGGTCTTCGATCGCAAACCGCTCGTCGGGAAACTGGTCCGCGCTGCCCTGATGCAGCCGTCGCACCCGACCCAGCGCGTGGAACGTCACGACGAATGGCGTGCCGATCGCCCGCTTGATCTCTGCCGCTACCAGCGCAGACATCCAAAAGTTGGCGTGGATTAAGTCATAGCTTCCTTGAGCCCGGCACCAGTCCAGTACAAACGCCGTGAACTCGCCCATGTAGGGCAGCAGCGCCTCTTTGGGCAGACTTCTAGGCGGACCTGCCGGAACGTGAATCACGCGCACGCCGTATTGCCACTCCACCACTTCGGGCAGGTCGCCGTCGCGCCGCGTAAACACGTCTACGTCGTAGCCGATCGCCGCCAGATGCTTTGCCAACTGACCCACGTACACATTCTGTCCACCACTATCGACGCCGCCAAAAATGCCGAGCGGCGTCGCGTGTTCGCTGATAAGGGCAATGCGTTTGGTCATAGGAGTGAGGAGTGAGGAATGAGGAGTGAGGAGTCATCGCGGCTGACGACTGACGACCGACGACTAACGACCCGCTCGAATGCGGTGTTCCAATCCTGGATGAAGCGATCGATCCCAAAGCGCGATCGAGCCGTGTCTCTAGCCGCGTCTCCGAGGCGTTTGGCTGCGGCGGGGTCGGCAAGTAGCTGCTGCATGCGATCGATGAGCTCATCGGGGTTGGTGCTGATGTAGCCAGAGACGCCGTTCTCGATCACGGTGGCTAGCTCGGTGGTGGCTAGCCCAACGATCGGTAAGCCCACCATCATCGCTTCGCACACGGCTAAGCCCAAACTCGTGTAGCGGACAGGATGAAAGAAAAAGCGGTAGTGCGACTCGAACTCTGCCAACTGCGCGTGCGGCACTTCTCCTAGCCCGCCCAACGATTCGGCACCCATGCCAACCAGATCGAGGGGAACTGATTGCTGCACCCGCTGAAACACATCGGCACCGAGGCGTCTGCCCCGCGATCGCAGCCCATTTGCCACGACCAATCCCCGCGCCAGTTCGCCCGTATAGCGCACGGCTTCAGGCACCATGACGCCATGCTCAATCACGCAGGTGGGAGTTCTGCCGCTGTCCCACATCAAGTTGTTGAAGTGGGTCACCTGCACCAGCAGTACGCTTGGGTCATCCACAACATGCACCGTGTCAGTGGGGTGCTCTCGTGGCGGATCGTGCTCCAGAAACAGCCGGGGTAGCTGTCGCTGCGCTTCAGATAAAATCTCGAACTGGTCGTGGATGTAGTTGCGGCGCGACTGAAACAGAATGCAGTCGAAGTCGTGATTTTGCACGTCCTCGGCGGCGATGTCGTGCACGTTGTCGCCCCAGGGAATTCCAGGTAGGCATCCACCGTAGCCCTCCGGCTTGCCCGGTTTAACGGGTAAGTAGAACTCGTGGGGTGCCTGAGTCAGGTAGTAGAGGTAGCTGCCGTGGACGTGCCAGGTGAGGATGCGCATGGGAAGAAAAATTCAAACGTATGAATTCAAAATTCAAAATTTCTGCACGGAAAGCCAGCAGATTCGAGTAGACGCAACTGATAGTCGATCGCCGGAAGTGGGTCGATCGCGGGAGCCACGCAGGACGACAGCACACCGCCGCCAAATTCGCACGATTGCCCCAGCCGAATGGGAATGCCCGCAAGGTAGCAGAGGTAGGCAAGCGCGTAGGGCGATCGTCCAGCCGCCGTAAGGATGATGGCGGCGTCAAACTGGCGATCGCGCAGGGCTTCCACAAGGCGCAAATCCGGGTCTTCCGTCCAGTTCAGGTGATGCATCTGAAAGCGCTGTGCCACGGTGTCGAAGTCCGTTTGGTGTGCCCAAGTCAGCAGCGTCATCTCCAGATTGGGAAATTCCTGCCGCAATCGAACGATCGCGGGTTCAAGGTCAACCGTGGTCGCTTCATCGGTACACACCAGCAGGTGCTGAACGGCTTGCCAATTCTCAAGACGCATAAGCAACCTTTGATCGCAGCAGGCGATCGGCGTGGGTCAGTACGTCAGCCACAGACGGCGAAACGGTAAGATTCTGAGCGGTTTGTGGCGTGCCTCCAACCACGTAGTGGCGCGATCGATCCAGCGGTGCCCAGCGATCGGGATCGGACGCACTAAAAATAACGACGCTGTTGACGTGCAGAGCCGCCGCGAGGTGGGACACTCCGGTGTCATTGCAGATCAGCAGGCGAGTGCGCTTCAGCAGCGCAGCAAGGGAGCCGAGACTAGTTTGTCCGGCAAGGTCGATCGCCGGACTGTGCATGGCTTGCGCGACAGCGCGGGTGAGATCCGCTTCGGCGGCGCTGCCAGTCAGCACGATTTGCAGCCCTTGGGAGGCGAGCGAGTCAGCCACAGCCGCAAATTTCGCCACCGACCAGCGACGGTCTGGGAGACTTGCACCGGGATGGAGGCAGACGTAATTGTTCAGACGGTAGCGATCGCGGATCGCCGCCAACTCCTGCCAGTCCGATTGCCACAGGGGGAACTCCAGATAATCGCCTTGCAGCGGAATGCCCAAATGCTCGATTAGTCGCAGCATGCGCCAAATTTCGGGTTCGTGCTCTGGATACGGTAAGAACATGCTGGACGGGGCAGATCGATCGGGTGGAAAACAGCCTGCCCGCTGCGCGGCGTTCAACCGTTGCACAAAGCTGTTCATCACCGCTCCGCTGCCGTGCAGTTGAATCGCGAGATCAAAGGCTGGGGCGTGGTGAAAAAACGACTCGACGCGCGATGGCACCAGCGGCACCTCGGGGATACCTGGAAAGCCCGGAAACTCCAGCCAATCATCGATTAGGTGAGAGAAGCGGGGCACCAGTTGCGCCGCCCACGGTAGACCAATCAGCGTGATTCGCGCTGCAGGAAACGCCAATCGCAGCGCCCGAAAGGCGGGAACCGCGCACAGTAAATCGCCCAGTCCCGGTAGCGCCCGCACGATCGCGATTTGTTGAATCGCAATTTGCCCAGGCGCATTCTCTATAGACAAAGATGGGGTAAGGCGTTCAAGCATTTCTCGCTCAGCGATCGCTGTTATAAGCGACATCCTAGTGAGTTGAGGATGGACAATTCATTGTGCAGTTGCCTAGAAAACACAGCAGCTTTTCTTGACTGATTGTGCAACTGCACAAAAGCTTGGAACGCTGAAATGTTTGATTCGCTACAGGTCTAGCAGCGAATTCAAGGCGATTAGATGACGCAGCGCGTCATCAACCAAAAGAGATAGATTTACAAAAAAGTTGCCCAAGTCTAAAGGACCCGGTAATCCGCAAATTCTTTATGCCGATCGGGCAGACTGAAGCGATCGTAAAAGCAGCGATAGCCGCATTTGCACAGCATCGTCGAATCGGCGTGGCTCCAATCCCGTCAGCGATGCAATTTTGTCCAGACGGTAGCTAAGGGTGTTGCGGTGAATGGAGAGGCGCTTTGCGGCAGACGACGGACAGCAATCTTCAGCAAAAAAGGCGTTGAGCGTCGTCAGCAGTTCGGGTTCGTGGTCTAGCGGACTTAATAGGTACTTCGCTAAATCAATTTTGGTGCTTTCGTCCGCAACGCCTACAAACGCAGCAATGCCCAATCGCCCCAAACAGTGCACCTGATTGTGTCCCTGAAACCGACTGCCCAACGATAGCGCTGCTCGCGCATCTTCGTACGATCGGGCTAGCCCGCGAATTCCCGGATGATACCGCCCAATTCCTACATTGATGGCAGCACCTCCCGTATCGCTGCGGAGCCGGATCAGCAGAGCATCCGCTGCCCGCCTTAGCGCTACTAGATTTGCCCAAGACGAGCCGCCACCGTCTGCTCCGTCCTCGACGTCTGCCCACGGATCGAGGTTCTTGCTGTCGCTGGCTTTCAGTACGGCAATTCTTCCCTGTCCCAAATCCGCACAGATGGTATCGCTGGGCAAGTAGAAGAAGCTAACGATGCTGCCAATTACAACCTGAGCACGCCGCTGCTGCTCGGCGTCCAGCGCGTCAAATTCTGGATGCAGTTCGCTCGTAGAAATGTAGTCGGCAGCATCAATCAAAATGACGGCACGCGGCGGCGTTAAATCGATTCCTAACCGTTTGGCTCTGCTGAGAATCACGGTTTCATTCTCAATGCGATCGCACAGCAGCTCGTGGATCAATTGATTTTTCAGCTCATGCTGGCTGGGAACTTGGTCCTGAATAATCGTTTGATTGATCACTAACTCTACGAGGACACGAGCCAAACGCGACGAGATGGCTTCTCGACTGTGCGATCGACCCACGATCACCTCTCCCGTTTCCCCGTCGTAGCGCAGGGGCACGCGCAAATACTCGTGGCTTGTCGAGTCCTGTCTACTAAAGGTCCGACCAACCCATTCAGCCTCACTGCTGGCAATTACAACGCTGCGATCGTCTGCAACAAACACAGGCGCAAACAGCAGTTTAGCGACTTTACGAGTGACGATAGTGGCAACTTGGGCAAACTGTACAGATGCCGTTAGCATAGATTCGATCATGACGGCAGGTCGTGCTGCTTTGCCGGTGAATAGGTGATTGGAGCGACATGAACCAGCGTTGTTATGCCTGAAACGCACGCTCATTCTTGGTTAAGCTCAATACTATGCAGCAGAGTAAGATGACTGGCATCCATCTCAAGATGGAAGACGGCGCCGCAGGCTTAAAAACCATGATGATCAGCACAATTAGCCGACTGTGCCTTGTGCAAGTCGAAGGGCGGAATCTAATAGCAATTCGGAATTGGGAATTCGGAATTCGCAATTCCGAGTTGCAGAAGCTGGAGTCCGCCTACGTTTTAGTGGTTTGATCGGTAGCCGGAATTTAGGGAATTGGTATAAGACGGTAAACTCGTTTCTGGAACAACCCCGATTGACGATCGTGAAGTGGTAAGCGTCGCTTGACTTAGCCAGAACACGATGGACGAATTGACACTCATTTTGGTCGCTCCAAAGCTAGCGCTCTGTGATGCTTGGCAAGCGTGGTTTGCCAATTTTTCCCGGGTCGAGATCCGTGTAGGACACTTTAAAGACCTGACAGAATTCGACTGCATGGTCAGCAGCGCTCTTAGTTTATTTATTCATACGCAACATCTTCCCACTCACCCCACTCATCCTCGCGCCATCCATGTCCACGCCAATATCCGTGAGACTCAGTATCTCTTTCAAAAGTAAATTCAAGAACACTTTCACCTGTTGTTAAACAAATACGCTTTTTGTCAGCGGCTTCAAATAAAAACAATGTAAGACTTACTTGAAAAAAGTCTTCTCCGTTCTCAGTACCAACCATCTGACCACCAATTACACCGGTCCACACTATAGACAGTGGAGATGGTTTTTCCTCCTGAGTCCAAATCCACTGGCTAAATGACGGAGATTGTGGATTTAGAACATCGATTTCAGCTTCTAATGTTCGTTCAAAACTTTGGTCGATGAATTGTTGAAAATCATCTAAAAGAGCCTTGATCAATTCTTTCCATTCCTTCTCTGAGTAGGAATATTTTTCTATGCCAGCACGCCAAATCTTTTGCTCGAAATCAGTATTCATGTTTGTTCTTCAAATACCTAGTTGTGCCTAAAGGTTGACTTCAGAGTATCTTGAATCATTCACCCATTTTTCGGCAGATTGGTACTTTTCTGGAACCTTCCTGCCCCCTAAAAGCGTGTTAATGCCATTCATTCATTGCCCACGCTCCAACCATGCGCGTTCCAATGGACATTGCTCGTACCGATCAGGTCTATCAGGCAATGTGGTCGATGCTGCTTGCGGTTCGTCAGCACAATCGGTTTCAGTCACGCCGCATTTGCCGGATTGCGTGCCCTGGGTTGGGGACGGCGACTGGACAAATGCCCTACGCCGAGGCAGCACGGCAGATGTCGCTGCGTACAGGAACCTCCCCAAGACCTCCGAGGTTTTGTAAAACCTCGGAGGTCTAAACTCTCGACTATCACCCTAAATCTGAGTGCTGATGCTGCACTGGATTTGACGAGTACCTAAGGATCAGGGTTAAATTTTGAGGGTCTTCGGCACGTCAAAATTTCCCTGATAGACCATAACAGCCGCAGCGGGAGCGATCGACCGTCAAGCCAATTCACTCGGGTTGCCGCCGTGCTATTATGGTAGAAGATACCATAAATAAGTTATGAGCACCTTCCAGCCATTGCCGATTCCGTCCCATTTTGATCCGCAGACGGTGGACCGTGTTTGGCGGGTTCCCTATCAGCAGCGTGCCGTAGACGCGACTGCGTGGGCAAAACAGCATCAACTTTCGCCTGCCGCAGCGGATACTCACCGGGTTTGTCTGTTGGCGATCGACGTACAAAACACCTTCTGCATACCGGAGTTTGAGCTGTTTGTCGGTGGGCGATCGGGTCGCGGAGCCGTCGAAGACAACGTGCGGCTGTGCGAGTTTATCTACCGCAACCTGAGCAGCATCACCACTATTGCACCCACGATGGACACGCATAGCGCGATGCAAATTTTTCATCCCATCTTTTGGATCAATGCGGCTGGAGAGCATCCCACTCCCGCCGCTACGATGATTTCGCTGGAGGATGTGCAGCAGGAAGTTTGGCGCGTGAATCCGGCAGTTGCGCACAGTCTGGCGATCGGAGACTATGACAGCCTCCAGCGTCACGCCTTGCACTACACACGCAAACTCACTGACGACGGCAAATACCCCCTGACCGTTTGGCCCTACCACTCAATGCTGGGCGGAATTGGTCATGCACTGGTGCCAGCAGTGGAGGAGGCGCTGTTTTTTCACTGCATCGCTCGCGGTAGCCAAACTCAGTTTGAACTCAAAGGCAGCAACCCGCTGACCGAAAACTACTCGGTACTGCGACCCGAAGTGCTGGATGGGGATGACGGGAGATCGAT
>NZ_JACJPG010000562.1 GCF_014695955.1 Leptolyngbya sp. FACHB-36 | reverse complement strand
TAGTAACCCCCTCCTTAGACAAGATACTCGGCAGATACCTGTCTATTTCCCAAATTGCTCACGGTATCTAGCTGCAAAGCGTGGTTAACGTTGGCACAAAGTCGGGATAGGAAACGGCAACCGCTTCAGCCCGGTGAATCGTAGTCGTGTCGCTGGCGTTGAGCGCCGCGATCGCCAAACTCATGGCAATCCGGTGGTCGGTGTGGCTATCGACTTCGGTGCCGTGCAGCGAGTGCCCCCCCGTAATTTCCATGCCGTCGAGCCGCTCAGAAACTTGAGCACCCATTTGATTCAACTGGCTTGCCATTACCGCAATCCGATCGCTTTCCTTCACCCGCAATTCTTCGGCGTCTTGAATTTGAGTCGTTCCTTCTGCAAACGCCGCCGCCACAGTCAGAATAGGAATTTCATCGATCAGGCGAGGAATCAACGCCCCTGCGATCGTGCAGGCTCTCAGCGGGGCACGAGTTTTGCTTCCGGCATAGCGCACGCGCAAATCTGCTACAGGTTCTCCTGCAACTTCCCGGCAATTCTCTTGAGTAATATCGGCTCCCATTAGCTTCAGCGCGTCTAGGACCCCCGTACGAGTAGGGTTGACGCCAACATTTTCGATCGTTAAATCAGATTCCGGCACGATCGCCCCTGCCACCAGCCAAAACGCAGCAGAGCTGATATCGCCGGGCACAATCACCGACTGACCCTCCAGACGGGCGGGTCCAGTCACCGTCACGCTGCACGTGTCCGGATCGACCGTCACCTCTGCGCCAAATGCCCGCAGCATCCGTTCGCTATGGTCGCGAGAAAGGGCAGGTTCCGTCACCGTTGTTTGCCCTTCGGTCATTAGTCCTGCCAGCATAATGCACGATTTCACCTGAGCCGAGGCGATCGGGGATTGGTAATGAATCGGTTGCAGCGCCTGCCCTCGAATTGCCAGCGGCGCCAGCGAACCGCCTTTGCGTCCCCAGATTTCTGCGCCCATTTGCCGCAGCGGATTAACCACCCGCGACATGGGGCGCGATCGCAGCGAACCGTCGCCAGTCACCGTGAAAAACCGCTCTGGATGTGAGGCAAGGATGCCCAGCATCAGGCGCAGCGTCGTTCCAGAGTTGCCTGCGTCCAAGACGTTAAGCGGCTCCAAAAGCTGCCCAAGCCCAATTCCTCGCACGTGGACGCGATCGGAATTTAGCTCCGAAATCTCGGCTCCCAGCGAGCGAAAACAGGCAGCAGTGCTGCGGGGATCTTCGCCCAACAGCAAACCCTCGATCGTCGTTTCTCCTTCAGCCAGTGCGCCCAACATCAGCGCCCGATGGGAAATGGATTTGTCGCCCGGTACTCGAATTCGCCCCTTGAGTGCTAGCCCCGTCGAGGGACGTGCAATGGTGAGGTCTTGTGTGAGATTGTGCTGATATTCAGACGCTTTAAGAGAGATTACGTTCGGCACACGCATGGGGATCAGATAGGCTGACATATGGACTGCGTTCGCGATCGTACCGCTTCCGCGCTCCAACTCACTGTTCGCCAAGCGTCAGAGTTAATACCTTTATACTCTGAGCTGCTTCTGCCCTTCTATCCACAACTCCTCATTCGTTACTCACTGTCTCATGCTTAGCCAGCACCAACGCTCTGTTTGCCTCTCCGTTGTTTCCACCGATCTCCCTGTCGCGTCAGGCGTTGAAACGGTTGGCACCCTGTACCAAAAAGACCACGAGCGGTTTGATCTGGTGTTGACAGAGCCGATCGTGCAGGATTATGTGCCAGCCGGGTTCCCCACGCCTGTCCCAGCACCGCGCTTGGTCTGGCTAGAGTTGTCTCCCTATCGGGTGGCGATGACGGTGCAGGGCAATGGACAATTCAGCTACCGCCATTTGTGGGAGCAAGGGATCTACGGACCGAGCCGCTACTGGCTATCCGACGCGATCGTGCAGGTGCCGCAGTCGCTACCGTTGCGCAACTTTACCCGCAGCTTAGTACTCCAAGGGCGTCCATTGCCGACGCTGCTTCGCGTAGAGTACGAACTGTGGTCAGGAGCCTTGCCACTAGGACGATACGTGCTGAACCTGGACATTCACCACTGAGGAGATCGAGTAAGCGCTGCCCACTCGATCGCGAACCGCCATTCGCTATTAGAACGTGAACGTTGTCCGCACCGTGCCGATCACAACATCCTCATTGGCGCTATTGTGGTCGGGAGCCGTCAGCCAAATGACTCCCGGCGTGATTGCAATGCTGTCCGTGAGTTGGAACTGATAGAACCCCTCGACATGCAGGGAGGTATCCGCATCTTCCGACAGCGCCAAGCCTAGGTTCCCGTCTACGCCCGTCACCTTCGGCTCCATTCCCACAATAACGCCCAGCACGTTGCCCTTTCTGCCCAAGTCTGGGAACGCCAGCCCTACCGACCAGTTCCAGATATCCGCCTCGCCCCGGAAGCCTGCGCCCACCGATCGCGCGATCGTGTACCCCACCGAGCCGTTCAGGACAATGTTGGGGCTGAACTGGAACGACGCACCAATTCCAAACGCATTCACGGAGAAAGGCAACCCTGTAGAGTCCACAAAGTTTGCTTGAGTGCTGCCCGTGCTGCCATTAGCAGTGAAGTCGTTGTTGTAAGCGTTGATGTAGGTTAGTCCCAGGGTAAATGCTTCGGACGGCTTAAAGGTTATCTGAGCGATCGCGCCGTAAGGACCATTAAACAAGCCGCTGCCGCCGCTGGGATCGTTCGGGCTGTTTGCCAAGTAGCCCAAGCTGAGTTCCAAGCTGTCGCTAAACTCGTGCTGGATGCCAATTCCAGCACCGTTCAGCAGATAGTAAATGGGATTGCGGGTGCCAAAATGGCTCAGTGCACCCGTGGCACCGTCGCCGTCGAAGAAAGGATTGATGGTGTTGGTGAAGTCGTCGATCGCGCCTGCGTTGGCTTCCAGTGTTACCGTGGTTCGTTCACTCAGCGGGAACTGGTAGAGCAGCGCGTCGATGCCTGCTTGGTTGCCGGTGTCTCCGGCAAAGCGGAGATCGCCTTCGCGGGTGAAGGTTGCCGTTTCCGAGAACAGCGGCGTATTGGCGGCTTGAATCCGCGTTCTTAGCAAGTCTCTGCCCGTGAAGCTGGTGTCAAAGTTGAGGCGGACGCGATCGCTGAAGATGGTGCCCTTCTCTACGTCTCTGCCGTTGACCTGATCGCCAGACAGCACGCCAGAAATTGCCAGCACGACTTCACCATTGAGCTTCGTTGTCGTCGAGAACTGCTGACGCTCCAGCGTTGTTGCGCGAGCTTCTAAGGCATCGACGCGACCGCGCAGCGTGATCAATTCGACTCGAAACTCTTCTTGGAGTCGCTGCAGCGTCGCCAAATCTTCTTTTTTCACTAAGTCCGCGGTTGCAGCCGCGATCAGCTCGTTGACGCGATCGATACATGCATTCAGTCCAGCGGCAAATTCATAACGGGTCAGAGCGCGATTGCCACGATAGGTACGATCGGGATAGCCGACAATGCAGCCGTAGCGCTCCACCAGCGATTGCAGCGCCTGGAATGCCCAGTCGGTTGGTCGGACATCGGTTAGCTGAGACACCGATGTAACTTGGTCCATCACTTCAACGCCTCGCCCCTCAGCGCCATAGACGTTAAGTTGGCTAGATGGGTCGGCAGGAGGTACGCCATCTGTCGCACCAGCGGCGACGGCAGCAGTCGAGATAGCGCCCAACGCAGCAGGGCTAAGCAGTAGTGCAGTCCAAAACAGTCTCGTCATTGGTTTGTCATCCTCACACCTGAACACAACGATCGCGCATACTCAGCGTACCTGAAAAGGGAATCATAATCATTCTCATTTGCTGCAGTTGCAAGCTTAAAGCAGCCGCAGCAAGGGTACGAATCTTAGAGTGGGCACACACCCTGAGCGATGTGTTCGGGTCTCTCCGTACCAGCAGCATTATAAATTAGCCGCCATATAAACTAGCTATTGTTCCTTAAATGAGAATAATTGACAATAACATTATTTGTGCTTATACTTCAAATTCGTTAAGGCTCTTGAAAGAGTTTTTCAAAAGCGCATTTTTTCAGATGCGCTCATTGCTGTATGGCAGATCGCTTTGTACTTAAGCCAGGTCGCTGGAATCGTCGGGCATTTCTAACAGCGGGATTAGCAGGGGCAGGAATCGGTGCGGGCGCGATCGCGCTGAACGGGCTGAATCGATCGCGCGCCTCCCCCCGCGTGACGGTGCCGCCGATTCCGGCAACTGAGGCTGCTCCAGCAGGCATCAATCCGCTAACATTTCTGCGACAGTTCGACTATGGCACCGTGACTCGCGAGAACGGACGCACGGTGCGAGAATTTCGCGTTGAGGCACGCACCTCTGCAATCAAATTAAATAAAGCCACTTCGTTCATCACGTGGAATCTGAATGGACAGGTACCCGCGCCGACGTTTCGCGCTATGGAAGGCGACTTAATTCGGGTGATTTTCTACAATCGCGCAGGGCACTCGCACTCGCTGCATTTTCACGGCGTTCATCCGGCGCAGATGGATGGCGTCAGACCAGTTCGCAACAGCAGCGTGTTTATCTACGAATTTGAGGCGGCTCCGTCTGGCGTGCATCTCTATCACTGCCATGTTGCACCCGTGACGCGCCATATTGGTAAAGGACTTTACGGCATGTTTATCGTCGATCCGCCGACGCCGCGTCCGCCTGCCGATGAGATGGTGCTGATTATGGCGGGCTACGACGTAAACGACGATCGCAAAAACGAGCTGTACGCCTTTAATGGCATTCCTGATTTCTACATGGAGCATCCGATTCCGATTCAGCAAGATCAGCTTGTGCGCCTGTATGTGCTGAATATGATTGAGTTCGATGCGGCGGCGACGTTTCATCTGCACGCCAATATGTTTCGAGTGTTTCGCACTGGGCGATCGCTCCAGCCAGATGAAGAAACCGACGTGATCACAATGGGCACCGCTGAACGGCACATTTTAGAGTTTTCCTATCATCATCTTGGCAAGTTTATGTTCCATCCACATCAGGACGCAATCGCCGAGGCGGGCTGCATGGGGATGTTTGAGGTGATTGGCAGTCCGCCAGCGAAGAGTTAAGGGGTTGTCGGTTTTTCTCAAAAAATAGCGGCATTTATTGACAGGTATTGGACAAGTTACCAGAGTATGCTTCACTACTTTTGATAGGAATTATTTTCATTTAGTTCATGTGAGCGACGCGATCGCCGTGTCAAAACATGTCCGTTTGCCATTGATTTAGCTGTTGCACCTTATTAAACACGTATGTCTGTTCTGCGCTTCATCGGCTTATTTCTCTCAGCACTGGGTTTGTCAATCTTGGTGTCTTGCACCAATCAAACGACGTCCAGTACTCCGTCTGCTAGCTCCGTGCCCGCTGCCCAAACTAGCCCCGCTAGTCAGCACATGCATGGCGGCAAGCCCAAAATTAATATCAACTCAGCGATCCTGTCAGAACTCGACAAGCTAGAGGCAAAACTGGGCGTGCCTGCGCTGTCAAATAAGATTCAAGCCAGTCGCCCCTACGGCAAGATTGACGAACTGGTGTCCAAAAACGTGATTTCTCAAGAGCAGTTCGATCAGATTAAGGACCAAGTCACGATCGAAGACATCGTCCTGACCGGAGAGGCAAAGGACGTGGACTACATGACCAAGCTGGGCTTGATGAAAGGGCACCTGATGGTCGCGAAGGAACTGCTCGATTTGCAGAAGCCGGACCAAGCAGAACCCCACATTGGACACCCGGTAGAGGAAATCTACGCGGATGTGGAAGACCAGCTTAATGAGCGCAATGTCAAAGAGTTTAAGAGCACGCTGATTGCGCTGCAAGATATGGTCAAAGCAGGCGCGAAGGATGCAGCCAAAGTCAGCAGCGAGTTTAAGACCTCAATGCAGTCGGTGGACGGCGCGATCGCGGGACTGCCTGATACACAGCGTCAGTCGCCCAGCTTTGTGCTGCAAGTGATCAACGGACTGCTGGATACGGCAAACTCCGAGTACGGCGCAGCGATCGCAGATGGCAAGATTTCTCAGGTGATTGAGTATCAGGACTCGCGCGGCTTTGTGGAGTACGCAAACCAGCTATACAGCGGCGTTGCAGCACAGATGCAAAAGGGCATGCCGCAGGATCACACGGCAATCCAAAGCACGATGGCAGATTTGACCAAAGTATGGCCCGCACCAATTCCGCCAACGGCTCCGGTAAAGACTCCCGATGAGGTCTCGAAACTGGTCAAAACCGTTGAACTAAGTACTCAGAAAGCCGTGAAATCGTCCTAAAATCGGGTATCTGAGCGTATGCGGGTACGGACGTATAGGAAGTGGTCTCCACCCAAATTCCCACCCGTTTTTATTCCTTGCCAGAACCCCTGTTCATCTGCTAGAGGCTGTCGTGTTGTTTTCTGCCCGATCGTCCCGCTGTTTGTTCGCTGTTCACTTGGACTTGACTTATGGATTTTAGTTCTGCGTTACCGACCTTTATCATTACCTTGCGGGAAGGGGTCGAAGCGGCGTTGGTGGTGGGCATTGTGCTGGCGTATTTGCGCAAGGCGCAGCAGTCCCACCTTAACCCCTGGGTCTACGGCGGAATCGTCGCAGGTCTGGTGGTCAGCGCGATCGTCGGGGTGCTGTTTGGCTGGCTGATTCCAGCACTCGGCACGGCGAATCAGAAATATGCTCCGGTGGTAGAACCGCTGCTAGAGGCTGTTTTTAGCTTGGCAGCGATCGGCATGCTGAGTTGGATGCTGATTTGGATGACGCGGCAGGCGCGACTGCTAAAAACTCAAGTAGAAGCCGCCATCGGTGACACACTCAAAGGCGACAATCGGGCAGGTTGGGGCGTGTTTGGTTTAATCTTCTTCGCAGTCTTGCGCGAGGGATTTGAAACCGTTCTATTTATTGCTGCCAAATTCCAGCAGGGAGTGATTCCTGCGCTGGGAGCGATCGCAGGCATTGTGACCGCTGTGGCGATCGGCTTTTTGCTGTTCCGCTTTGGCGTCAAGATCAATTTGCGCCAGTTTTTCACCATGATGGGGATCTTTCTGCTGCTGATTGTAGCGGGGCTAGTGGTGTCATCGCTGGGACACTTTGACACCGCCCTCAGCGCTCTGGCTCAGATCGATCGCAAATCCGCAGGGCTCTGCATTTACTACGAGCGTTTTACGAAAGTTCACTCCTGCGTGCTGGGTCCGCTGGTGTGGAATACCAGCAAGGTGCTGCCAGAACGCGACTTTCCAGGAATCATTCTCCACACCCTGTTTGGCTATGAAGACACGTTTTATCTAGTGCAAGCGATCGGCTACGTAGCATTTTTGGCGATCGTGGGTGGAATTTATCTGCGCAATCTGACAGGCTGGGGGGCTAAGCAAAATCGAACGGTGGAATCCACAGTCCGCAGTTGACTGTGAATTAAATCAGGTGCTGCAAAGGCAGAGTCAGCATCCTATCTGTGTGGGACAGCCGTTGCGGCTATCGCACATTTTGAATCTGAATGAATCTGGCTACTCGCGATTTAGCGTGCGGTAAGAATGCGACTTCTACCCGCTGCTTTTGCCCGATCGAGCGCAGCAGACGCTGATTGGTAAAGAGATTGCTGAGTAATTCCATCTCTGGGATACTCCGCGACCCCCGCGCTAAACGTGATCATTAGCGTTGTCGTATCGGCTGTAAAGGGCTGCTGCTGAGTGAATCGTAGAATCTCTGCAAGGCGCACTACCACATCGTCTTGCGTTGCACCATACAGACCCATAACAAACTGTGCATCACTCCATCGCGCGAGAGCGTCTTTGCTGCGGAATGAGGAGCGTAGGAGTTCACTAAAGCAATCCAGCACATTATTGCTGATGCTGGAGCCATAGCAATCGTGAATGTGTTGAAAATCATCAATGTCTAGAACCACAAGACAGAGCGGCTGGTTGTAACGCTCTGCCAGCGACAACAGTTGACTTAGATCTTGGGTGAACGCGCGGCGAGCATCCACTCCCGCTAGATTTCGCATGAGGCGCGATCGCTCAAGCCAATTCGGAATCCGCATCATGAGGTTGATCCAAGAGTGAGCTTGTCAATGCGGCGATTGCCGCTGCTTAAACACCGACACAGCTAAATCCAAACTCGGCTCTGATGTTAGAGCTTGAATCGGCTGTACGGAAAATGGATGTATCAAAAGCGGTTTGAACGCGGTCTTGAACTCGGTAAGTTAGGGTAGCGCCTGTATCGTTGCATGCTAGAGCCAGCGGCGTGAAGTCGCGGCCCTTTACTCTTTACTACTATGTCGATAACGCGGCAATTTTGAGCCATCGTTCCATCAAGTTCATCAAACTTTATTTGTACGATCGCTCCGGTTTAAACCCTCGCGGTCCAGCTTGACGAATGAATTCTTTGCAAGTAAAAGCTCTAACGGATTGACTGGCAACGCGCGATCGTTCTCATCCCTCACCCGTCCCCACGGGAGAGGAGCGCGAATTCAACATCGGGTTTCCTTGCCGATGGGCAAGCGCTAGAGTGAGAGCGATCTGGGCACTGAATTTCAGTGTCGTCAACCAGGGCAGCTTCTCTACAGCCGGGTCACTGGCAGCTTCAACCACGTTGCTAGCTCAAACGCCAGCCATTCAAGCTCCTCTTGAGTGAGCAGTGGGTTGCCCCGTAGCTCAAACTTTTGGTCACCTGCCCACAGTATCAGTTGAGCGTCCGCGTCTTGCTCGTCAGTGGCAGTGCGGCGGTATTCCAGCTTGTGGATTGCCTGCCGAGGAGCCGTCAGCGGGCGACTAGACTGAAAGCCCAACCGCTTACTGATTAATGAAATCTGCTGAGGATCGATCTGAAGCTGGAGCTGTCCCAGCCGGGACGGAATCAGGAGCTCCAGACTATTGGTGTCTTTGGTCAGCCAAACTTTAGTGTCGCTCGGTTTGGCGATCGCTGCACCTGTGAGTCTGCGTCCTCCATGCTCCAATGCTTGCAGTGCCTCTTGAGCCGACTTAGCCCGGTGCTCTAAATTTGGCTCCATCAGCCACTCTAGCCAGTCGGTAAATTCAGGGCTGAGACTCGTGACTCCCGTCAGATCGAATTTAATGCCGCGACGCGGCAGGCTGGACGGATGAGTGCCTGTCAAAACCGTTACCAACGTTGCCCCCAAGCTGTAGAGATCTGAGGCGGGAATCGCCCGTCCGCTAAACTGCTCCGGTGGCATGTATCCGTAGGTGCCAACGACCGTAAACGCCGTATCATTATTGCCAGACAGCGCCTTGACCGACCCAAAATCGATCAAGTAAAGCTGCCGATTTGCTAGCAGAATGTTGCTCGGTTTAATGTCTCGATGGATGATTGGAGACGGCTGTCCGTGCAGATAGTCCAGTACTAGCAGCATCGCCTTAGCGACCTGTTTGGTCTCCGTTTCCGTTAGGCGGCGTCCTTGTAGAACGAGCTGCTGGAGCGATCGTCCATCAATGTGGCTGCGGACCAGCGCGATCGCGCGATCGTTGGGTAAGGAATGCTCAAAAAAGTCTAAATAACGTGGAATGGCAGGATGAGACAGCGACTTAAGAATTTCAACTTCGCGCTCAAACAGCTTCAAATCGTCCCAATCTAGTTCTTCATCTAGCACTAACAGCTTAATAATCACTTGCTCTTGAGTCGTCATATCGCGAGCGAGCAGCGTCCATCGTCCAGTTTGTTTACCAATCTGCCGTTCTACCTCGTAGCGATCGCCGAGAATTTGACTCACCATTTTCAGTCACTCCATACTTACAGCCTTTATAGCCTCCGTAATTCCACGACAGCAACCAGATTTTTGCTAACCTAGCTGATCACTCCCCTACTCCTTAGCCTATGCCCTCCCTACACGAGCAGCTTCATCCCACCATTCGCCAGCTTGCAGAGTTGATCGAAGGCACATGGCAGCAGCACCTGGATTTATCGCCCTATGTTCTTCCTGCTGAGCTTGGCTACGTCGAAGGACGGCTCGAAGGCGAGAAGCTGACGATCGAAAACCGTTGCTACCAAACGCCGCAGTTTCGCAAGCTGCATCTGGAAATCGCCAAGGTTGGCACAATGCTCGATATTTTGCACTGCGTCATGTTCCCCCGACCCGATTACGCCCTACCGATGTTTGGGGCAGATTTGGTTGGCGGACGCGGACAGATCAGCGCTGCGATCGCGGATTTATCGCCACTCAGTCGCGATCGTCACTTGCCCACAGGTTATGAGCAGGCGTTGAAGGCGCTGCCAACGCCGAAATTTGCTCAGGGGCGATCGCTACCTGAATGGGGGGATATTTTTTCGGAGTTCTGCGTGTTCGTCCGCCCTAGCAACTTAGAGGAAGAAGCCGAGTTTGTGTCTCGCGTACAGTCGCTGCTGCAAATTCACTGCCTGCAGGCGATCGCGACGCAGCCGACGCCCGATCGTCAAGCCGAACTTCTTGCAGGACAGCGCTATTACTGCACAAAGCAGCAGCAGAACGACAAAACCCGCCGCGTTCTAGAGAAAGCTTTTGGTACTGAGTGGGCAGAGCACTACATGACTACGGTGCTGTTTGACGTCGTGTAGAAGACTCTTGATGCTGCGCCTCTTTACGGTTAACTGGCGCGTAGTCTGTAAGGCTTGATCGCGGCTACCGATTCGGTTAGCGCTGCATGAGCACTACTCAAAGTTGATCGGGGTCTTCCCCCAGTTCTCGCAACCGATTTGCTAAGCGTTCTGCTCGCTGTCGCTCTTGTTCTGCTCGCTGCCGCTCTTGCTCTGCTTGCTGTTGCGCCGCGTCTGCTTGCTGCTGCGCGGCTTCATTCTGCATTAGAACTAGGTTGCCCTGTTGGTCATAGAACCGCAGCCAGTAGCAGGTTCCTGTAGGCGGCTCACGGCGAACGCTGCCCTCCCACGTGCCCAGCCAAAGTTGCAAAGTTTCGCACCAGAGCCAGCCTCGATCGTCAGCGCTTAACGGTTGGTAGCGTTGAGACGCGTCTAAATGCCAGCCTTGCAGGGAATCGCGATCGAAGGGGTCAAAGATGAAATAGTCGGCTGTGCGGAAAGTACGTTCGTACAGGTCTTTCTTGACGCCTTTGTCTACTGCAGCGGTACTGGGCGACAGCAACTCAATGATGACATCCGGATAGCGTCCGCCTTCTTCCCACGTTACCCAACCCTGCCGCTCTCGGCTACCATCTACATCCAGCGCCACAAAGACATCAGGTCCACGGAAGTCCCGATTCATGGCTTGGTCGCGACTGTAGTAAACGAACATATTGCCGCCTACGAACACATCAGACCGCGATTCTAGTGCGGTCAGCGCTGAGTCGA
Organism: Leptolyngbya sp. FACHB-36; assembly: GCF_014695955.1. Lineage (GTDB taxonomy): Bacteria > Cyanobacteriota > Cyanobacteriia > Leptolyngbyales > Leptolyngbyaceae > FACHB-36. The sequence goes on along the minus strand of NZ_JACJPG010000562.1, from coordinate 2,680 downwards.
TCAAGACGTTCACGGCATGGCGATGGCGATTCGTCTCTAAAGGTTCTCCATCATCAAAAATCAAGTCCGTCGGCGGTTCTGGAAAGTTCCACTCTGGCTCAACAACAGGTTGAAATTCTTGATTGGGAACGGTTTCCGTAGACATTTCGCACAGACTCCCGCATGTCTAGGGTGAATACTGTTTAGTCTAAGCGATTCTCAAAAACTGGAGCGCTCGTACTACAGCAACGCGCTCTCAGAAAAACAACCAGCCAAGCGGTTTAGGGCAACTGGGTCTAGCTCTGTTAGAACGTTATTTTGAGTTTACTAGTAGGCGATCGTAGCTGTGTCAAGGCTTTTGTTGGTTACCGATCTCGACAATACCTTGGTTGGAGACGATGGCGCTCTACAACGCTTTAATGGTTGGTTTAAACAGCACCGCCAGACTTATGGCTCAAAACTAGTCTACGCAACGGGGCGATCGTTAAAGTCCTATCAGCGGCTGACAACTCAGATAGCATTATTGGAAGCGGATATTTTGATTGCTTCCGTCGGAAGTGAAATTTATTACCCAGGCTATAAATTAGATGAGGCTTGGTCTAGTCTGTCCTCCCTCGACTGGAATCGAGCAGGCATTGTAGCGATCACCCAACAGTTTCCGCAACTGATTCTTCAATCTGAGAGCGAACAGCGTCCCTTCAAACTGAGCTTTGTTCTTCATAAAGAGGACGCATTCATTTTGCCAGAGCTACAAGCTCAACTCATTATTCAAGGGATTGAAGCTGAGCTAATTTATAGCAATGATCATGACCTTGATATCATGCGGCGTAAAGTCAATAAGGGAAGTGCACTCACTTATATTTGTCGAGCACCCAGATTTGCAGCCAAACAAATAGTGGTTTGCGGGGATTCGGGCAATGACATTGCCTTATTTGCAGTCAATAAGCTTGGCATCATTGTTGGCAATGCTCGAACAGAACTGCTTCAGTGGCATCAGGATAATCTTGAGGACGATCGATACTTAGCTCAGGCTAACTATGCTGGTGGAATTATAGAGGGGCTAAAACACTTCGGTATTATGCATGAATAGAGTTGTGTTTGCCGCTGCTTAGCTACGACATTAGTCTGCTTGTAGAAAAGGATAAGTTGGGAAGTTAATGGTCAAAGAACGACCTGTAGAGTAGGCTTCTCACCTACACGCTACGCAGAGCTATTTTTCCGTTCTACCAGAAGCTAGACACGCCTCGATCGACGATGCCGCCATCTCCACGCTGACTTGCTTGTAGCCTGCGGTCGTTAACAGTTGAGTAACGACAAGCTTGGCACGATCGTTCGCAGTCGTCAGAAGCCCATTTTGGCAAGCGGCGGTTTGAATCGTCTTCAACGCCTGCTGCTGCGCTAGCGTTTGCAGTTGCGGTGCCACATCCGGTCCCAGGTTAAGCACGCCGCGATTGTAGTCATAAACGGTCGATCGGCTGACATCGATTTTGCTGTCGAGCAGTTGAGGCGGCGGCAACTGAATCCGAACTTGCTCCCCCACCACTTGCACATTCTCCGTCCTCAGCTTGCTCAAATCCACACCCGCCCGGACCTCTCCGTAGGCGATGTAGAGCAATTTCGTTGTTCCTACAACCCAACTGCCCACTGTAGAGTCCTGACTCGCTGGCACGACTGCCTGCATCGTGAACGTTGCGGTCGTGAGTTCACTGACATTGCGGACCTGTTGAATGACGACCGACTGCACATCCACCTTAGGCGGGGGCGGCTGACCAAACCAGTTGCCCAACGCGCTCACCCAACGATCGCCCGATCGCCACACGCTGACCAAGATTAGCAATCCCGTCAGCAGCATGCTGCCCGCCAACCCTAGCTGCACCATCCGCAGCAAGTGTACGCCCTTCCACGATCGTTTTGGCTTATTCTGACCCATTCGGTCGTCCGCTCAGTAAAATCCAATGATGCTCCTGTCCCATCTTAGTTCCCCTGCCCAACTTCACCGAGAATTTCATTACCTGTCCCTATTTCTCCCTGTATCGTTGAGAATAGCCGTTTTGGAAACCTCCGCATGTCCGACCCGTTTTCTCCTGAAATCAGCAATCGCATTTGCGCTCACATGAACGATGATCACGCGGATGCCATTCTCCTCTACGCCAAAGTGTTCGGCAACACGACAGACGCCACCGCTGCAAAAATGGTGTCAATCGACGCAGAGGGAATGAATCTGAACGCGCAAGCAAACGATCGCGAAGTTCCCTTACGAATTGCGTTTGACCACAAGCTGCAAGACGCGGAGGACGCCCACCAGACGTTGATTGCTATGGTACGGCAGGCAAAAGTGAACGAGTAGGGGAGTTTTTAGTGATTAGTTTTTAGTTCTTGATCAGAACTAAGTATTTGATCGCTAGCCACTACCGACTGGTAACGAATAACTAATCGCTAATCACGTAATCATGTTGAGGAAACTGGGGCGCTACGGACTGCTTGCGATCGCGCTGATGCTGGCAATCTCTTTAACGAACTGCACGGGAAGTAATCCGGTGCAGTCTCCGACAGGACAATCCAACTCCGCTTCAGTTCCTCAAGGAGCGCTGGTCTACGGTGCTGGAGGGCAACCCGTGAACCTGGAACCGGGCAACATCACCGATGGCAACTCGATCACCGTGCAGGACCAGATTTATAATCGCCTGATTGAATTCAAGCC
>NZ_JACJPG010000561.1 GCF_014695955.1 Leptolyngbya sp. FACHB-36 | reverse complement strand
TTTGCAGCAAGGCGCTTCATTAGACGCTTGCAATAGTGGTGATAGCCAATTAGCAGCAGCACAAAACCAATTTTGACGTGCAGCCACGTACTCCGCAGAATCTCAGGCTCCGTCGTAATAATGCCGACCGCCATCGCGATCGTGACAAGCATTCCAGGTGTCGCAATGATGCCGTAGAGCCGCTTTTCCATCAGCTCAAATTGCTCTTTAAGAATGCTGCGGGCAGGCTCCGGCTTGTCGTTAGCCTCTTGGTGATAGATAAACAGCCGAGGCAGGTAGAATAAACCGCCAAACCAGGTGACAAAGCCGACGATGTGAAAGGCTTTAAACCAAAAATACGCCATGAAAACCTCAGAACGATTTTAAAGTCGAGATTTTAGAGTTCGGGTTGCTACTTGGACACAGCGAACAGCCGATCGCCGATCGCCGTTCGTTCAGTCTCACTCATGTTGATAGTACGCATTTGCTGCGACTACTTTAGAGGCTACCGAAAAGTGTCCCCTTTTGTAGCAGAGCTGCTTGAGGATGAAGTGGCAAGCAACCCAGCTAAAATCCGGCGTCTAGCCTTCGTCAGGCAGAAGTCTGAAACAAGCTGTCGAGGTATACTCTGCCCGCTTGCTGGTCACACTCGCCATTTTGCAGCAGAAACAGAGACAGTGCCGCCGCAAATAGACGGTCTTGATCCCAAGTTGGGTGGCTTTCTAAGTAGCCCGTGAGTACTTCATGAAGATCTTCAGGAATCTCTGCCAGGATGCTAATGGTGGTGTTCATGAGAGCCTCAGGTGGTGCTAGACAGGACAGTGATGCGAATTCAGGAAGGCAATTGCTCGGCACCCTGTAAAAACGGGAGACAAGGCATAGGGAAGCAGCGCTACAATCCATCAGTGCATTTTATGAGTCGCTGAATTATCCAGAGACTCACAACAGCAGCGGTTGCGACTGGAGCGCTTGATTAAGCAGGTGCCTCATTGTGTGCAAGGTTGGGCGAAGTTGTCAACGATCGAAACGTGCTGCAAATTACGAGACTTCACACATCTGCTGGAGAAGATCGGTTTTTGGGGCTGATCCCCGTAACATTCTGTTACAAATAGCTAGCTTTTCCCACAGAATGGGTGGAAAACAAAGGTGTTTTCCACAATGCACCGAACCCCGATTCCTTCGTTTCACCTGTGGAAAACAAACTGAAGTCTGTGGAAAAGTATGGGGACGCTTGGGGAAAACCTGTGGAAACTGTGTGGAATTCATGGGGAAAATTCAGCCGATCGATAAGAATTGCAAAAAATTTGTTCTCGACAGGACGAATCAAGAAATATGGCAGTACTTCCAGTAAGTATCAGTGAGTCATTGTCGCGCTAACGACAATGACTATCTATAGACTGGGCATGGTCCACCAAGCGATCGCAAACGGCTGACGGGGCTGGTTTGCTCGCCGCTGGAACTGCACCCGAATCTTGTAGCGTCCGGTTGCTGGAATTTTTTGAAAGATGTGCTCGACGCTATCCACCTCGCTAATCGACGACCACACACTTTGGCGGATGTCGTTATCTTCTGCCCGCAGCAGATAGAGGTTAAGGTCGTTTAGCCCTCGATCGCGGAAGTCTTCTCCCAGATCAAATTCGCCGTTGCTGTTTTTGTCTGCTAGCTCAACAAGTCGATTCCACGCCAGCGTCACCGAGACAAAGCTTCCCTGCTGTAGCGGCTTCTCTAGGATGTAATCCTGAAATCCAGATTCCCCGGTTTCGGCGTTCACAGTGCGGTAGTCCCATCCGATCGGCGGCAGGGCATCCGTTGGACTCCACTGACCGGGACTAAACTGCTGATACGCCCGAAAGGCATTGAGCTGACCCACGCCCATTTGAATGTTAAGCGGAATTTTGGGATTGCTGTAGGCGTCTGACTCCAACCAGGAACGATTATTTTTATCCAGAATCGTCCGGCTCATACCCAGATTTAGCCCGTCGCCCGTGTCCTGAACTTTTTCCGCCGAGTTGAGCAACACCGCTTTCATGACTTCCTGACGGCGAGCGTCTAGGCTCCAGGGCAGCGGACAATTCCCCTGCTTGCAGCGGGTTCGCAGTTGTCGATCGCCGTATTCTTGCAGCAGCGCTACAGTCGCAGTGACATGGGGAGCCGCAAAGCTCGTACCGCTAGAGGCAGTCAGGTTGCCGCTGAGGTTGAGCAGAGCAATATCGTTTCCAGGTGCGACCAGTCCGATCGCGCGGCGAGGACCCAGGTTGCTCTCGATGCCTGCCCCAACAGCTCCCGCTCCAGACGGATCACCCAGATTGGCGAAATCCACCTTGCGAAACGCACCGTCAACGCGCGTAGTAAACGCTACATTAACTCCGTTAAAGTTGTCAGTCGGAATCGAGATACCGCCCTTACCCTGATTGCCCGCCACCACGTACAGCACGTTGTGCACGCGAGCCGACCAGTCGATACACAGCGTCAGCAGTGCATTCCCGTCCAGGGTTGGATTGGGGCGCGGATCTTGCCGGAGTGCCTCACCAAAGCTAAAGTTAACCGCTCGCACATCGCCGCCATTCTGGCTCGCTACGTGCTGCGCCGAGAGGCACTCTTCCGGTTGTCCGTAGCGCTTAGGGGTGCCTGCTGCCGAGGAATACAGCCTGGCTCCGGGCGCAACGCCGCGCATTGCTTTCGCGGTACCGATCATCACGCTAGCGACATTCTGAGCGTGTCCGTCTACGTTGACGTTAGTGCGGGGTGGGGCGTTGCGGAAGAACACGCGAGTTAATGGAACTGCTCGGTTCTGGGCAACGGCTTTGTCGATGCCAAACTGCCCTGGACGCCCGATCTCGACTTGCCCGATCGCAATCTTGCGCCCAGTCAAGCTGTAGGGCGGTTCGTGCAGCCGGAGCGCGTCGATGCCTGCCTGCCCAACCGATGCCGACTGCAGGGAGTTTCCCGTCGCGATCGTGGCTCCAAAGGCAACACTGCCTACTCCACAAAGCCCTACTGCAACTCGCTTCCAACCATACCGCTGCGCCACACAGATTTCTCCTTAATTCAAGTCACTAAAATTAAAGATTTTTATCGCATTTTGTTAAAATTATTACAACAACCGACCGTTAGGAGACCCTGCCCGCTATGACCCACTCCCAAAAGCCAATTGTCGTTGCCCCGTCGATTCTATCCGCTGATTTTAGCCGCCTTGGAGACGAAATCCGCGCCGTCGATGCCGCTGGAGCAGACTGGATTCATGTGGATGTGATGGACGGTCGGTTTGTCCCTAATATAACGATCGGACCGCTGATTGTGGAAGCGATTCGCCCTGTAACGCAGAAGCCGCTCGACGTTCACCTGATGATCGTGGAACCGGAAAAGTATGTGGGAGATTTTGCCAAAGCGGGCGCAGACCACATCTACGTTCAGGTAGAAGCGTCTCCGCATGTGCATCGGACGCTGGGACAAATCAAAGAGTTGGGCAAGCTGGCAGGTGTGGTTCTCAATCCTGGTACGCCACTTGAGTCGATCGAGTACGTTCTGGAACTCTGCGATCTCGTGCTAATTATGAGCGTTAACCCTGGCTTTGGGGGGCAGAGCTTCATTCCGGGCGTGCTGCCCAAGATTCGTAAGCTGCGTCAGATGTGCGACGAGCGTGGACTCGACCCTTGGATTGAGGTCGATGGCGGCTTGAAAGCGAATAACACCTGGCAAGTGCTGGAAGCAGGCGCAAATGCGATCGTGGCGGGTTCAGCCGTGTTCAACGCTAAAGACTACGCCGAAGCGATCATGGGCATTCGCAACAGTAAGCGCCCCTCACCTGAACTAGCAACCGTCTAAACGTATAGAAGCAATGAAATGACAGGCTGTCCATAACAGATAGCCTGTTTTTTGTTGCTTAGGACTGTAGAATTACAGCGACTTTTACATGAGTAGACCACAGACAGAACGTGCTACCCAATTGGTAAGCAGCCCAATTTCAAACGGTCTGTTAATCTAACGCTTAGCGTCCTTCTTGCCTGTGCTAACGATCGCCCACCTCACGAAGTCCTACGGCAACCATGCGGTCTTGCGTGGTCTGAATCTGACGATCGCTCCTGGGGAAATTTACGGCTTGCTGGGACCAAATGGCGCAGGCAAAACGACGACGATCAACATTCTCTGCAATCTTTTGCGAGCAGACAGCGGCACGGTGGAGATCAATCAGCAGCCAATTTCTAAGCAAACAAAGCGCTGGATTGGTGTGGCACCCCAAGAGACGCTTATCTACCGCAGCCTCACCTGCGCGGAAAATTTACGATTCTTTGCCAGCCTCTACGGTCTGCACGGACGACAACAGCAGCAGCGGGTGCAGGCGTGTTTGGCAGCCGTTGGGCTGAGCGAGCAGGCAAACCGTCCTGCCGAAACGCTAAGTGGCGGAATGCAGCGGCGGCTGAGTTTAGCGATCGCCCTCGTCCATCAGCCCAAGCTCGTCATTCTGGACGAACCCACCACGGGTCTGGATCTGGAAGCCCG
>NZ_JACJPG010000560.1 GCF_014695955.1 Leptolyngbya sp. FACHB-36 | reverse complement strand
CTGAAATCTCATACCGTCACCTCGCCCCAGTGCAGCACTACACCTCGAAACGGCAGCGTGTAATGGTCCTGAAAGAACTTGAAAAACTGGTCTGGGTCCTCGAACCCGTCAGCGCGGACAAATGCCAGCAGCGCTGCATCATCTAGTGGCGCATAGGCAGTTGAGCACAGGCGGATAATGCTCTGCTCGATCGTGATGCCGTCTTTGTTGGTGCAGATTGCAGTCCCTAGTCGTCTGCGGTTGCTGCTGCGCTGCGACTGCCAGAGATAGAGCTGATCGCCCTTGCAAATAGGGTGTTTGCGTTCCCGTCGCACGGTTTGGCGGCTAAGGCCCTGCTCCACGAGTGTTGCCTTCCAGGGTTGAAAGCTCAGGACTGGCATGGCGACCCCTCCCGTTCCAGCCATCGCAAGTAGGCCTCTAAGAGAGCGATCGCTGGCTCAGCGTGCTCCGTCTTGCAGCGCCACGCAATGGCAGAGCCTTCAAATTCCATCAGGCTGACGTGGTATTCGTTAGCGTTAACTAGCGAGAACCGCAACTGGCGGGCCGTAATCGCTCGTTGAACTGCGCTCTGCACGATCGCCGCGATTACGGGATTCAAGTCAAGGCTGTGCTCGACCTCAACGCTTGTAAACCTTAAATCAAAAACCGTTGAACCGATTCCAGCGCGTGTGATTGCACATCGCTGAGGTTCCAGATCGGACCACTGCACCAGCAGGTCGATGATTATGACTGGCATCGGGCACCTCGCCGCTGAAGCTGCTGGGTGCGAAGCCACTGCGTATGCAGCGCTTCTATTGCCTCTCTCAGCGTCGATGCGTGAGGCGGCTGCCAGAATGCACCACCACCAGCAAGCCAGATTGCATAGCGCGGCGATCGACGCCTGCCGTAATCAATGATTCTCCCGATCGGTCGCTGGCAGGCTTGATCGGCGTACACGTCCCGATCGTCCAACGTATCGGTGAGAAAAACGGTCCCTTGGGTTGTTTGGTATGATTGCATTTCGTATCTTTATTCGGTGAATTGAAGCAGGGCTGGGGCAAGGCCCTGCTTTTTGCTAGGAACTCAACAGGAATTTGACCGATCGCTTTACTAGCGTCGGTTTCGTTGTGGAGTGTGGGGGCAAGACTGGGGTAGTTCGGCTTTGCAGGCTGCAGGTCTGGATGGAGTGCCATCACTAGCCCTCCACCGTGACGGAGACTAAACCTTTCACGCGGAGGCAGGCGATCGCCTCGCCCCAGCCCCCAGCGTTGATCTGCTGCTGTAGCTGCGCTGGCAGTGGTACCCAGCGCAATTGAGGATCGAAGCAATCGCACAGTTCGCAGTGCAGCGCTTCGGCTGCGGCGATGCCTCGGATGGAGTTTCTGTCGGTTGAAAGAAGCTGGAGCCGGATGCCTCCTACTTTCGACTGATCTAAAGAAAATTCTTCCGGTACTGCCGGAGACAGCAGAATTCGCTGTGTATTTGGTAAAGTGGGACTGGTAGACTTAACAGTTCGCGACACAATTCAAACTCCTGTGTAGTGCAGGTGGGAGGCGATCGCCGCTCAGGGTCTGGCAAGGACGGGAGCGGCGATCGTTTTGTTTGGGGTTAGGAAGTGGTTGCTAGTGACGCGGACAGCGAGTTTTTTCTCTGTGAGATGTAGAGCTGGACGGCTTGAACGACTAGCTCGGATTTGGT
>NZ_JACJPG010000056.1 GCF_014695955.1 Leptolyngbya sp. FACHB-36 | reverse complement strand
CAAGCTAGCTGCTCTCCAGGTAAGCTCGTAGATGCAGTAACCCCCATTTGTCAGTCGCTTCGCACCCTTGCTGGGTCCAGTAATTCTACTGTGACAATGTGTACACTGTAACACCTGCACTCTGGCAGTGATAAAGATGATTTTAATTTCACTGTAGCTTTAAGATTTCGGTTTAAAATATCGCCAAAGATGAAGCGGATGCAAGGCTTATTGCAGGGCAAAGTGCAAGTAAGAATCCCTCACCCCGGCTTAAACAAAATTGCAGTTTTTCCTAAGCATTCTTACGGATAAGACACAGCAAGTGCACAGTTTAGATAGCTCATCGCTAGACTAGAGCTATGACAGTGGGCATTCGAGCATTACCGATCGACGTTGTGCATTTGATTGCCGCAGGCGAAGTGATTGATTCGTTGGCGGCAGTGGTGCGGGAGTTGGCAGAAAACTCGCTAGATGCTGAAGCGACCCGGATTGTGATTTCTCTATACCCAGAGCAGGGGCGCGTTCGGGTAGCCGACAACGGCAGCGGTATGACGCTCGACAATCTACGTCAGGCAGCCGCACCGCACACAACCAGTAAAATTCGGGGCAGTGCCGATCTAGAACGCATCACCAGCTTGGGATTTCGCGGCGAGGCGCTGCACAGCCTCACGCAGCTAGCCACGCTGGAAATTGCCAGTCGATCGCTGCCATCAGAACCAGAAGACGCAATTCAGCCAGGCTGGAAAATTGCCTATGACACGCAGGGTCAACCTGTTACCGAGGAGCCTGTGGCGATCGCGCCCGGCACCATCGTCACTGCCAGCCAACTCTTCGCAAACTGGTCTGTTCGTCGCGAAGGGTTGCCCCCGATCGCGCAGCAGCTACGCGCCGTTCAAATGACAGTTCATCAACTGGCACTCTGTCATCCTCAGGTTACCTGGCAAGTGCAGCAGAACGATCGCGAATGGTTCAACCTTTGGGCAGGCAATACGGCTCGCCAACTGCTGCCTCAAATCCTGCGCGACGTGCAGCTAGGCGATCTGCGGGAACTGCGGCTAGAGATATCACAGAAAAATGAGGGAAGCCAACTCAAGGGTGAAGGGAACTCCCCACGGCTAACGCTCGTGGTTGGTCTGCCTGATCGCTGCCATCGTCACCGCCCGGACTGGATTCGGGTTGCGCTGAATCGGCGAATCGTGAAGCTGCCGGAGATCGAGCAGACCATTTTGTCCAGTTTTCGGCGGGCGCTGCCTCGCGATCGCTTTCCGGTGTGCATCGTTCATCTACAAGTGCCGCCAGAACAGATTGACTGGAATCGTCATCCAGCCAAGTCAGAAGTGTATTTGCATCAGCTAGACTCCTGGCGCGAGCGGGTTGCAGACGCGATCGACCAAGCCCTTCGCCTCGATTCAACCGCCCTACCCGATAGCCTGTACTCCACTCGCATCGGCAAACTGATCAAAGCCGCAGAATCCGACGGCGGATACAGGGTCAATCGCGAAATTTCCACTTCCTCCCGTTCCCACGCTCCTACGCCCCTCCGCGCCATCGCTCAAGTCCACAACCGATACGTCCTTGGCGAGCATCCAACAGGGGTATGGCTGATCGAGCAGCATATTGCTCATGAGCGGGTGCTGTATGAGCAACTGTGCGATCGCTGGCAACTGGTAGCATTAACGTCGCCGATCGTGCTCAATCATCTGAGATCTGCTCAAGTCGAGCAATTGCAGCGCCTGGGAGTTGAGGTGGAGCCGTTTGGCGAACAGCTTTGGATGGT
>NZ_JACJPG010000559.1 GCF_014695955.1 Leptolyngbya sp. FACHB-36 | reverse complement strand
GGCAAACGTTTGAAGCGCCGCTAGTGAGGAAGGAAGGGCGATCGCGCTAGGTAGAATCTCAGTACGGGCTAGCGCTTCCTACACTCTCTGCTACCAAAGCGCCAGAATTTAATTGAGCAAAGTAATACAGTCGGTTAATGACGACACTGCAAAGGCTGCGAGAGCGGGTGCAGGAATCAGTGGGCTAGTCGTCCTTCCCCACGACAAGCCTGCATCATACCTTCAGCCGGATGTATGTTACCCACGTGTATGCGAACTCCTGCTCGTGGTTTAGGTGCTGAAGGACTGGGGGAATTTCCTTCCAAAGTGGTTCGACTGGGCACCCTTCTGGGGTCGGTGGAATCAGCGGCGGAAACAGATAGTATTCATCAATCGCGTTGAACAAATAGGGCAGTACAGGATGGTTGTGCTTGATTAGATGGGTGATAGATTCGTGGTAGGTGTCTTCGTATTGATTGTCATCTAAAATTACATGCTGAATTCCGTAATTCATTGCTTGCTCTAAACGAGGAGAAACGTTTTGATGATCGTCAAAAACGACGCAGGCTTGAGCTGCAATTTCTCCAGGAAACCCAAAGCAGGAAAAGTCGTGGGTGTTGTAGTGTGCTCGGGGCGATCGATAAACCTGTCCCAAGTTAAGCGGCATCATCAGAACTGGGTCAAGGCAGATTAGTGAAGCGCTGGGCAACATCGATTCGATTAGCCAAGTCGAGAATCCGCGCCAGATGCCAGACTCGATAACTGCACCTGGCGCAATTCTCTTGAGAAAGGAATAGTATGCAAAGGCAGACCCAAACGTAATGCCGCCAGTGTTATCGAATGGGCGTTTCTCATATAAGTGAACAAAGTCGTCCAGCTCTTTCTCAAGAGCTGCTCGATCGCTGAATAGATCAACCATTTCCCAGTTAATTTCAGGCACATCCAATGAAAAATTCGTCTTAACCATCGCTCTTAATCAAGTAGGTTCAATTTGCTGTAGTTAATAATAGTTCCCCACAAGGAACCTAGTAAGACACATTAACTACTTAAAGAAAGATATCGAACGGTTAAGAGCGATTTGCTTCTAGTGATTTGCCTGTTGAATTCTGTCCCTTCACATCGATTGAATTAATGCAAGTCCACAGGTTGCGTTTCGCGATCGCCCTGACTCTATCGAATCTCGATACAATAAACCCTGTTCTGTTGCTGCACCTGTTTTATGTCTGCCCTATCATCGGCTCCGTTTTCGGCTGAAGAAATTGCTGCGGAGGGCATTAAGCCAGAGGAATACGAGGAAATTGTGAAGCGGTTGGGCCGCCACCCCACGATCGCCGAACTGGGCATGTTCGGCGTCATGTGGTCTGAACATTGCTGCTACAAAAACTCGCGCCCATTGCTGAAGCAGTTTCCAACGCAGGGCGATCGCATCCTTGTCGGTCCGGGCGAAAACGCGGGCGTCGTAGATCTGGGTAACGGACTGCAACTAGCGTTCAAAATTGAGTCGCACAATCACCCGTCAGCCGTGGAGCCATTTCAAGGAGCAGCAACGGGGGTCGGGGGCATTCTGCGTGACATTTTCACCATGGGAGCACGCCCGATCGCCCTGCTCAACTCGCTCCGCTTTGGCTCGCTTGAGGATGCAAAAACAAGACGCCTGTTTAGCGGCGTGGTGTCGGGTATTAGTCACTACGGCAACTGTGTGGGCGTTCCTACCGTTGGTGGCGAAGTGTACTTTGACCCTGCGTATTCCGGCAATCCGCTCGTCAACGTGATGGCGCTGGGACTAATGGAAACGCCAGAAATCGTCAAATCAGGGGCGAAGGGTGTGGGAAATCCGGTGCTGTACGTTGGCTCGACGACTGGACGAGACGGCATGGGCGGCGCGAGTTTTGCCAGTGCCGAATTAAGTGATGCATCGCTGGACGATCGTCCAGCCGTGCAGGTCGGCGATCCCTTCCTGGAAAAATCGCTGATCGAAGCCTGTTTAGAAGCCTTCAAAACTGGCGCGGTTGTGGCAGCGCAAGATATGGGAGCCGCTGGAATTACCTGTTCCACCGCAGAGATGGCAGCGAAGGGCGGTGTCGGGATTGAGTTTGACTTGGATCGCGTGCCTGTGCGCGAAGCGGGGATGGTGCCGTATGAGTATCTGTTGTCAGAGTCGCAGGAGCGAATGCTGTTTGTGGCAGAGAAGGGGCGCGAGTCAGAGCTGATCGAGATTTTTCAACGCTGGGGACTGCACGCGGTTGTTGCAGGGACAGTGATTGAGGAGCCGATCGTCCGCATTCTATTCAAAGGCGAAATTGCCGCAGAAGTGCCTGCTACGGCTCTCGCAGACAACACCCCCATCTATCACCGCACGCTGCTAGACCAACCGCCAGAGTACGCTCAGCAAGCTTGGAACTGGTCGATCGCCCAACTGCCCGACTGCACCGCTGACGGCATCGACCATCAAGGCACGCACTTGAGCTGGAATGACGTGCTGTTGCGCCTGCTCGACACGCCCACGATCGCCTCGAAGCGCTGGGTTTACCGCCAGTACGACCACCAAGTACAGAACAACACCCTTCTGCTGCCCGGAGGCGCAGATGCAGCAGTCATTCGCATTCGCCCTGTGTCTACTCTCCACTCTCCACTGCCTGCCGTTGCTGCCACAGTCGATTGCAACCCCCGCTATGTCTACCTCAACCCTTATGAAGGAGCTAAGGCAACCGTCGCAGAAGCCGCCCGCAACTTGAGCTGTGTGGGGGCAGAACCGTTGGCAGTGACGGACAACCTGAACTTCGGCAGCCCAGAAAAGCCGATCGGCTACTGGCAATTAGCCGAAGCCTGTCGGGGTCTGGCAGAAGCTTGCCGCGAACTTGGTACGCCCGTCACGGGAGGAAACGTCTCGCTCTACAACGAAACACTGGACAGCAATGGGACACCGCAACCAATCTATCCGACTCCGGTCGTTGGCATGGTGGGGCTGATTCCTGATTTAACTCAGGTATGCGGTCAGGGTTGGCAGGCAGAAACCGATCGCATCTACCTGTTAGGACGCCGACTCGATGCGGCTGATAGCGGCGCGACGCTGGGTGGCTCGGAGTACTTGGCAACGATTCATGGCACCGTCGCCGGACAGCCACCGAGTGTAGATTTTGGCGTGGAACGGCGTGTGCAAGCCGCGTGTCGAGACGGCATTCGACGCGGCTGGGTACGATCGGCGCACGACTGCTCCGAGGGCGGATTGGCAGTAGCGCTAGCGGAATGCTGCATTAGCGGCGATCGTGGAGCATCCGTGACCTTACCTGCTGCTTCACGCTGGGATGAGATTCTGTTTGCTGAAGGCGGAGCGCGAATCGTGGTGTCTGTTTCTCCCACACATCAGTCCGATTGGGAGGCGTTTTTACACGAGCAATTAGGTGAGGACTGGCAACTATTAGGCAATGTCAGTGCGCCTCAGGGATCGCTACAAATTGCCGCAGTTGATCGGCAATCAGCGGTGATCGACCTTCCACTGGCGGTAATGAGCGATCGCTGGCAGCGCGCGATCGAGCGGCGGTTAGCTCGTTAGTCAGGTTGAGTCATTTATGGGCTGTCACTACTAATCCCCACTGGACAAGTGGGGCTGTTAGGATGTAACCGTTAGTTACCGCCCGTTAATGAGAAGATTAATGAGCTTAAGAAGAGCTTAAGCTCAGTTATTTTTTTCACGACATCGATCGCTGTCCGCGCATTCCTATCCCTGACCAGGAGCCGTTCCGAAATCATGATTCCAAATCAGTCTCGCCCTGTTGATTCCGCTGCCATCCAGACCCAATTGGGCGAGGCGCTGGACGATCGTCCAGACAAACCTGAGGAAGCCTGCGGCGTGTTTGGTATCTATGCACCCGAAGAAAATGTTGCCCGATTGACGTATTTTGGACTGTTTGCGCTACAGCATCGGGGACAAGAATCGGCGGGGATCGCCACATTTGAGGATCTTGGCGAAGCACCATCGGCAGAAGTGCGCGTGCATCTGCACAAAGAGATGGGATTGGTGTCTCAGGTATTTAATGAAACTATTCTAGGCACTTTACCGGGGAAGCTGGCGATCGGGCACACGCGCTACTCCACCACGGGATCGAGCCGGGTTGTGAATGCCCAACCGGCGGTGGTCGAGACCCGTCTGGGAAAGCTAGCGCTGGCGCACAACGGAAATTTAGTCAATACGGGAAGTCTGCGAGAAGGGCTGCTGAAAAATAACTACAGCTTTGTCAGCAGCACGGACTCAGAACTCATCGCGCTGTCAATTGCAGAAGAAGTCAATAACGGTAAAAGCTGGTTGGAAGCTGCTATTAGTGCGTTCCACCGCTGCGAGGGTGCGTTTAGCTTAACGATCGCTACCCCAACGGGTTTGATGGGAACGCGAGACATCAACGGCATTCGTCCGCTCGTGATCGGCACGCTGCCGCAGCTTTCACCCACAGACCCACTCCGCTATGTGCTGGCTTCAGAAACTTGCGCGCTCGATATCATTGGCGCGGACTACCTGCGCGATGTGGAACCCGGAGAACTCGTTTGGATTACGGAGGAAGGGCT
>NZ_JACJPG010000558.1 GCF_014695955.1 Leptolyngbya sp. FACHB-36 | reverse complement strand
ACGGCAAAGCCGCGACTGGTCCAGTACTGAATCCGCAAGTTGAAGCTGGTCGAGGTAGCCGCCGTGGGACCCCCGTGGCTTTTAACTAACAGCGGCGGACGTTCCCCATCTGGAGCTACGTAGTCACGATTCTTCGGCAAATATAAAAAGCCGTAAGCGGTCAGTCCATTCTCGGTGGGAAACTCGATCGGCTTTGGAACCGAGAGATAGGCGGAATCTAATTTCAATTCGCTAGAGCGACGCAGCACCTGAATCTCATGCGTTTTCAAATCAAGCTGAGCAATCACGCCTGGCTCCGTTGCCGAGCCTGCGCTAAACACGACCGTTTCAGCGGCTGTATGGATACCCCCGATTTCGGTGTAGGGCGTCTTAATCGCCGTTAGTTGCTTGGTCACAAGGTTCAGCATCGCCAAACGCGATACGCCTTGATCGCTGTAAGTGCAAATTAATTGGTCCGACGACTTGATCGCATAGTGGGAGATGCCAAAAATCCAGTGAGGCGAACCAAACTCCGCCTGCATAGGACACAGTAGCTCAACTTGATTCGTCCAGCGGTAGAGATTCCACCAGCCAGAGCGATCGGAGATAAAGTACAGCGTGCCGTCCGGCGACCACTCTGGCTGAAGCACTGATTCCGCACTGCCGCCCGCGATCGTCGTTGCGGTGGCGATCGTGCCCTCCGGAGTCAACTGCGCCAGCCACAGCTCAGTGCTGTCCCACGGCATGTCGGGGTGATTCCAGCACAGCCACGCTAGCTGTGTTCCATCAGGACTAAGGCGAGGCGATGAGTAAAAGTCGCTGCCCGACACTAGCACCTCCTGCTCCGACGCACCGTCTAGAGGAACGCTGACGATCGTATTCACCGCTTCGCCCTCGCCCGTGTGGTCTTCGCGCACGCAGATGAGGCGATCGCGTGCTGGATCGATCGTGCCATCTGCGTATCGCCACGCCGTTTCAGGCGTAATTGCCACAGGCTCTTCGGTGCCAGCCTGCTGATACAGCCGCTGGTCGGCAAAATTCGAGAAGTACACCGTTCCCTGATGCACCAGGTAGGAACCGCCGCCGTACTCGTGAACGCGCGTGCGGACATTGAAGGGAGCAGGCGTCAGATCGATCGTTTCTCCGTCTGGCATCCGCCGCACCAGCACGTTTCGCCCTGCTTCTGTCGGTCGCAGTTCTGTCCAGTACACCTCCTCTCCATCCAGTCGGACCTGCCCCAGCCCGATCGTTCCTGCCACAATTAGCTCCGAGGTAATCGGCGATTTCCAAGAGCCGTAGGGAGCGATCTGGGGTTGAGTCATGGGAGTCTCCGGGGGTAGAGGGTGAGCAAAAGCGGATGGCTAGCTATTAGTTATCCTACCGATCTCCTTCTGGATTGAACGATCGAGAATTTCGCTCAACGAACTTCCGTGCGGTTAGGACACTGGTGGCGAGTCCGCTACCGTCGTCGAGGAGTCCTTTGTTGACACCGACGAGTTCGCCTTGAGCGTTGAGCAGGGGTCCGCCGGAGTTTCCGGGCTGCAAGAGTCCAGCGCTGGTTTGCAGGCTGCCGTGCTGGGTGAGGCGTCGGAAGGTGCCAGCGGTCAGGGTTCCGCTGCGTCCAGATGGACTGCCGATCGCGTACACGGGCTGTCCGGGTTGTAAGGCATTTGTGGCGAAGCGCAGTGTGGGAAAGCGATCGGAGGTGACAAGCTGCACGAGAGCAAGATCGTGCTGCAGATCGATCGCCGTAACACGACCGCTGTAGGTTTTACCACTGATCGTTTTGACCGTAACCACGGCATGATTCAGAGCGTGCTTGCTGGTCAAGATCACGCCGTTCGCGGTGATCAAGCTGCCAGCGCTAATTTCGCCATTGCTGTCGATCGTAACTACGGCTGGCTTTACCTGCTGAACGGGTGCTTCCAACGATCGCGCCGATGGCGTTGAAATAGACTGCGGCGATCGTGGTGGGATTGCGTCTGTGCGGAGGCTGGAATGGAAAGCATTGCGACTCGCGATCGCGCCACAGGCCAGCACGACCATCGGTATTCCCAACCGCGTTATTCCCAACCGCCAATGCTTCATTCCTGACTAGATGGTGTAAATTAGCTGGAGCGATCGCCCGCTGTTTCTTAAATTACTTCAGCGATAGCCGCCATGCGTGTTCACTACAGGGTTGCGTTATTCAGTCTTACGCTCGGTCTGAGCGGATGCGGATCGGTCCAGCTGCCGTTGTTAGGTGGGCAATCAGAGCCATCTCCTGCCCCCACGATCGCGGTGTCTAAGGCACCTGCACCCAAAGCATCTCCGCCAAAAGCGACGAGTGCTTCCAATGCTGCCGCGCGATCGCCCCAACCAAAATCCGCGTCTCGATCGCCGCTGACGCTGCAAAAGCTGAAGAATACAGAGTATTACGTGGTGGCAGACAGTCCTGCCCCGCTGAAAAACGGCAAATATCAGGATAAACGGCGATCGTTTTCCCTAGGCGACGTCGTTGCCTACGGCGACCTCAACCGCGACGGCATTAAAGACGCAGTGACGACGCTCGACATTGCGATCGGCGGCAGAACCTTCACCTACCTTGCCAGCGTGCTCAACCAAAACGGCAGCCCCAAAAATGTCTCGTCAGAGTTTTTGGGAGAGCGAGTAAAGGTCAAGACGTTGGCAGCCAACGCCGGAAAGATTACGGTCAAGATGGACAAATACGCACCGGGCGATGCGGCATGCTGCCCTAGCCAGGAAGTTAGCCGAGGCTACACGTTCAAGGAAACCAAGCCCTCGACAGCAAAAGCCCCAACGCCCAAGCCGACAAAGCCGCAATAAGCTGGTGACAGCCGCACCAATTCAGAGCAGCTATTCACGCGATGTGGGACTTAAGCTCCGACTCCGCTTTTTGGTGGAATAGCATCCCGGCTGTCTTGATTGGACAGGCGGGATGCTATTCCACAACCGATCTGAAAAAGTCGCACATCGCGCTATTGGCTATTCAGTACACGTTAGTCCAGGTAGTTTGTCGCGACCCAGCCGCCACCCTCTGCTCGCTGCCAGAGATAACCGTCTGCCTCAACGGTGCCGCCGCTGGTACCGACGTATGAATTGTCGGATGCACCGTCAATGCGACCATATCCCAGCCCTGGACCCGATCGAATGTTGACGCCGATGCCAGAATTAGTTGAGACGTAGCCACCGCTGCCGCCCCCAGGAAACGAAACGGGACGCTCAGAGCCACCGTTATCGTTACCACCGTAAGTGTAGTCTGCGGCAACCCAGCCACGACCCGGAACCCGAGTCCATGTATAGCCATCACGATTTACCGTGTTTGAGTAATCTTGGCTGAGATAGGCTCCGTCACCGGCACCACCTACTCTGGCATAGCCAAGTCCCGGACCGGAGCGAATATTGACGCCAATTCTCGAAGGGGTAGATACATACCCAACGGGGCGATATTTCTCATCCAACCCCAGAGCCGTTGCAGTTTCCTTCCCGACAACGCCATCAATTTGCTTTAGACCCTGCCGAATTTGGAAGTCAGTGACTGCCGCCTCGGTCTTGGGACCGTATTGCCCGTCTGCCTGGATGCCCAGCGCCTTTTGCACTGCCTGAACTTTGGCACCAGAGCTACCGGCTCCTTGCACAGGAGTTGCTGCCATCGCCCGATCGGACCCTGTACTCAACACGGTGGCTGTGACTGCGATGCCCGCTGCCGTCATTAAGGCAGAGTTTGGAAGGTTCACATCAAGCGACCGCAACTCCGGTGTTGGATTGGGGTCTTCGTGGTTAATTGCGGCATGAATAAAGCCGATCGTTTCCATAACTTCCTCGCTTGCTTCGTAAGTAGGCATTAATGCATAAACTCAGCAACCAGCCGTTAAGCCAATTGCCGCCTCGGATTATGCAGATATGCCATTTGGTAGATGTGAAATCAATTTTTCAAACAGGATTAGTTTGATACCTTAGTCGTGCGGCTGGCACGATCGTGGAAGCGAAAACGTCGAGAAGCGAAGCTTTCTGCTATCCGCTTGCATCCAGAAGTAGCACGCTAAGTGAAAATTAAGTCCATGAATGAAAAATTGTTTAAACCCTACCACGCTGCTTAATTCTTGGGAATCCTCCCCAGAGAAATTCACGCTGAAATTCCGTCTATTTGTGGCAATTCTTAACTAAAACTATCGATTTCTACTCTACGATCGCTTATTCTTCCGAAATCGTAGTAATACAGATTC
Organism: Leptolyngbya sp. FACHB-36; assembly: GCF_014695955.1. GTDB lineage: Bacteria > Cyanobacteriota > Cyanobacteriia > Leptolyngbyales > Leptolyngbyaceae > FACHB-36. The sequence goes on along the minus strand of NZ_JACJPG010000558.1, from coordinate 2,470 downwards.
AGCAGCGACCCAAAGTTAGAGATTTAACCACCGCGATCGCTTTAGAACACTCGCTACACTTAGCTCGCCACGTTGTAGAAACGGAATTTGTACACTGGTTGTAAGACTTGTTTTAGCGCCCGCCCCATGAGAACCAGAATCGAAGACGAGATTGTATTTATCCATCAGGACGATGTGCCTGCGTATAAAAAGGGCGGTTCGATTGTACGAAACAGCTATTTTTGGGCGCTGAAATCGATCGCAGCCCAAGCCTATCGCCAGCGAGACTGGGAATACGACGCCGAAGTCTGGCTAGCACTACAACGAATGCTGCTGTCGTTTACGGAGTCGGGCTATCTGGGACTGCGAGAAACGATTTTGGAGTTTCCGCCAGACGCGGAAATTCCTGCGATTCTCAAACCTGTCTCCACCTGGGAGTAGGTTAAACGACCAGAGGAATCTGGAGCAAAATTTTTGACTGGTTGCCTTCTGTAGTTACAGAAGGCAACCAATGTTTCTCATAAATCTATAGTTCCAGAACTTGTGAAGTTGAACCCTTTTTGCCCTCTAACTCCCGTTCTAAGAGACTTAGAGCGCTTCGGGCATACCAGAAACGTAAGATTTTACTTCTCATAAAGCTAGATCCTGGCTCAGAAATCCTGAGGAGGTATTGCTCATTTGTAAAGTCTCTGTTACATTGCTTTACATAACGTAACAGAAGGAAATTTCCATGCGCTACACCACCGACGAACGAGGCATTTTGAACAACTACGCGATCGAGCCTGTGGTTTATGCAGCTGAGTATCCGTCTCTAGATCAGCAGCGCCAGTACAAGCTGCAAGCTGCCTGCGCCGCCCTGCTGATGGTTTCAACGCTGCTAGCCGCTTTTGCAGTGAGCTAGAGCTTTACAAAAGCTGCCTCTCTGTCAAGCCTCTCTGTCAAGTAAGTGTCTTGCTTACCCTCTTAACTGATTTGGAATTGTTCCAGATCTAATCGGTTCAATGGGATTTTTCTCTGGAGACTCCAACTATGGCTATTACCCTCGAATCGGCTCGGTCAATTTTTCCTAGCACCCTAGTTGCGGACATTGTTCCAGCCACAACGGAATCATTCAATCAACTGAGTGCAGAAGATCAGCTAGCGCTAATCTGGTTTGCATACACAGAGATGGGCAGATCAATTACGGTTGCTGCTCCAGGGGCAGCTAATATGATTCTTGCTCAGGGCATTTTGGAGCAGATTAAGCAGATGCCGCCGGAAGCGCAGACCCAAGTCATGTGTGACTTGGCAAACCGCACCGACACGCCAATTTGTCGCTCTTATGCGTCCTTCACCATGAACATCAAGCTAGGGTTCTGGTATCAGTTGGGCGAATGGATGGCGCAAGGATTGGTTGCTCCGATTCCACCAGGGTACCAACTGTCTTCAGATGCAAATGCCGTATTAGAAGCCATTCGTAAAGCCGATCCGGGTCAGCAAATTACAATCCTACGCAATACGGTTGTCAATATGGGATTCGATCCCAATGCTCCTGGAAGCTACAAGCGAGTTGAAGATCCAGTTGTGGCACCGACTGAGATGGCATCTCGAACAAAAGTAATGATCGACGGCATTACCAACGCGACCGTCCTTAGTTACATCAACAACATGAACGCCAACGACTTTGAAGCGGCGATCGCCTTGTTTAATCCCGAAGGTGCGTTACAGCCTCCGTTTGAACGACCGATCGTTGGTCGCAGTGCCATTCTCGCTTACATGCGGGAACAGTGCCAGGGACTCAAAATGATTCCAGAGCGAGGCGTTGCTGAACCTGCTGAAGAAGGCTACACGCCCATTAAGGTTACGGGCAAGGTTCAGTCTCCCTGGTTTGGCGCAAGCGTGGGCATGAACATTGCGTGGCGATTCTTGCTCGATCCTCAAGGCAAGATCTTCTTTGTCGCCGTTGACCTGCTAGCGTCTACCAAAGAGCTGCTGAACTTAGTGCGTCGCTAAAGCTTGCGTCTGAGTCGCATTGATCCATTTGGTTCATATCAAGAGCGCATGGGCAACGTCCATGCGCTCTTTAGCAGAGCGACTGAATGAAGCATTTATCACTCAATGGTACGTAAGGTTCTGCCCAGAAGCAGTTGTTCTCAGCCCAGAACGATCGCTACGCTTGACCGCAGTGACTGTTTATCCGGATACTCAGTCCATTAATCGCATTCGTTAAAACCGCCCACACTATGTCCGTTGCCGTCTCCCTGCAAAACGTCTACAAAGTATTTAGCAAAGCACCTGTTGTCAACGATCTGTCATTTGAAATTCAGGCTGGAGAGATGTTTGGACTGCTGGGACCAAATGGTGCAGGCAAGTCAACCACAATTCGGATGCTGACAACCCTGACTAAGCCGACGCAGGGACAGATTCAGGTTGCCGGATACGATGTGGTGCGGCAGCGATCGCAGGTGAAACGTCGCATTGGAGTCGTGCTGCAACAAACCAGCGTCGATGG
>NZ_JACJPG010000557.1 GCF_014695955.1 Leptolyngbya sp. FACHB-36 | reverse complement strand
CGGATTGTGATTTCTGAGCAGTCAGGGTTGAGTAATATTCTGGCAAAAGCCCGCAGCTTTGGGATTGAACTCGACAAGCAGGACCCAACCTGTCGGCAGATTCTCCAGCACTTAAAGAATTTGGAGAGCGAAGGCTATCAGTTTGAAGCAGCCGAAGCGAGCTTTGAGCTGCTAATGCGCGAAGCCTTGGGACAGCGGCAGCAACCGTTTGAGATCAAAGGTTTTCAGGTGCACTATGACCTAGTGCCGGGGCGCGAGACGCTTCAGACAACCTCGTTAGCAACGGTAAAACTCTCGGTTGGCAGCAAAGATATTTTGGAAGCAGCAGAGGGAAATGGTCCCGTTTCGGCGCTGGATGCGGCACTGCGAAAGGCGTTGATTAATTTCTATCCAGAAATCGAAACGTTTCATTTGACGGATTACAAAGTCCGAATTCTGGACGGAGCCGCCGGAACGTCAGCAAAAACCCGCGTGCTAATTGAGTCGAGCAACGGACATCAACGCTGGACAACGGTAGGGGTTTCTAGCAACATCCTGGAGGCGTCGTATCAGGCAGTTGTGGAAGGGCTGGAGTATGGGCTGCTGCTGCAGCATCAGGCAGAGGTGGCGTTGGCAAGCAACGGATGACGGATCGCGTTGTGAGAACAACCTTGTGGAACAAACGCAACAGGCTCAGGGTCGGGATGAGGAATCAGGGGCATCTTCTTTCGGTGACACATCGATCGACTGGGAAGGCACGATCGATCGTGCCTTCCCAGCCTCGATTCTGATTGACCCTGTTAGCGATTAGTAAGATGAGCAGGGCTGACCAACTTGGATGATCTGAGTATTCCAGTGATTGATAAACACTGCCCATCCGACTGAAAATGGCTACGACTAAAACCAATTCGGAATACTCGCTGCGCGAGAAGCCAGCTACGAAGTTCGCAATACTCGCTGCGCGAGAAGCAAGCTACGGAATTGCAAACGCTCGATTTCGTCAACGTTTCAGTCGTTTGATCTGTAGCTGCAATTTAAAGAATTGGTATAACAGCCATCAGCAAATAATGGGTTAAGAGTGTCTACTCCTTAACGCTTCCAAACGCAATAATCTGCGCCACTTTTTGAAGTGAGTGCTGAAATGTTAATGGCTCCTTGTGGGCGAGCCTCATTTTAGACTGCCTTCAACCAAAGCCTGTGCGTTTAGTTCTCGTCCTGAAACTCACTCAAACCATGTTCTTTCCACTCACAAAGTCGCTTGCTTGGGTGCTGGCACTGTCGATCGTGCAGGGCACTGCGGCAATGGCGCAGCAGCCCAAGCCTGCTTCGACACCTTGGTCAAACTCTCCATCACTCAACCGTCAGGGCGCGATCAATCTTTCCGCAACCAACACTCGCACCACGCCCATAACGCTTTGGGCAACGTACTATTACGTTCATCGGGCGCGGAGCATTTCTAACGGATATCCACTGCTGAGCGCTTCGAATACGTCTCTGGGTCCCACGCTGTCTAAACGGGATTGGTGCTACGCGGCATTGCAGGGGACCGTCGTGGTACCGAACGATCGAGGCGTTCCAATAACTTACAACTTCACGGGACGGGGTTCTCGTTCCCAGGTCAATTGTTCTGCCTTTTTCTCTAGTCTGTCAGCAGCAACGATTCAGGCAATGAGTCGAGCGCGATTTGTTGTGGCTACGGCACCCTACGGCTACGGCACCAATGGATTTCAGCTCGTACCCTTTCGCACGATCGCCGTGGATCGCACCCGAATTCCGATCGGCTCTGTGGTCTACATTCCACAGGCGCGCGGTGTTACCGTGACGCTGCCGTCGGGAGAGTCGTTTGTGCACGATGGCTACTTCTATGCAGCGGATGTGGGCAGAGCAATTCGAGGCAATCACATTGATGTCTTCATTGGCACCGCAGAACGCAATCCGTTTCGGTTTATTGCCAGTCGCGCTAGCGGAACGTTTCAGGCTTATGTGGTGGAAAACACTGAACTGTCTCAAGTGCTGCGGGCGCTGCATCGCAATCCGTCCCGGTAGTGTAATTTGCCGCGCTTACAAATCTTGGGCGGCGCGTTCCTGCAACTGTTGAATCTGCTCGATCGTCAGTCCAGTTACGCGAGCAATCGTATCGAGGTCTATCCCTTCTTCAAGAAGTTTGACCGCTATTTCGTGCTGTGCCTCAATTCGCCCTTCGGTTCGCCCTTCGGTTCGTCCTTCGGTTCGCCCTTCGGTTCGTCCTTCGTCTTTTATGTCTTGATAGATTACGGATTCCTGCATCAGTTCCCTCCGCAATAGACGTCGAATTAGTGCTTTCTCTAATACTAGACCAGCCAGAACGGCTGTGGATGCGGCGATATTGCTTTGCACTCGTGGGTCAGCGAGGTCAGTAATTGCTTCAGCCACCTGCTGCAAGACTTGAGGGCGATCGGTCGTTTGGCTCAACACCGCAAACGGAAGCAGACCGGGCGATCGTAGAAAGACCTCCACTGGCTGCTCCCACAGCCGAATCACCCCGAACCCATGGCAAGTATTTTCTAGAGTGAAGCGCGTTTGCCACACCAACTCTGAATTGGTTTGTTGCAGGTAAACCACCACTTGCCGCATACGCTTGTGGGGAAATCGACGATAAACCCGCAGGCGGTAATCTGCCATGCGAAATGGGACATCGGACTTGGGTTCCGTCTGGAATTCTAGATGAAGAACAATCTGCTCCGACTGCCGCAGGATCAGGGCATCTGCTCGGATAGGTTCGAGGGAGAGTTCAGATGGGCTAAGTTCAGTGAGGTCGATCGACTCACCCAGCAGCCAAGTAGCAAAATCGGCTGAGAAGGTTTCTGCCAGAAACTTACAAATGGTGTCAAACATCGTGCGATCGTACCAGGTTGGCGATGTTCAACATCGGTCTGCAAACGTCGATCGCGCTCTGTGAACTGCCTCAATCAGGCGCGTGAGCCAAATCCTGGAACTCGATCCGCCCGTTGAGCTTCTGGGGTATAAGTTGATGCAGAATTTTGTTGGTGCAACTGAATGAACACGCCCCGTAGCCGTTTTGCTTTCGTCTCTCCGCTTCTAGTGCTAGCAGTGTCGCTGAATACGCCAACCGCCGCGATCGCTAGCACCAATGCCGAGACAGCGGGGCGTTCGTCGATCACCCGCTTGGCGGCAGAACCGAAGCAAGCGCCAACGGGCATTTGTCCGGCGCAGGTGGGAAGCGCGCTGACGCAGATTATTACGCGATCGGGATTGGGACAAACGCGCTTAGGGGTTTTGGTTCAGACGCAGGGCACAGGCAGGCAGCAGAATCTCTTCGCCCGCAACGCCACAACCCTGCTGATTCCTGCCTCAAACAACAAAGTGCTGACCACAGCCGCCGCCCTACAGCGATTGGGTGCTTCATACCGCATCCGCACAGCGGTTTACGGCAGCACAACAGGTCCGACGCTGGAGACGTTACGCATCATTGGTCAAGGCGATCCCAGCCTGACGACCCCGCAGCTAAATTCCCTCGTGCAGCAGGTGAGCCAGAAGGGCGTGCGGCAGGTAGGGCAACTCATCGGCGATGACACCTATTTTCGCGGACCGGCAACAAATCCCAATTGGGACCCATCGGACTTGACCGAGGCGTATGCGGCAGGCATCAACAGCTTAATTTTGAACCAGAATGCGATCGGGCTAACCTTGGTTCCTCAACGAGTCGGGCAGCCATTACAGGCGCGATGGGATGACCCAACCGACGCCAGCGATTGGATCTTGGAGAACCGCACCGTGACGGTTTCGCCGAGCGCCGGAGAATCCTTGGATACCGTGCGATCGGGCAACACGATTCGCCTCGGTGGACAGCTACGAGCGGGGTCTGAGTCAGAACTTGTGGGTGTGGCGGTGCCGAATCCGGGCAATTACTTGGTCGGCAAATTCCGCAAGCTGCTAACGAACGCCCGCATCGCCGTTACGAATTCGACGCTGGTCAAGCTGACACCTGCACCGCCGGGACTGGTAGAACTCGCCGCCGTAGAGTCGCCACCGCTGTCAGAGCTGCTGTTCGAGACTAACCAGGAAAGCAACAATGTCTTTGCTGAGGCACTGCTGAAAACGCTGGGAAGGCTGCAAAGTCCAGCCAGCCAAAACGCGACTGACAGCGGTGTGGCGGCGGTTAAGGCAATCCTGACGCCGCTGGGGGTGAACCCAAATGGCATCAGCACCGTAGATGGATCAGGCTTAGCCGTGCGCAATCGCATTAGCCCAGAAGCGCTGGTGCAGACGCTGCAAGTGATCGCGCAGAACCGCGACGCGGCAGTGTTCCGTCGATCGCTTCCCGTTGCAGGCGTCAGTGGCACGCTGAAAAATCGCTTTCGCAACACGGCGGCCCAAGGCGTTGTCTTTGCCAAAACGGGAACCATCACTGGCGTTGTCGGCCTCTCAGGCTATGTGACACCCCCGAACGGACCGCCGCTGGTGTTCAGCATTCTTGCCAACTACTCTGGGCTATCCACGACGGACGTGCGGAGCGCAGTGGATCAAATGGTCGTGGTGCTGGCGCGCGTGCGATCGTGCTAAATCAGCGAGTAGTCTGTCAAACTAGATTTGACGAGTCGCTAAGAGCTACGAAGCTGATTAGGATTAAATTTTGATTAGGATTAAATTTTGACGGATCTTTGACCCGCCAACGTTTTCCTAATGAAATATTCCTGATGAAATACTAGTCGCTAACAGCCTGAAATTGCTGTACAGAATCCAGATTGCGATCGCTTCGTGAGAAAGATCGCGGAGAACGCTCTGAAATGATGGTAAATAGGAACAGTGCGGCTCCCATTTCGCTTAGCCATAATCATCGTGGTGAGTTTATTTTCAGAGTTAGTCGGGATGCACTCGGCATCTTGGACAGATGAGGTTACGCAATGAATTCTGAGCAAGGATCAGTGCTGGTTGTGGACGATGTGGAAGCAAACCGGGATTTGCTCGCACGGCGACTTCAGCGGCAGGGACACACCGTTACGCTCGTGGAGAACGGGCGGCTGGCGATCGAGCGTCTGCAAACCCAGACCTTTGATGTGATTCTCTGCGACATTATGATGCCAGAGATGAACGGTTACGAAGTGCTAGAGCAGCTTAAGACCGACCCCGCTCTGCGGCACATCCCCGTGATCATGATTTCGGCACTGGACGACATCGAAAGCGTCGTTCGCTGCATTGAGCTTGGCGCGGAGGATTACTTATTCAAGCCGTTCAATCCAACACTGCTCAAAGCCCGAATCAATGCCTGTTTAGAGAAAAAGCGACTGCGGGATCAAGAGCAGGCATACCTGAAGCAGCTACAGGCAGAGCAAGAAAAATCGGAGCGATTGCTTCTGAGCATTCTGCCAAAGCCCGTTGCCGAACAGCTTAAGCAGAGCCAAAACACGATCGCGGACAGTTTTGCCGAGGCAAGCGTTTTATTTGCGGATATTGTCAACTTCACGGCGCTCTCTGCTCATCGCTCTGCGATCGAGGTTGTTGGTTTGCTGAATCACATCTTCTCGGCGTTCGATCAGCTCGCAGAGCAGTACGGACTGGAGAAGATTAAGACGATCGGCGATGCCTACATGGTTGTGGGGGGAATTCCGGTACCGCACCCCGACCACGCTGGCGCGATCGCCGAAATGGCGATTGCGATGCAGCAGGCGATCGCCCAGTTTAACCAAGACGCCAGCGAGGCGATCGCCATCCGAATCGGCATCAGCACGGGTCCAGTCGTGGCAGGCGTCATTGGCACCAAAAAGTTTATCTACGATTTGTGGGGCGACACGGTGAACACAGCAAGCCGAATGGAATCTCAAGGCATTCCGGGCAGCATTCAGGTGACAGAAGCCACGTACTACCACCTCCAGCATCGCTATCGATTTGAGGAGCGCGGCACCCTTGCGGTAAAGGGAAAAGGCAACATGCGGACGTATCTCCTGAAGGGAAGGACTGAAGCAGCCGGATGATGGTTTATCTAAGCGCAGTACGGCTTCGCGATGGAAGAGTCGCCTCTAAATAGAAACCGTTTCGATCGTCATACTGCACTCTGCATCAGCGATACGGAAAGGGAAAAGATCGTCAAATTTGCTAGAGGTCAGGGTTAAGCTTAGACAGCAGCAATCGATCGTCTTTTCCACTATGGAAACTCAATCTGATTTAATTATTTCAACGAGGAATCTCACAAAAACGTATGGTCGAAAGCATGTTGTAGACAAACTGAATTTAGCCATCCCGTATGGTTCAATCTGTGGATTTTTGGGTGCGAATGGAGCGGGAAAAAGCACCACAATCAAACTGCTGCTTGGGTTAGTTAAGCCTTCCGGTGGATCGGCTACCGTCTTTAACAGAAGCATTGTTAAAGACAGCGTAGCGATTCGGGAGCGAGTTGGGTTTCTTGCACAATCGCCCCACTTTTATGGGCACTTAACTGCTCGTGAAACGCTGCGGTTCGTCGCTTCATTCTTCTTTAAAGGAACGAGATCTGCGATCGAATTTCGCATTGACGAACTCATTGATCTTGTCGGTTTACAGGGCAAGGTCGATCGTCCAGTAAGAGAATTTTCTGGGGGTGAGCGTCAGCGCCTCGGCATTGCTCAAGCTGCCATCAACGATCCTGAATTGATCATTCTCGATGAGCCAGCCGCCGCTCTTGATCCATTAGGACGCCGCGATGTGCT
>NZ_JACJPG010000556.1 GCF_014695955.1 Leptolyngbya sp. FACHB-36 | reverse complement strand
CGGAGCCATGCGAGCGATCGAAGAAGCCAAGCAGCAAAAGCTGATTCGTTTTAGCGGTATCACAGGGCACCACGACCCCGCGGTAATTGCGGAGGGATTACGGCGCTATGCCTTTGACACTACGTTGATCTCGCTGAATGCCGCCGACAAACACCATCCGCGCCCGTTTGCCGCGGTACTTCCTGTGGCACGCGAGAAAAACGTGGGCGTCATTGCCATGAAGGTGCCTGCCTACGGTCGGCTCTTTAGCTCTGGTGCTCTAGATGGAATGCATCAGGCAATGGGCTACACGCTGTCACTGCCGGGTGTACACTGCTGTGTGATTGCAGCAGAAACAGTGGCACAACTTGAGCACAATGTTAGTGTGGCGCAGGCGTTTAAACCGCTGAGTGAGCAAGACATGGCGACGATCGAGCAGCGCACCGCTAAAACCTGGAACGAGACCACATTTTTTCGCGCTTGGACGTAGCTGATGGCGATTACTGGCTGTCTTGAAGAGATTGTCGCCTTACTTAGAAAGCAGCGATCGCGCTAGTTCCAGATTGACTAGCGTGGCATGGTTGGGATAGCCAGCGATCGCTTGAAACGGCAGATCCGGTTCTCCTAGGTGATCAACCACGAGCACCGCGCCTGTGAAGTCGTGCTGGCGCGTGTAGTCGTTGAGCGTAATTAAGGTAGGAATTCCAGCTTGCATCGCCGCCTGCAATCCCTGGTAGGAGTCCTCTAGCGCTAAGCACTCATCCGGCGCGAGGTGCATCGCCTGCAAAACGTAGTGATACACATCCGGGGCAGGCTTTTTCACAGGTACCATGTCACCAGCGGCAATGACCTCAAACCACGAGGGGCTGTCAGGTCCTAGCGTCATTTCTAGCAGAACGATGACATTTTCAGGCGTGGTGGTTGTGGCGATCGCTAATCGGACCCCCGCATCGCGTGCTTCCCGAATTAGGCGCTCAACGCCCGGACGCAACGGAATAATGCCGTCTTGCAACAGTTGCTTGTAGTGCCGCGTTTTGGCACGATGCAGATCTGCCACCCAGTCTTTGAGATCCGCGTCGGGTTGAAACGTGGGGTAATCGCGGTTCCGGTAGAACTGAATTCGTTCCTTGCCGCCAGCAATTTCTAAAAGTTCCCCGTAGTCCGGCTCAGACCAGTTCCAGTCCAGATTCGCCTCAGCAAACGCGCGATTGAATGCCACACGATGTCCGTGGCGCTCAGTGTCTGCTAGCGTACCGTCTACGTCAAAGATGAGGGCTTGAAGCGAGGGCATAGGAGAAATAATGATGAAGTTTGAATGATGTTAATTAGAACGTAGGAATTCTAGAAAATCCAGAGGCTGCGCGAACTATAAGTTTTTGGGAGGTAAGTCGTCGATCGGCACCGTTCGCGATGGATCTAGCGGATCGGTAGCACGCTCATCTGCTGGGTCTGGTGCTGGAGCCGTGAGCGAACCGACTCGGCGCTGGTGCTTAGGTTCAGCATCTGGAGTATTTCCGTTTGGCTCGTTGGGATGCTCATTCACGTCCGACACATCCACATCGCGCCCACCCCAGTGGTCCATAACATCTTCCAGCAGCACTTTGCGAATCCAAATCTGCGAAACAACGGTAAGAGGCAGCGCGAGGGCGAGTCCCAAAAAGCCAAAGATTGTGGCAAAGAACACCTGCGCCAGCAGCGTCACCGCAGGTAGAAGAGCAACCTGCTGCGCCATCACATAGGGCGTTAGCAGATTACTTTCAAACTGCTGAATCACAAAATAAAGACCGAGAACCGCAAACGGTTTCCAGAAGGCATCGAGCACGGCGATCGACATTGGCAGCACCACGCTCAATGTAGGACCAATATTCGGAATAAAGTTGAGCAACCCTGCCAACACTCCCTGTGCCAGCGCTGCCCGAACGCCAATGAGCGCAAGTCCTGTACTGCTGAGCACAGCGACAACGCTCATGCTAATCAGTGCTCCTCCGATCCAGCGTCCTAGCGAAAACTCGCATTCGTGCAAGATTTCATCTATTCGGCGACGGTAGAACGCCGGGAACAGGCGAATGAACACCCGCCGATAGGCCAGCGGATTCACCAGCATCATCAGCGCCAGCACCAATACCAGCAAGAGATTGACGACGACGCCCAAAGAGCTTGAGAAAAACGCCAGCGACCCGCCCAGCAGTCGATTAATAACTGGCTGGACCTGCTGTCCCAGACTGTTAATATCCGGTAAATAGGGGCTAAACTGGCTCGGCACCAGCTTGATCATGTTATTGACCCAGGCATCTGCGCGATCGACACCCTTTGGCATCAGCACGATGAGTTCTTGAAGCTGAGAGGCAAACGGCGGCACGATTAACCAGACGAAGCCCCCAATGACGGCAAGAAAGGAACCTACCGCAAGCAGCACCGATTGTCCTCGGTTAAGTCCTGCTCGCTGGAACCGCTGCGCCAGTAAATTCAGGCTGTTTGCTAGAACGATCGCCGCAAACACCAGCAGCAGCACTTGGCGAATTTCCCACAGGATATAGAGGGACGCCAACAGCGCTAGGAAGCCGATCCATTGACCAATATTCACAGTGAACTCCGAGAGGCGAATTTTGAATTAGGACTTATGAAGTATGGATTGTGTTTTTAATTCAACATTCAGAATTCATCATTCATAATTTCTCGCTTCGCTGCCATCGCCAGCCCAGCAGCAGCGCTAGCAGTATGCTAGGTGACAATACCGCAACAAGTGCATGAAAAGTATTCCCCGAAATGGGTAAATACGGACCGCCGTATTTAATGGCGATCGACACCAGCAGAGATAGAATGCCGATCTTGAGCACAAATCCAGTCATGAGTCCAGTCGGTAAACGTAATTCGGCATACAGCTGAAAACGGCGTCGGACGGTCGATCTGGTGCCTAACAGATAATCTCGCGCAGAAGACGCTCAGCAGTTAGCACATTTTCAAGCATACCGCTGAGATTGCTACGAAAATTGGGCAATCTTTAGCTATCGCTGCTTAGTCGTTTAAGAGTTGTCTGTCAAGTGCTATTCGCTGTATCCTACCCCGCTCAATTTATAGGAGTTGCCATGCTGGAGTCATTGGGACGCCTCTTGAGTCCTCAAGGATTTATTCCCCACGGACACTGCTATCTATGGAAGCCAACGTTGGTTTGGCTGCACATTATTTCAGATGCGGCGATCGCCCTTGCGTATTTCTCGATCCCCATTACGCTGATGTACTTTATCCATAAGCGAAAGGACATTCCCTTCAACTGGATATTCTGTATGTTCGGTGCTTTTATTGTTGCCTGTGGAGCCGGACACGTCATGGATATTTGGACGCTCTGGCATCCAACCTACTGGCTTGCTGGCTTCCTTAAAGCACTTACCGCAGGCATCTCCGTGCTGACAGCTCTAGAGCTAATCCCGCTGATTCCTAAAGCCTTGGCGCTGCCCAACCCTACAGAGCTAGAGGCAGCAAACCAGAAACTCGAAAAAGCGGTACAGCAGCTTCAGCAGACCCAGCTTCAGCTTGTGCAAACCGAGAAGATGTCGAGTTTGGGGCAGCTCATCGCAGGCATTGCTCATGAGATTAATAATCCGGTCAATTTCATTCACGGCAATCTCGCCTATACCCATGAGTACATTCAAGAACTGCTGAATCTGCTTCATCTTTATCAGCAGGCTTACCCACAGCCAACTGCTGCAATTCGGGCAGCGATCGACGACGGCGAGTTAGAGTTTCTCAGCGAGGACTTACCCAAAACGGTATCGTCAATGCAGGTTGGCACAGAGCGCATCTGTCAGCTTGTCTTGTCTCTGCGCAACTTTTCTCGCCTAGACGAAGCGGGAATGAAGCCAACTGATATTCACGAAGGTATTGAGAGCACTCTTTTAATTTTGCAGCATCGCCTTAAATCAAAATCTCACTGTCCTACGATTCCAATTGTGAAAGAGTTTGGCAAGCTTCCCTTAGTTGAGTGCCATGCGGGGCAGTTGAATCAAGTGTTTATGAATTTACTCAGCAATGCCATTGAGGCATTAGAAGAAGCCGTAGAGAGCGGAGTAGCAGATGTGGAAAACTCAAGCAACATCCGATCGCCGGATCGCTTGCCATTTAATCCCTGTATTCGGATTAAAACGCAGTTAGTGGATTCAGAGTGGGTGCTGATTGAGATCTCAGACAACGGACCTGGAATGCCAGAAGAGGTCAAACATCGCATCTTTAATCCCTTCTTTACGACCAAGCCGATCGGCAAAGGAACTGGATTGGGTCTGTCGATTAGTTACGAGATCGTGGTGGAGAAACATGGTGGTCAACTGAACTGCTTCTCGACATCTACACAGGGAACAACGTTTCAAATCAAGCTTCCGCTGCAGCAGCATACAGGTACGCCGCTGTTGGCAATTCGCTAGGAGTCTGTCAAGACTGTTGTGATGGATTGAAAACCCTCGAAACAATCTAGAACTGGGTTCTGCAAATTTGGGGAACCCATGAATCCTCTGACGGACTATTGTTTGTCGGCTAATAGAACTCCTACGTGCTGGGTACGGTCAACCGTCTAGGAGGGGGGTGAATCCCGACTCCAAGCGATCGCAACGAATTCTTTACAATACCGATAGACCAATACAGCTATTAGCGATTAGCCATTGGCGATTAGCTAACAGCCAACAGCTAATAGCGATCACAAGGAGCTATCCGAAATGCCTGTAGACACAAACAACAAGCGCCTTAAAACGCCTCGACCAAGGCAGTTTGGAGGTGGCTTGCTGATTTTATTTACGCTCCTCCTGTTGCTGAATTTTGTGGTGCCAAGTTTTGGTTCCCGCTTGCCGCAGATTGCTTACAGCGACTTTGTGGCGCAGGTGCAGGCGGGTAAGGTGGAGCGAGCGATCGTCGGGGGCGATCGCATCGAGTTCACGCTAAAGCCGGACCCGAACACGCCTACGGTAGATGGGCAGCGTTCGCAAGTGTTTGAGACTATGCCGGTGGCGCTCGATCTGGACTTGCCAAAAATTTTGCGAGAGAACCGCGTCGAATTTGGGGCACCACCCCCGAACAACAGCGGATGGATTGGAACTCTGCTGAGTTGGGTGGTTCCACCGCTGATTTTCTTCGGCATTTGGAGATTTTTACTGAGTCGTGGAGGTGGCGGTCCTGCCGCTCTAACAGTCGGTAAAAGCAAAGCCCGCATCTACTCCGAAGGCACAACGGGTGTGAAATTTAACGACGTTGCCGGAGTTGATGAAGCGAAGGCAGAACTGCAAGAAATTGTGGATTTCCTTAAAAATGCCGAGAAGTACACAAACTTAGGCGCAAAGATTCCCAAGGGTGTGCTGCTAGTGGGTCCGCCGGGAACGGGTAAAACGATGCTGGCGAAGGCGATCGCGGGAGAAGCAGGCGTGCCGTTCTTCAGCATCTCTGGCTCGGAGTTCATCGAACTTTTTGTTGGGGTGGGAGCGTCTCGCGTGCGCGATTTGTTCCAGCAGGCAACCCAGCAGGCTCCCTGCATTGTGTTTATTGACGAACTAGATGCCTTAGGCAAGTCCCGCAGTCAGGGCGGCATGTTCGGCGGCAACGACGAGCGTGAGCAAACTCTCAATCAGCTCCTGACCGAGATGGACGGCTTCGACGCGAACACGGGCGTGATTCTGCTTGCGGCGACGAACCGTCCGGAGGTGCTTGATCCAGCACTGCGGCGTCCCGGTCGCTTCGATCGCCAAGTTGTGGTCGATCGTCCCGACAAGATCGGACGCGAAGCTATCCTGAACGTCCACGCTCGCACGGTCAAATTGTCAGAGGATGTCGATCTAGCCACGATCGCCGTTCGGACACCTGGATTTGCTGGGGCAGACCTCGCGAATCTGGTGAACGAAGCAGCGCTGCTAGCCGCCCGCAACAATCGCCAAGCTGTACTAATGGCAGACTTCAACGAAGCGATCGAGCGCGTCATTGCTGGACTGGAGAAACGATCTCGGGTTCTAAACGAGCAGGAGAAGAAGCGCGTTGCCTACCACGAAGTTGGTCACGCGATCGTGGGTGCCTTGATGCCGGGAGCGGGCAAAGTTGAGAAAATCTCGATCGTGCCGCGTGGCGTCGGTGCATTGGGCTACACGCTGCAACTGCCGGAAGAGGACCGCTTCCTCATGGCAGAAGACGAGATTCGCGGACGGATTGCAACGCTGTTAGGCGGACGATCGGCAGAAGAACTCATCTTCAACAACATCGTCTCGACGGGAGCCAGCGACGATATTCAGAAGGCAACCGACCTTGCTGAGCGGACCGTAACGCTCTACGGCATGAGTGACTATCTCGGTCCTGTGGCGTTCGAGAAACCGCAGCAGCAGTTTCTTGACGGCTACAGTTCTCCGCGTCGCGCCGTCAGTCCCAAAGTGACCGAAGAGATCGATCGCGAAGTCAAAGACATCGTTGATCGCGCTCACCATATGGCGCTGGCAATCCTAAACCAGAACCGCGATCTGCTAGAAACGACGGCGCAGGAGCTTCTGACCAAGGAGGTTCTGGAAGGGGACACGCTGCGAGCAAAGCTCAATCAGGCGATCGTGCCAGATGAGATGACCTCTTGGCTGATGACAGGTAACTTGCCAGAGGGAACTTCGTTAATGCAGGCAACGCTGGCGTAGCCTGGGTGCAAAAAATCTGAGTGCCAAATAGCCAGTGGCGATCGTTCCTTAGATGGGGCGATCGCTATTTATTTACACAGCAAGTTTTGATAAAGCAAGCGCATTTAAACTGCAATCTAACACCATTTATCAAGGCAAACGCACCTAAATGGTGCGTTTGCCCTACATTAGCGTCTACTTCTTCTCTGGCATCAAGCACTTGTCGCTGTCGCAGCCTGCGGGACCTTCGGTAAGGCTGAAGCCTGAGTCATAGCGATTGATGGCGGCGTAAAAGTCCGTAGTGCGCCGTCGATCGTGCACCTCTTGCTGAAGTCGATCGAACGTGGTTTTGTCGATCTTCTCAAACGGCAAACGCGGAAACGGCGCGTCAAATCGAGCCAGCAGCGCCGCGCTAATATAGCCTTCATCGTTGGCGATCGCCTGCGCAATGCGTTGACCCAGCGGCTCAATTTCTGCCTCGGTTAGCTCTAGCGTGGCGCTGGTGTTGTGCGTGGTGTAATGGGTTTGCACCTGCATGTAGAAATCAAACTGGGCAAGCGCAGAGAAGGCTTCGATCGCAATCTCATCCGCTCCAGGTAAGTTTGCCCACGGCACCTCCACGGGAATTTCAACCAGCCATTCCGTGCAGCGCGAGTCAAACGGGTCGTTCAGCAAATTGCCCTGCTCATCTTTATCAGACTGAGACGGCACGACGCTGTAGCCGTAGTCGAGACACGCCATTGCAACCGGGTCGCCCTTACGAAACGTGATCCGGCGGATATAGCGCTGCGCTTTGGGCGGGTGCCAACCAGCACTGGCTCCGGTGAGCAAGGACTTCGTGCCTGCTGGCTGAACCGTAGTGCAGCGGTTGGGGCGCTTGAGTCCGTGTCGATCGCAATACTCCCACACGGCAAGGTTGACAATTTCCCGCCAGCGGGTCAAGTATTCTTGCTCCCGCTGCTTAAACTCCAGCCCAAAAACAGTATTGGGTCTGCCTGCCTCCCACCACCGCAACCACTCAACGCCAAAGGCGTGAACAAAGAAGTCAAATAGCCCCGTAAAGGAAACACCGACGATCGGGTCTAGCTCCCGCGATTTTTGGTAGCGCGGCTCGCCAAACTGATGGTTTAGCAGTGCGGCAACTGAAAGCGCTCCAGCCGTAAATGCTTCAGCTTGTTCCTGATAGTTAAATGGATCAAGCTGATTGAGATGCACTTCTGCTAAATTGCAGTGAAAATCACTTCCTAAGATTTCCCCACATGGGTTCAGACCGTAGCGCTGTAGGCGATGTTCAATTTCATCAGCCGTGATTTTAGGAAACTTTTCTTGCAGCCAAGTTTGAGCGTTTCCTAATACATACTGCTGCAAAAACTCAGATCTTAGTTCAGCGGTTGTCAGCAGATCAGCATTAGAGCGGGCGATCGCTTCCGGTGCGTA
>NZ_JACJPG010000555.1 GCF_014695955.1 Leptolyngbya sp. FACHB-36 | reverse complement strand
TCTAGCAAGTCCTGCGAACTCATTGGTTCCATCGTCATATCTTCCAGAAGGCGATACGCCTCTTGCTTGGCAATCTGGGGACGAATGATCACACACAAGCTATCGCCGTCTAAAATAATTTCTTGAACGTAATAAATCAGTTTCCCTAAGCGGGAGGACGTATAGAACACGTCTGATTTTTCGTAATTTTTACAGTAGTCCGAAAAAGCGCTGAGAATTTCGTTCCGCAATAAATAACGCTTCTCAGAGGTGCGGAGCTGACTGGCAAACTGTCGTAGGTTCGTTTTCTCATCACTATTCAACACCGCCTGAATCAAATCAGACATAGTTACATCTCCTTCCATTAACTACTCAATCGTGTTTGGCATCCGCAGAGAATGAACTGCTTACCGCATCATACTGAAGCGCTCAATTTAACCACTTCGAGACTAAAGTGAGAACCGCAATGCACGCTTCCGTCCTCAGGGTTACTTCTTGAGTTTGCGATTGCGCCATGGGTTTTTCATGACAGTCCCAGTCTCACACAGGAATCCGTAAACAACCCAGGTGAAATTTCAAGCTCTGATGAAGATTGCGTAGAATCTCCGGTAACCAGGTGGGATATTGCTGGATGAGATGTCGCTGAGCGAAGTGTTGCCGAGCCACCCGATCGCAGATGGCTAGAACGTGGTTGAGATCGATCGATACGTTGCCTGCACATGAGGACCAAACACTACGACATCCTCAGACCGAAGTTCTTTACTAGAATGCTTTTGCCCGTTGATCATCAAGCCATTTGTGCTGAGCTTACCCTCTGGGTTGCCATCCACAATTTCGTAACCAATACTGCCATTGGCTCTATGAACTTTCTTGAGAACCGCATGCTGGCGCGACACAAACTGGGAGAAAAGCTGGATGTCGCATTTTGGATCGCGTCCGAGGACGTACTGATCTGCCTCCAGCACCAGTTCTCGTCTGCCCGAATCGTCCTTGAGAATTAAAACGGGTTGGGCAGGGTAGCTGGGTGAATGCTCGTAAGCCGCTTCACGATCGGGAGCCATGACCGTTGAGGCGGGTTCACCCTCAGTCCCATTAATGCTGGTTGTGTTCCAACTGGGCTGCGTGGTGGGCAGCTTGTAGTGAAGTCCAGAGCGTTCAGAGGCTAGGTTGCGAGCGTACCAGGATACTTCGTCGTCCGGATTCAGGGAAAGAGCGCGGTTATAGCTGGCGATCGCCTCACTAAAACGGCGCAGTTCTACTAGCGCGTTGCCGCGATTGCGCCAGCCCAAGTAGTTATCGGGATTAATCTGCAGCATGCGGTCATAGCAGGCGATCGCATCTTCGGGGCGAGTCAACCCATATAGCAGCGCATTCCCGCGATTTTGCCATGTCAATTCGTCCTTGGAATTGAGCGCGAGCGCTTGGTCATAGCAGGCGATTGCGCCTAGGTAATCACCCAGCCCGTACTGAAGTGCATTGCCTCGTGCATGCCACACGCTGCAAGCGACGCCGTTCTTGGGCTCCAAGCGCAGCGCTTGGTCAAAGCTGGCGATCGCCTCGGCATAAAAACCCCAGTGCTCCAGCGCCAAGCCCCGCTCGTACCAGGCTTCATAAAAATCAGGTCGGAACTGCAGCACCTGGTCGAACCAGGCAACGGCGTGATCGTACTGCTGTCCGGCAGATGCCGCCAATCCTTGCTTGTACCAGCGGAGGGCATCGCCGCTAAGTGGTAATCGACCCGTGTCCAGCATCATACGTCTGTAGTTAAAGTTCACCCACATCCACTTACACAGGGACATGAGCAACTTCGGGCTAAATTAAACTATATATCCTAGTGAATCTGTGGAGACTATGCACCTTCCTTAACAATAGCTTAAAGAAGGTGGCGATCGATCTTCCAGGGGGAGGAGTCTGCACAAGCGAATCCATTGCTACGGTTTTGACAGCGTTGTGAAGTGCGATCGTGCCGCAGAACAGCTTTCATTTTCGCCACGATCGCTTGATAGCTTCAGCCGTTCACGCGAAAATAGAGATGTAACAGATCCGTTAAATTTCTAAAGACTTCTTTAACATGAGCCTGGAGCCGCTAACCGCTTTTCGTCCCGA
>NZ_JACJPG010000554.1 GCF_014695955.1 Leptolyngbya sp. FACHB-36 | reverse complement strand
CGATCGCATCGTCATCCGACACGGTAATCACTTCATCCAGCACGTCCACATCCAGCACAGGCGGCACAAACCCTGCTCCAATGCCCTGGATCTTGTGCGGACCCGGACGTCCGCCCGACAAGATAGGACTGTTGGCAGGCTCAACGGCGATCGCCTTAAACTCCGGCTTGCGCTGCTTAATGACCTCAGCGACACCGGTAATGGTGCCACCCGTTCCAATACCCGCCACGATCATGTCTACTTGACCATCAGTATCTGCCCAAATTTCCTCAGCGGTAGTGTCGCGGTGGATTTGTGGGTTAGCTGGATTGCGAAACTGTTGCAGCATGTAGGCGTGGGGCGTTGAGTCCACAATCTGCTGTGCTCGTTGAATACAGCCGGTCATGCCCTCGATGCCCGGCGTAAGCTCCAATTCTGCGCCGTACGCCCGCAGCATTGCTCGTCGTTCAGCACTCATCGTTTCTGGCATCGTCAGAATTAGGCGATAGCCTTTGGCAGCCGCTGCCATCGCCAACGCAATGCCCGTGTTGCCAGAGGTTGGCTCCACTAAAATCGTTTTGCCCGCTGCAATCAGCCCTTCTCGCTCTGCTGCATTGATCATGCTGATGCCGATTCGGTCTTTCACCGAGGAGGACGGATTCATCCCCTCCAACTTCACAACAATTCTGGCAACGCAGCCTTCTGCTTCCGGAATCCGGTTAAGCTGCACGAGAGGGGTGTGACCAATAAGTTCTGTAATGTTCGTTGCAATCCGCATGGGAAAAAAAGATGTGGGATTTGAAGTGATGACAGTGATTTGATCGATAAAAAAGCAAGGCGTTATGAGCGGGCAGGTGGCGTTCTCTAAGTCTTAGCCTTAGACGTTCCAGAGGCTATACACAGCCCTAAGCGCTAACGCAAACCTAAAGACTCCCACCGCTCAAATTTTTCTAGATGTAGTACATAATATCGAGTTGGCGTCGGGCATCGCGCTTTTCGCAAAGATCCTGTAAAGTATGGCGCTGAAGAACCGTGTTTGCGGCTTGATGTGCTTCTTGCCAAACCTCTCGAATAACGGTGCTCTCAACAGTTTTAAGCTCTGTGTCCGACTCACTGGGCTGTGCGTCTGAACCATCAAGGCACATCATTACTTCCAGCAGAGTTATCTTCCAAGGTTCACGAGCCAGCACGTATCCTCCCTTGGCACCGCGCTGCGATCGGACTAAGCCACATCGGCGGAGCGCCGCCAGCAGTTGCTCTAGGTAGCGATCGGGAATTTGCTGCTGAGCAGAAATTTGACGAATTTGCAGCGGCTCACCACTGCCATGTTTAGCAGCTAGCTCAATCAGAGCTGAAAGCGCATACTCATTTTTACAGGACAGTTCCACGGGTTAAATGGCTTAGGGCCAATCAGGGGTTAATTCATTCATTATACTACGGTTCAGCACTGGGGTTTTAGAGAATAATCGAAAATTTAGCTCCTATTTGTGATTTAGGTCGCAAGCCGAAATGACGCATTCAATAGAAAAGCCCTGCTTACAGCAGGGCTTTCGCTCTAGTTATTTAAGGCACCAGTTGAGTCAGCAAGCATTAGAACGTGAACGTCGTTCTAAGCGTACCGATGATGATGTCTTCGTTGTCGCTATTCTGACCCGGATTAAAGATCCAGATCACACCCGGCGTCACAGAGATGTTATCCGTTAGCTGGTACTTGTAGAACGCTTCCGCATGGAACGGCGTGCTGCTTCTAGCGCCCTGACCAGGGTACAACTCTCTGGCGTTGCCTAGATAAGGCTCAGCTCCAAAGATCAAACCGCCCAAATTGCCTTTCTTACCTAGGTCGGGGAAAGCAAGACCGACGCCGTAGGTCCAGATGTCGGCTTGATCACGACCATCGTCAACGAAGTCCGCGTTGATGTACGAGAAGAAGCCATTCAGGACAATGTTTTGACCCAGCTTCAAGTAAGCCGACGCGCCGTAGCCGTTGACGATCGCCGAACGAGCGGCAAGGCCGTTTTGGTTCGCTAAGAGCGTTCCCGTTGCTGGAACTGCACTACCGCCATCAAAGATAGCAACTTGATTTGTTCCACCGTTGGCACTGCGGTAAGCATTAACGTAGGTTAAGCCAATTCCAAAGTTGCCACCCGTGTAACCCAGCTGTGCTAGTGCACTGTAGCTACCTTCAAACAAACCCTCTGAAGGGTTGTTGGCACCAAAGGTTGTTGGTCCCACACGGGTCGAGGTGTTAAATGCGGAGTTGTCTGCTAGGTAGCCGATCGAGAACGTGAATCCAGGCAGGCGTGGGTTCTGTACCGTAAACGCAAGACCTGAACCACCACCAATCAGGTAGATCGGGTTGCGCTGACCAAAGATGGAAAGAGCGCCAGTACCGCCATCAAACGAATCAAGTGCAGGGCTAAACGTCGCTGCGTAGTCGTAGTGCAAACCGCTAATAGCAGGAAGGTAGAACTTAATGTTCTCACCCAGATTACCGTAGTAAGCAACCCAGTCCGCATAGACTGAATTGTTACCCGTGTTGCCGAAGTTAAAGGTTTGTAGTCCTTCAGAGAACGGAGCATTGAGTGCACCGACGCCAGAGGAGGTCCCGTAGTTGAAGGCAGTGGCGTTACCAGCAGCTAGACGGGTTACGAGCAAGTCTCTCCCGGTAAAGCTTGTGTTCAACGCTAAACGAACGCGGTTCTGGAGTACCGTATTGTTGTCAACGTTCTGCCCAAACTCATCCGTAACCGCGAAAATCACCTCACCTGCCAGCTTGGTGGTGGTGGAGAACTGCTGCTTCTCCAGCGTTGCCGTCCGAGCTTCCAAAGCGTCCACGCGACCGCGCAAGGTTGCCAATTCTGCGGCAAACTCTTCTTGCAGGCGTTGCAGCGTTGCCAAGTCCTCTTTCTTAACCAGATCAGCGGTAGCAGCAGCAATCAGCTCGTTAACGCGATCGATACAAGCATTCAAACCAGCGGCAAATTCGTAACGAGTTAAGGCGCGGTTGCCGCGATACGTACGATCGGGATAGCCGACGATACAGCCATAACGCTCAACCAGCGATTGAAGCGCTTGAAATGCCCAGTCAGTCGGTCGCACGTCGGACAGCTGCGACACCGATGTAACCTGACTCATGTTGTTCGCTGCTCGTCCTTCACGACTGTAGCGGTTGAGTTGATTCAGCGAATCTGCTGAATCTGAGTCAGCCGGAGCAGCAGCGGGCTGTTCTACAGGAGTAGACGCCACAATAGCTGGAGCTACAGGAGCATTTGAGAATACGGGAGCAACTTCCGTTTTAGAAGCTTCAGGAGCAGCAACAAGCTGGGGCTGTAGCGTAGATGCCTGAGGCTGAGCGATCTCTTTTACTGACGTTGCATCTGCGGCAAATGCAGAGGCCGAAACTGCCAGAGTGGCTCCGAAAACTGCGGGACTGACCAGTAGCGCGTTCAACAGAAACTTTGACATTGAATTTTTTCTCCTCACACCGGATATAGAACCACTGTACACGTCTTGCTATCGAAGAATGCTTAATCAACTGTACAGATTTCTACATTAATCAGGTTAATTCAGTTTTCTTCTGGAAGCAAGGGATGGTGTGCACTAGGCTACAACTGTCCTATCTTATCTATCCGAAGGAGGGGAGTCATTGACCTGGATCACGATCGATGAATTGCTAGGCAGTGTACCGCGATCTAGTTTTAGAATCCGGTTTTCGCCCCACTAGCAACCGTTTTTGGGAATATTGCTTCGTCTACAGACCACTAAGGGTCGCAAGAGGTCAGGGTCTCACGAAGGTGTTGGGGCGATCGCCCCGTCTGCCTCCGGGTCAAAATTCTTGATTTGCCAGGGCAGGACGGCGATCGCTCCAAGGATTTGCTGTTTCTAATTGCGCAGCAAGGGCAATTAAAGTCGCTTCCGCAGCCGGACGACCGACGAGTTGAACGCCTACTGGCAAACCATTAGGAGCCAGCCCCGTTGGCAGCGCGATCACAGGCTGCCCAGTCGCATTAAAGGGCGGGCATGGTGCAACCCAGTTAATAATTTTCTGGAGGGTTTTCGCCGATCGCAGATTTGCCCACTCACCCACTCGAATGGTTGAATGCAAGTAGGTTGGCAGCACTAGCACGTCCACCTCGTCAAAAAAGGCAACGATACGGCGAGAAATTTTTTGCATGGTCGAGACAGCCCGGAGATATTTGCCGCAGGAGCAAAAGCGGGCGCGACCCAGCAGCCAGCGGTTCATTTTACCGAGAGCCAATCCTGACACTCCTGCCTCTGCCAGCACCGCTTGCCAAATGATTTGAAACGGCTCAATTAAATCCTCAAAGTTCGGGCACCCCGGTTCAACCGTGTGCCCCAGTCCTTCTAGCAGTCGTACTGCATCCATGACCGCTTGCTGGCATACCGGATCAGCATCGCCAATAGGCGCGATCGTGGTAGCAAACGCAATTCGCAATGGCTTGGGTGGCGTCTCGGTCGCTGCTAGAAACGAGGGGTCCGGGTCGGGTAACCAATAGGGGTCTCCGGTGACGTGGCCAGACATGACATCGAGCAGCGCGGCTGCATCGGCAACCGTACGCCCGATCGGTCCATTCGTAGCAATGCCGTTGAGGCGATCTCCGAGTGGCGCATGGGTAACTCGTCCTCGTGATGGCTTGATTCCCACAAGTCCACAGCAAAATGCCGGACCGCGAATTGAGCCACCGCCATCTGACCCCTGAGCAATAGAACATAAACCCGCCGCCACTGCTGCCGCGGCTCCACCACTGGAGCCTCCGGGCGTGTAATCAGGATTCCAGGGATTGCGTGCTGGAGGAAAGCCATCGGGTTCTGTATAGGGAAGAGTTCCAGCTTCGGAGGTGGCAGTTTTACCCAAAATCACAAAGCCCGCTTGCTTAATGCGGGTGACAACGCCATCGTCCTCGGTGGCAATTCGCTGCTTTAACCACCTGACTCCGTAAGCGCAAGGCAGCCCTGCAACGGCATTCAAGTCTTTGATTGAAA
>NZ_JACJPG010000553.1 GCF_014695955.1 Leptolyngbya sp. FACHB-36 | reverse complement strand
CGACCTTTGCAGGGCAGCCATGAGCCGACTGTACGATCGTCTCGTGCCAGAAATTTTCAGAGCCTTTCAGTTTCAGGCAACCCGGATCGAGCGCTACATCGTCGGCTGTTACGACGCTGAATCTGGAGGGTACTTTCGCCCCCATCGCGACAACACCACGCAAGGCACGGCTCACCGACGATTTGCGGTTTCCTTAAATTTGAATCCCGACGAGTACGAAGGGGGCGATCTGCGCTTTCCAGAATTTGGTCGCCAGACCTATCGACCTCCACTCGGAGGGGCTGTTGTCTTCTCTTGCTCGCTCCTGCACGAGGCGACTCCGGTCACTCAGGGAAAGCGGTATGCCTTCTTGCCATTTCTCTACGACGAAGCGGCAGCGCAGGTTCGGCAGGAAAACCAGCAGTTCCTGGCAACCTGAGCCGCAGAGATTTTGTCTATCTATAAGATTTACTTATCAATTAAACGCAAATAACGCTTCAACTGAGTGCATCCATATCGATGTGTTGTGGGTAACTCTTTATAGATACATGAAATCAGCATTCGGCTGATTGACACGAGAGTAGTTTAGACACTAGGGAACCCTACGTATGAAATCCTATCTTCACGCATCACTGATTGCGATCGCCGCGACGGTCTCGCTGGGCTCGCTTGGAATGGCTCAGCCTGCAACAGCCGTCGAGATCATTGGTCTGACCATGGACAACAATCTGGTTGCGTTTGACTCTGCTCAGCTCACCAGCGCTCGCAAAATTCAGGTCAGCGGCGTTGACGGAAACCTGATCGGCATCGATGTTCGTCCGGCAAATCAGAAGCTTTACGGGGTGACGGATACCAGCAAGATCTACACGATCGACCCAACCACTGGCGCGGCAACGATGGTGAGCAGCCTCAGCAAGCCGTTTAAGGGCGGGCTTAGCTCCGGTGTAGACTTTAATCCGGTTGCCGATCGGCTGCGGCTCGTTGCTGGCAACGGACAAAATTTCCGCATCAACGTCGAGACCGGTGCCACAACCGTGGATAAGCCGCTGAAGTACGCGAAAGACGATCAGCTGTCTGGTAAAAGCGCAGGCATCAGCGCAGGTGCATATACAAACTCAATGGCAGGCGCAAAAACAACGCAGCTATTCAACATTGACGGAATTCGGGACGCGCTGGTGCTGCAAAATCCGCCGAACGATGGCGTGCTTAAAACCGTTGGAATGCTCGGCACCAATTTCAGCCCAATGGCAGGAATGGATATCATGACCGATGCCAGCGGCACGAATACGGCGTTTGCCGTTTCTGGCTCCACGTTTTACAGCGTTGATCTGGAGAAAGGTGCCGTCCAACGCATGGGCAATGTCCTTGTTGATAAGAGTCCGACTCGGTTGATTGACGTGGCTGCAATGTCAACGGCTAGCACAACAATGCCCAAGCCGTAACGAGGCATCAGAGGCTGTTTGAAGCGTTGAATCTGAGTTGAATCTGAGACGTTAGATCTGAGTCAAATTGTCACCTGAAGACAGCGAAGCGCGTTTCGCTATCTTCAGGTCAAACCTGTCTTCAGGTCAAACCATTGCGGGTAGGTGCAGACTTCCGTATGACACCTACCCTTTGATTTTTAACTCCAGCATTAGCCGCCAGAATTCTAGCGTCTTAAATACCAATTCTCTAAATTCCAGCTACAGATCAAACCACTAAAACGTAGGCAGGCTAAAGCTTCTGCAATTTCGTAGCTTGCTTCTCGCGCAGCGAGTATTGCGAATTCCGGATTCCGACTTGATATGACTGCAGACGGTTCACAGTACGGTAGCATCAGTGTGAACCGAGAGGTCTGATATGGCTCGTAATGGTGATTTGAGGAGAATGGTTGTTGCTATTTCACCAAGGCACAAACCTGCTAGAGGAGTTTATCGGACGGCAGCTTTCGTAGAGGCGCGGATTTCATGAGCCAGTCCAAGCCGTCAGCCCCTTTTGACTGTGAAGCAGCACTCCTTGCCTGTGCACGCGGCGATCGCGCTGCCCTACGGCAAATCTACGAACACGAAGCGAGTCAGTTACTTGGCGTTGCGTTCCGAATTGTGCATCGCCGCGACTTAGCCGACGAAGTTGTGCAAGATGCGTTCTTGCAAATTTGGCAGAAAGCCGGAACGTTTGACCCCCAGCGTGGATCGGCTAGGGCTTGGATATTCACCATCGTGCGCTATCGAGCGCTCAACACGTTACGCAAAACCTCTCGTGAGATCGCTGTCGATCAAACCATGCTTTCAAACGAACCTGATACGGCTACGGATTTGTTGGAAAGGCTGTCGCGCATGACAGATGCAGAAGCGCTTCAGCGCTGCCTTGAGCAGCTAGACACTCAAAAACGAGCCAGCATTCTTCTCGCCTACGTCAATGGCTACTCACATTCTCAGATCGCCACCCACCTTGAGACGCCGTTGGGTACGGTCAAGGCATGGATTCGGCGGGGGCTTTTAGCGTTGCGGGAGTGTCTGCCATGAATTTGCAGGACCCTGATGATGGCTGGGCGCTAGCGGGCGAGTATGTTCTAGGCGTTTTGACGGCTGAAGAAGCCGCCGATGTCGAACGATCGATGGCGACAAACGACGAACTTCGGGCGGCAGTCCGCTACTGGGAGAATCGGCTGCTGGGGCTAACTGCGGTCGCGGACCCCATCACTCCTACCGCTGATCTCTGGACCCGAATTGAACAAAATCTCCCCAGCCCTCAGCCTGCTCGGACTCCAGCTCGCTCCAGCCGCCTGTGGGAAAACATTAATTTCTGGCGAGCAACCAGCGCTGTGGGGCTTGCTGCCTCGGTGGCGCTGGCGATCGGGACGTTTCTGAGATCCTCTGATCCGGCACCCACCTTTACGGCGGTGCTTCAGTCCCCAGAGACAAAGCAGCCGGGCTGGATTGTCCAGGGCGATGCCAGAAACCAAGTGCAAGTGATTCCGCTGGCAAAGACGACCGTTGCGCCTAATCAAGCCTTGGAACTGTGGACGAAGCCAAATCAGGCGAAAGGACCGACCTCGCTGGGTCTGGTACCGGGCGATCGCAGCGTACAAGTTCCGGCGACTCGTCTGCCTGGGTTAGAGGCGGGTCAATTATTTGAAATTACGCTAGAGCCAGCCGCGGGTTCTCCGATCGGTCGCCCGACTGGAAAAGTGCTGTTCATCGGGCGTGCAGCCGTAACTCAATAAACGGCGTCCAGCCCATCGCGCAAAAAAGTTTTTTCTAGCGTGCATCCAAACGGTGAAGTTGCGCGTAGTTCTTGTAGAAACGCGAGGCAATGAGGCTGATTTCCTGGAACTGGTAGCTACAATCTTGCCCTCACGCCTGCGTGTCTAAATCGGCTAGTCGTGTTTTCTAGCCCCGCTATGTGACCAGAACGGTGTCGCCTGACCTTAACGGCTCAGGATTGCACCCTATGAAGCTGAACCTAGCAGCTTCCAACCTGTTACGCCTGCACAATTCCTTGCTGTGCAGGCGACAAATCAACTTGCAGCAAAGCACCTTCATTCAGGAGACGGTATGGCGAATTCATCGATCGTTGGCACCCCAGATCGCGATGTTCTCACCGGAACAGACGGCAAAGACAGCATTTTCGGTCAAGCTGGCGAAGACTTACTCCAGGGAAAGTCAGGGAATGATCTATTGGATGGCGAAGAAGGAAACGACGGGCTTTTGGGCGGTGCAGGTAAAGACACCCTCAAGGGCGGCGCAGGTGACGATGTACTAGACGGCGATGGGGATCTAAGCCTGTTTGGTTTAACCGACTACAACACGATCGTCGCCTTTGACCCCAGCAACCCCAGTCAAGCCAGCAGCATTGAGATCACGGGCGTAGACGGCACGTTGGTCGGCATCGACGTGCGACCCGCCAACGGCTTGCTCTACGGCGTCACCGACGCCAGCAAGATCTACACGATCGACCCGACCACTGGCTCCGCTACCTTCGTCAGCACGCTGTCACCCATTAGTTTCGCTGCTGGAGTGGAAGCGGGCGTAGACTTCAACCCAGTCCCCGATCGTCTGCGACTGGTAGGCAGCAATGACCAGAACCTCCGCATCAACGTCGATAACGGGGCGATCGCAGATTTTGATGCCGTCACTCCTGGTTTCCAACCGGACCTGAACCTGACCTATGCGGCGGACGATCGCAACGGGGGAGCAGACCCAACCATCACCGCTGCCGCGTACACCAATTCCTTTTTTGGACCTGCCGCCACCACGCGGACAACACAGCTATTCGGCATTGACTCCGCGCTCGATACCCTGGTACTGCAAAACCCGCCGAACAACGGCGTGCTGCGGACGATCGGCTCTCTTGGCATCGACTTTGGCGCAACAGGCGGATTCGACATCTTCTCACCGCTAAGCGGCGTGAATGCAGCGTATGCGGTGTCCGGCTCCACGCTGTATAGCCTCGACCTTTCGAGTGGAGCGGCAACCAACTTGGGCAGCGTTGGGGATAGCTATCTGAACCTGATTGGTCTCGCAGCTAACCTCGTTCAAGTGGGTGGCGGTAACGACAGCCTGCAAGGCGGCGATGGCAATGACCTCCTGAGAGGCGGTGCAGGAAATGATGTGCTGCAAGGCGAAAACGGCAACGATACCCTGAATGGCGGTACAGGCGACGATCGGCTCAGAGGCGGCGACGGCAACGACTCCATTCTCGGCGGCGCAGGCGACGATATCCTCCGGGGCGAGAACGGCGGCGATCTTCTGGATGGCGCTGAGGGCTACGACCTCCTCGACGGCGGCGACGGCGATGATACGCTCAAGGGCGGCGATGGCGACGACATGCTCAGAAGTGCGAACGGCAACGATCTTCTGGATGGAAACGACGGCGACGACGTTCTCGACAGCGGTGACGGCAACGACCTGCTTAGAGGCGGATCAGATAACGATACGCTGAACGCGAAGAATGGCAACGATGCGCTGCTGGGAGGAGGAGACAGCGATATCCTCAGAGGTGGTTCGGGTGACGATCTGCTAGACGGCGATGGGCAGTTGCAGCTTTTTGGTCTGACGGCTCAGAATACGATCGTCGCCTTCGACCCCAGCAATCCGATTTTCACTAGCAGCGTCAGCGTAACTGGCGTAGATGGCACCTTGATCGGCATCGACGTGCGACCTGCCAATGGCTTGCTCTACGGCGTCACCGACACCAGCAAGATCTACACGATCGACCCCACCACTGGCTCTGCCAGCTTCGT
This sequence comes from Leptolyngbya sp. FACHB-36, assembly GCF_014695955.1. Taxonomy (GTDB): domain Bacteria; phylum Cyanobacteriota; class Cyanobacteriia; order Leptolyngbyales; family Leptolyngbyaceae; genus FACHB-36. Next base: position 2,850 of record NZ_JACJPG010000553.1, on the reverse strand, counting down.
CAGCACCCTGTCACCGCTCACGTTTAACGCTGGAGTGGAAGCGGGCGTAGACTTCAACCCAGTTCCCGATCGCCTGCGACTGGTGGGCAGCAATGACCAGAACCTCCGCGTCAACGTCGATAACGGCGCGATCGCGCCCTTCGATGCTGCTGCACCGTTCCAGCCCGACCTAAACTTGACCTACGCAACGGACGATCGCAACGCAGGGGCAAACCCGACCATTACCGCTGCCGCGTACACCAATTCCTTTTCTGGACCTGCCGCCCCCACGCGGACGACGCAGCTATTCGGCATTGACTCCGCGCTCGATACCCTAGTGCTGCAAAACCCGCCGAACAACGGTGTGCTGCGGACGATCGGCTCTCTTGGCGTTGACTTTGGCGCAACGGGTGGATTCGACATCTTCTCGCCGCTCAACGGTCTGAATATTGCGTATGCGGTGTCCGGCTCTACGCTGTACAGCCTCGACCTTTCGACTGGAGCAGCAACCAGCTTGGGCAGCGTTGGCAACGGCTCCAGTAGCTTCATCGGTCTCGCTGCCACGATCGTGCAGGAGAAAGGCGATAGCGATCGTCTGCTGGGTGGCGACGGTAACGACACGCTCACTGGCGGAGTCGGTGATGATGTCCTGAGTGGTGGTGCTGGCAGCGACCAGTTTGTGTTCAACTCCAGCACCGCGTTTGATGCGGCTGGTTTGGGGGTCGATCGCGTCCGAGACTTTGAAGTCAGCGTTGACAAGATCGTCTTGGATAAGACAACCTTCACGGCGCTTCAGAGCGTGGTGGGTGGTGGATTTAGCGTTGCCGCCGAGTTTACGACGGTTGACAGTGATGACTACGCGGCAGGTAGCGATGCCCTAATCGTCTACAGTCGCGGCAGTGGCAACTTGTTCTACAACTCGGATGGCGCGGAGTATGGCTTTGGCAGCGGTGCCCAGTTTGCTACACTCCAGCGCTCTCTGTTGCTAACTGCGTCGGACTTCCAGATCGCCGCATAATTCAGCGCTCCTTCCCAAAAGAGGCACGATCGCACACCGATCGTGCCTCTCCTGACTCAGTTTTGACTGACCACTTCCCTAAAGCATCACGGGTGAGGTGATCCTACGGCTCGATCGCCTCAGGTAGAAACGCTGCATCCAGTATTTGGTCGAGGGTGTAGGGACACTCCACTGGAAACCTGTTGAGCGGTAGCTCTGTTTCATCACTAGCAGCTCGTCGTCCGCGTCGGTAGCAGTCCGGTAGCAGCGTCTCTAGATATAGATTCAGGCTGGGGCTATCTTGCAGCAGGTCTTCAATTTGATTGCGCTGCTGATTCACGGTGTTTCGTCAAGACCCACTGCGTAACTGAGGCTGATACTGCCACTTCAGCAAATGCTGTAACACTACTTCCAGCCAACTCTTTAGCTCTCGCCGATCGGACCGTCCCAAGCTCTCGATCTCCTCAATCACTGCTTCCCAATCCACTCGCTGGAATTGTTCTGCCCGCAGCAGTCGCACGGTCTGTTCGGTCCATTCAACGAAATCTGTCTCGTAGAGTCAAGCCGTGGTTTTTGGAGTCAGAGCCATATTGCCAGCCAGAATCGCCACTGAATCGATCGTAGCGTCTTGTCACACGCTGAGCTTGACTGGATTAACGAATGAGATCTCGAATCGCTAGCGGTTTCTAAGAATTGCTGCAATGCGACCTATCCACAATGCCGTCGCGACACAGGACTTATCTCTAAGTTTCAGCAACCAATCAAAGGGACCAATCAAACGTTTGCAATTCCGACTTACGAATTTCGAATTCCGAATTAGTATCACGCTATCCCCTGAGTCAGAAGCCGTTCTAGCCAATTCCTGTCAACTTCGCTAATCTTCTAGATATTTGCACTCGACAACGAGACTCCAGTTCCCAGTTTCTAACTCCTAACTGTGTGAAGAGGCAATTCTAGATGACGAGCACTCTCACTGCGTCCCATCCCGTCGAAACCGAGCAGCGGCAACGCTACATTCCGCGCCATCGCCGTCGCATTCTCTGCATTTTTCCCAAGTACAGCCGATCGTTTGGCACCTTTCATCACGCCTATTTTCTCAAAGGCGTTCAGGCATTTATGCCACCGCAGGGCTTGCTAGTTGTGGCGGCGTACCTACCGCAGGAGTGGGACGTGCGGCTGATCGACGAGAACCTGCGATCGGCAACCAGCGCAGATTATCGTTGGGCAGACGTGGTGATTACCAGCGGCATGCACATCCAGCGTCCGCAGATTAATCGCATCAACGAGCTAGCGCATCAGGCAGGTAAAGTCACCGTTGTTGGCGGTCCTTCCGTGTCGGGCTGTCCAGAGTACTACCCGGAGTTTGACATTCTTAGCATCGGGGAGTTGGGCGATAGCACCGATCGCCTGATCGAGCATCTCGACGACACGATCGAGCGTCCGTCGCAGCAACTTCGCTTTGAAACCAAGGAGCGATTGCCCTTGAGCGAGTTTCCGACTCCGGCGTATGAGAAATTGGCGATCGATCGCTACTTCCTCGGCAACATCCAGTTCTCTAGCGGCTGTCCCTATCACTGCGAGTTTTGCGACATTCCTGCCCTCTACGGCAACAATCCTCGCATGAAAACACCGGCGCAAATTCTGCGAGAGCTTGACGCAATGTTGGAGCGCGGCAATCCAGGCGCGGTGTATTTTGTCGATGATAATTTTGTCGGCAACCGTCGCGCCGTGATGGAACTACTGCCGCACCTGATTGACTGGCAAAAGCACAACGGCTATCCGGTGCAGTTTTCCTGTGAGGCAACGCTGAATCTGGCGCAGAGTCCGAAACTGCTGGAGATGATGCGCGAGGCGTATTTTGGCACGGTGTTTTG
>NZ_JACJPG010000552.1 GCF_014695955.1 Leptolyngbya sp. FACHB-36 | reverse complement strand
GGCAACATAACTCTAAATCTGCCAAATCGTTTACTGCTGCGGCGCGGCAGTTCCATCTCTACGACTGCTGGAAAAGCTCAGGGAACTGGCGATGGCGGCAATATCAATCTCGCGGCTGGCTTTGTTGTGGCGGTTCTTGGTGAAAATAGCGACATCACGGCAAATGCGTTTCAGGGAAACGGCGGCAACATTAACATCACGACGCAGGGCATTTTTGGCATTGCGTTTCGCGATCGTCTAACTCTTTTTAGCGACATCACCGCGAGTTCAGAATTTGGCGTCAATGGGATTGTGACCATTAACACGCCTGAGATTGATCCAACGCAGCAAACCCCGCAGCTACCAGCCACCTTTAGCGCTCCTCCGCTCGCTCAGGGCTGTCGGGTTCAAGGCGACCAAACCAGCCGCTTTGTTAACGCAGGGCGCGGCGGCGTGCCGCAGAATCCCAGCGATCCGTTGATTCCCGACATTCTGTGGCAAGACCTTGAGCCGATCGACGGTCCACAGCAGGCGACTGGAACTGCTGCGATCGTCACTTCATCCCAGCGCACCCCTGACTCCATCGTGGAAGCGCAAGGCTGGATCAGCCGCAATGGTGCGGTTATTCTGACTGCTGACGCTTCGACGGCAACGCCCTATGGAGTTGGAGTTGCGACGGGCGATCGTTGCTTACCCCAGCATTAAATAATCCTTGCGATGAGTTGGCAATCTCGTGATCCTTTACCAAATGCTCAAGCTGTAGAAATTGACCTGCGCAAGTTTGAAGACTATTCAATGAATCCAGGCAACCCAGGAAATCAGGGCAAGTGGGTGACGTTTGCAGCGGTTGGATATGATGTACAAAACCCTCAGAATCGAATTGCAGCAGCCCAAGATGTAGTCACTCAACTGCGGCAACAGCTTAGTAAGACTCCAGCAACTCAAGGACAAAGCAATCGTTATGGTCCGAGATTTGAAGTACGAGTAGTCATTCGAGGGGCAAACGGAAGAGAAGGAACTTTAGTGACTATTTGGCAACTCGATCGAGGAACAGAGATTCCAAGACTAATTACAAATTGGCTCGAAGTCCACCAGTAGCAAAAAGAAGTGATGAGCGCAAAAGCCTACGATCAAATTCAGACCTTGGTAGACATTCAAGACGACCTAAACACACAAATAATTCCTAGAGGGACGTTAGGAACGATTGTTGAATGTTATGAGCAGCCAGAGGGTTACGCGGTTGATCTGGCTACTCCACATGAAGATTTAGTTGGCGGTTTTCAGTATGCAAACGTTATTTTGACTCCTGAACAATTCACGATCGTCAAATCGTCCAGCGAAACTTCCTCACAGCCAATTCCCCACTAACACGTACGGTGCCCAATAGCGGGGATGGCGAAAATTTGGGTCGCGCAGCAGAGTAAGCTGTGCCCGTCGCAAGGCTTCCGACTTCGAGACCTGTGCATTCGCTAGCTCACGGTAAAACTCACCCATAAACGCGGCTCCCGATTCATCATCCAGGCTCCACAAAGACGCTAGCGTACTGCGTGCCCCCGCCTGCACTGCCACTCCCGCTAACCCCAGAGCGGCTCGGTTGTCTCCTGCGGCAGTTTCACAGGCGCTTAGAACCAGAAGCTCGATCGCCGCATCCTGACGATTGGCGCGATCGCGCAACAAGCCGCTAAGCTCGTTGACGTTTATGGGTTTGTCCCACGCCAGCACAAACGTCGCATTTGCATTGGAGCTAAACTGACCATGCGTTGCTAAATGAACCACTGGAAACGGCACGGAGTTGATTTGCTTTTGTAGTTCTGAACTCGTAAAGGTCTGGTTCAATAGAACTCGGCTGGGCACCTCGGACTGAATTTCTTTTAGCTCTGAATCGACATTGAATAAGGCGCTAAACCCATGCCGCTCTTCGGTTAATCCAGCAATGAGCGTTTGAAGTCCCTGTCGCTGAAGCGGTTTTGGATCGAGGAGTTGCAGCCCCGGTGCTAGCGCCACTCCGTACCGCTCAATTAAGTACTGCTTGCCGTCGTACAGTGCCGACATTGGAACGTTTCTGAGCGAGCTATCGAGGACAAATACAAGGGTTTTAGCTGACTTCAA
>NZ_JACJPG010000551.1 GCF_014695955.1 Leptolyngbya sp. FACHB-36 | reverse complement strand
GGTGTGACGATCGCAAAAGAAATTGAACTGGAAGACCACGTAGAGAACACGGGTGTGGCGCTGATTCGTCAGGCTGCCTCCAAGACCAATGATGCGGCAGGCGACGGCACCACGACGGCAACCGTGCTGGCTCACGCGATGGTGAAAGAAGGTCTGCGGAACGTGGCAGCAGGTGCGAACGCGATCGCCCTCAAGCGCGGCATTGACAAGGCAACGGGCTTCCTGGTGGACAAAATCGCGGCGCACGCTCGCTCTGTGGAAGATTCCAAGGCGATCGCGCAAGTCGGCGCAATCTCTGCAGGTAACGACGACGAAGTCGGCAGCATGATTGCAGAAGCGATGGATAAAGTCGGTAAGGAAGGCGTGATTTCGCTGGAAGAAGGCAAATCGATGACGACCGAACTGGAAGTCACCGAAGGGATGCGCTTCGACAAAGGCTACATCTCGCCCTACTTTGCCACTGACACCGAGCGCATGGAAGCGGTTCTGGATGAGCCGTTCCTGCTGATCACCGACAAGAAGATCACGCTGGTGCAAGACCTCGTGCCTGTGCTGGAGCAAGTGGCGCGTGCAGGTCGTCCGCTGGTGATCATTGCGGAAGACATCGAAAAAGAAGCATTGGCAACCTTGGTTGTGAACCGTCTGCGTGGCGTGCTGAACGTGGCAGCAGTCAAGGCTCCCGGCTTTGGCGATCGTCGGAAAGCTATGCTGGAAGACATCGCAGTCCTGACAGGTGGTCAACTGATCACCGAAGATGCAGGTCTGAAGCTGGATGCTGCCAAGGTAGACATGCTGGGTCGCGCTCGCCGCGTCACCATCACCAAGGACAACACGACGATCGTTGCTGAAGGCAACGAAGCAGCAGTTAAGGCGCGTGTTGAGCAAATCCGCCGTCAAATGGACGAGACTGATTCGTCCTACGACAAGGAAAAGCTGCAAGAGCGTCTGGCGAAGCTGGCTGGCGGTGTGGCAGTAATTAAGGTTGGTGCGGCAACGGAAACCGAAATGAAGGACCGTAAGCTGCGTCTGGAAGATGCGATTAACGCGACCAAGGCGGCTGTGGAAGAAGGCATCGTTCCCGGTGGTGGTACGACGCTGGCTCACCTGTCTCCCGAGCTCGAAAGCTGGGCAAACAGCAGCCTCAAGGGTGAAGAGTTGATCGGTGCAACGATCGTGGCTCGCGCTCTGGCGGCTCCTCTGAAGCGGATCGCTGAGAACGCAGGTCAGAACGGCGCAGTCATTGCTGAGCGTGTCAAAGAGAAGGAGTTCAACGTCGGCTTTAACGCTGCAACGAACGAATTCGTTGATATGTTCGAAGCGGGCATCGTGGACCCTGCAAAGGTGACTCGCTCGGCGCTGCAAAATGCGGCTTCGATCGCTGGCATGGTGCTGACGACTGAGTGCATTGTGGTCGATAAGCCTGAGCCGAAGGATGGCGCTCCAGCAGGTGCTGGCGCTGGCATGGGCGGCGATTTCGATTACTAAGAGATAGGCAATGGAGAATGAGGAAGTACCTCATTCTCCAAAGTCAAATAATTAAGGGCGATCGTCTCGTGAGGGGCGATCGCTTAGATTATGGAGAATTGCTTGACGAATTTAGTTCATCATCTTATAGAAAATGCACATTGGGGAACCGATGGACGGCACAAAGAAGCAATCCTTAGGGCTGATTTAAACAAAAAATATGGGGACAAGACACGCTTATCCCCATGACAAAGCCTTAACTTTCAAGCAATAAACTAGACGTGAATGAAGTTCAAGAAATTCTTGAAGACATCGACGTTTGCCAAGATGAAGTAAGCCACGATCGCGCCACCAACGCCACCGATCAAAAAGCCAGTTCCGTACTCATTCCAGCCTTCACCCGTCTTAAGCGCTTCTGGAGGGTTGGGGGTGGTGATGGTTACAGTCGGCGCAGGCGGATTGCTTGCACCATACAGCGAGATCGCAAGCGTAGAAATGATCAGCAAGCCAACGGTCGCAAATAGCGCCGTCAACGTGCCAACCTCAGTATCTCGCAGCGGATTGAACTTAGCAAAGGGGCCGACAATCCAATAGCCATGTGCCAAACCCACTTCCAAGCCTCGACGAATCGGGGTCAAGCCTTGGCGGTATGCGGGCAGATTGTTGATGTAGGCACGTACAAGCGGAGAAGAATTAATCGGAGTTGCCAAATTTCCATTTAGAGGATCATTTGCAGGGAAAACAACTTCACGATTTCTTGGATCGCTTGGACGATCTTTAGATCTGTCAATTGCTTCTACCATAAATTTTGTTTCTGTCTGGTATATCGCGAACAGGTTATCTTTGGAAGATTATCATAAGTGGATCTTCCATTTTTAAAGCTGAACGTTAAGAAGCATTAATTATTAACGGCTATTGCTTAACGATTGTTGGAGCTGCACCTGTAACGATCGCTCAGGCTCAATCAAAACACCAGACGTGTTTCGATGAACAGTAGGTTTGGAAGCATCACCTGAGCGTGCCCATAGTAGCCAGCGGCTCTTGTAGGGTAGCGCGCCAAGGCTGTCTGGGTTTTGCGTCAGCCAAATCGTAGGAGCGCTAGGAAGCTCACTCTGGGAGGTTTCAGCAGCGGCGATCGCGGCGAGGACTTCCAGAACCGCTTGATTGCCTTGAATCAGCCCAGTACCCGCTGTCCAGAGTTTAGCGCTGAGATTGTGACGGTAGGCGTAGAAGTAGAGCGATGCAGCAGCAATCACCGCCTGCTCAAAGTCTTCGGGCTGCCACACCGTCGCGCTGTCCAAGCCGATGACCAGTTCCTGTCCGCCAGTGAAAGTTTCCAACTCACGCACCCGCAGTTCTCCGTAGCGGGCACTGGTGCGCCAGTGAATCAGGCGGGTAGAATCGCCCCAGCGGTAGGGACGCAGCGATCGAGTCAATCCCTCAGACGCAGCTTGAGCGCGACGATCGCTGCGAATCTGTACAGATTCGTCCTGTCCCATCTCGTCGATTAGAGGACACTGGCTCAGCGGTAGAACGGTCGGGTAGACGATCGCCCTTGCCTTGGCAGAGCGCGACCGACGACACCAAAACAGACCCAGCGGTGCTGCCGTCCGCAGGTGTACGAGCTGCCAACGGTAAATGCCGCGTCGCTGAGTGGGGTGCGTGTAGCTCCAGCGGTAGGTACTGCGGGGCGCGATCGTCTCAATTGAGTGAGAGACGGGTTGACCCAGCGCATCCGGCAGAACATCCTGCACCTGAATCAGATCTCTGGACTGTGGGGTCGGGTTTTCTAACAGCAGCTCGATCGTCAAGGCATCTCCGGCGCTGACGGGTTCGATCAAGTGGCGCTGCACTCGAAGACGATGCAGGTTACGCTCTGGCAGAACTGCCGCGATCACCAGCAGTGCGGCTCCGATCCCGCTCATGACATACAGCCAGCCTGCTAGAGTGTTTGTTGCTGAGAGAAAGAAAAATACTGACAGTCCACTCAGCAGCCAGCCACTGTAAGCCGGTGTTGCCCAATGAGTTTCCAACCAATGCACTAATCGCTTAACCTGATTCATAAGAAATGGCAACAAGAATTCTTAGGAATTCCGATCGCTGTAAAGTTACCCGATACAATGAAAAGAATATTTAGCGGTAAAACGTTGGTGCGCTTGTGCTGCGGTTGCTCAACCAGTGCAGCCGAACCCTCACAGTCTAGTTCACCTAGGCGTCCACTGCTAAATGCTGCCACCTTAGTTCGACCGATTTTCCCGTGGAAAGACCTACTAGGGAGACACCCATGAACAGCCCGGTACCTCCTCGCTCATCGGCAACCCCGCCGCCGCCGCCCGCGCCGATATCCGGAGGACGGTCTAAGCCAGCCAGCACGATCGAGCAGATGGTGCGCGATGCCCACGCTCGGCAGGCATCCGATATTCACATCCGCGTTAACGAAGTCCCTCGATTTCGCATCCGCGGACAGATGTTGCCATTTAAGGAACATCCTCCAGTGACCACCGCTCTTTTTGAGCAATTTTTGGCTGAAGTTCTGACTCCCCAGCAGCGAAAGCGGTTTGAGGACGAGAAGGAATTGGATACAGCAATTTTCTATCCAGGGTTCCTACGCTGTCGCGTGAACTGCTTTGAGTCCCTCAATGGGGGCGCGATCGTGCTGCGATTGATCTCGCTGGAAGTGCCCTCGATCGACGGACTGGGATTGCCGCAGGTGATGAAGCAGTTGGTAGGTCATCCGCAAGGCTTGGTGCTAATTACGGGTCCAACGGGGTCTGGTAAATCAACGTCGCTGGCGGCGATGATTCGGCACCTGAACGATACGATGACGCGCCACGTGGTGACGATCGAGGACCCAATTGAGTATGTTCACTCGTCGAATCGCTGTTTGGTCAGTCAGCGTGAGGTAGGACTGCACACGCTAGAGTTCCACCAAGCGCTGCGGGCAGTGCTGCGGGAAGACCCTGATGTGATTCTGATTGGGGAAATGCGCGATCGGATTACGGTAGATACAGCGCTGAAAGCAGCGCAAACGGGTCACTTGGTGCTGGCAACGCTGCACACGCGCAACGCCATCAACGCCCTCAACCGTTTGCTCAACATCTACCACCCTGAAGAGCAGCACGCGATGCGGATTCAGATTACTGAGTCGCTGCTGGCGGTGCTGGCTCAGCAGTTGGTCTCTACCACGGACGGTCGTCGGACAGCCGTTCACGAAGTCTTGATCAATACGCCCGCGATGGCGGATTACCTGCTGAAAGGTCAGGAAACTGACGCGTTTCAACTGATGGAAACTGACACGGGCAACGGCATGCAAATCATGAACCAAGCGCTATGCGACTTGGTGCTGCTGGGCAAGATCAGCCCGGACGACGCGGTACAGGCATCGTCCGATCCCGGTGATCTGCGCCGTCGCGTTCGCAACGAGGGTTACGATCCGAGCCGATCGACCAACCGTGAGTTCGACCCATCGGGCGGACCAACCCGCGACTACCATCCGGTTTAAGCGAGGTCTGCTGGCGAATGCTGTCAGTAGATGCGGCATAAAGAAAAAAGGGGGCGTAGTTTACTACGCCCCCTTTTAATTCAGCTTTTTATCCAGTAGGTTGAGTTTCACTAGCACTCCACCCAATCTGCAGGTTGTTAGTGGTTTATCGTTTTGCCAGCTTCTTCGTCAGCTTACGCAAGCGGATCGACTCTGGGGTGATCTCCAACAGCTCATCGGGACCGATGTACTCCAGCGCTCGCTCTAGGCTCATGTCGATCGGTGTTTGTAGCTGCACCAGTTCTTCACCTCCGGAAGCGCGGTGGTTGGTCAACTGCTTGGTCTTGCAGATGTTTAGCTCCAGATCTTGCTGGCGGTTGTGCTCACCGACGATCATGCCCTTGTAGACCCGTGTGCCCGGCGTGATGAAGAACGCACCGCGATCTTCCGCATTCTTCATGGCGTAGAAGGTTGACGTGCCCTCTTCAAACGCAATCAGAACGCCGTTGCGACGCGCTTCAATCTCGCCTGTCAGCGGACGGTAGTCGAGGAAGCTGTGGTTCATAATGCCGTTGCCGCGAGTCAGGCGCATAAACTCACCCCGGAAGCCAATCAGCCCCCGTGCTGGAATTACAAACTCTAGCTGAGTGCGTCCGTTTGCGCCCACCTGCATGTCTTGCATTTCGCCTTTGCGCTGCCCCAGCCGCTCGATGCAGCTACCTACCGCGTCTTCAGGCACGTCCAGCACCAGAGTTTCGTAGGGTTCGCAGGGGTGACCGTTGACTTCGCGGTAAATCACCTGTGGCTGAGACACCTGGAACTCGTAGCCTTCGCGTCGCATTGTTTCGATCAGAATGCCGAGGTGCAGTTCGCCCCGACCCGATACAAGGAAGCGATCGGGCGAATCGGTCTCTTCAATCCGTAGCGCCACGTTGGTTTCCAGTTCGCGGTAGAGACGATCGCGAACCTGCCGCGACGTAACATAGCTGCCTTCCTGTCCAGCAAACGGCGAGTCGTTGACCGAGAAGGTCATTTGCAGCGTCGGCTCATCGACTTTAATCAGTGGTAGCGCCTGCGGATCGTTGGGGTCGGTAATCGTTTCGCCGATGTTAGCGTCTGCAAAGCCCGACACCGCAACAATGTTTCCAGCGGAGGCTTCTTCAATTTCAATTCGCTTCAGTCCTTCAAAGCCCATCAGCTTCGTAACCTTGGCTTTGATGATCTGACCCTTTTCATTGATGAGCGCGGCTTGCTGCCCCATACGGATGACACCGTTGTGCAGCTTGCCAATGACAATGCGACCCAGATAGTCGGAGTAGTCCAACGTTGTTACCTGCAATTGCAGCGGCTTCGTTGGATCGCCCACTGGCGGCGGTACGTGGCGCAGGAATGCGTCGAACAGCGGCTTCATGTCTACAGGTTCGTCCTCTAGGTGCTCGATCGCGTAGCCCGCTAGCCCGGACGCGAACAGGTAAGGAAACTCGCACTGGTCGTCATCTGCGCCCAGCTCCAGGAACAGATCGAGCACCTTGTCGATCGCGCCGTGCGGGTCTGCCTGAGGACGGTCAATTTTGTTGACAAGGACGATCGGACGCAGCCCCTTCTCCAGCGCTTTCTTCAGCACAAACCGCGTTTGCGGCATTGGACCTTCGTTCGCGTCCACAATGAGCAAACAGCCATCCACCATGCCTAACACCCGCTCTACTTCGCCACCAAAGTCGGCGTGACCGGGCGTATCCACAATGTT
>NZ_JACJPG010000550.1 GCF_014695955.1 Leptolyngbya sp. FACHB-36 | reverse complement strand
ATTCCCCAACTGCAAGCCGCGATCGACGCTGGCACCCAAATTCTCTACTGCGAATTTGAAGACCCTCGCCACTACCGCACCGCTGTTCATCTCGTCCGGGAACGCTCCCAATTCCTTTTTGTTGCGCCTCCCCGCATTACCAAATCCAACGAGCAGTGGATTTTACAACAGGTGCGCGCCTGCAACCCTGATGGTTTCTTGGTTCGAAACTACGACCAGCTTCAGTTTTTTGCGTCCGATCGCACGATCGGCGATTTTTCCCTCAACGTTGCCAACGCGCTAACTGCTGACTACTTTAAACAGCAGGGATTGGAGCGCCTGACTGCTTCCTACGACCTCAGCATTGCCCAACTCGAAGCGCTGCTGACGACTGCACCGGCTGAGTGGTTTGAGGTAACGATTCACCAGCACATGCCGATGTTCCACATGGAGCACTGCGTCTTCTGCGCCTTCTTATCCGAGGGCACCGACTACACGAATTGTGGGCGTCCGTGTGAGACGCACTCTGTGACGCTGCGCGATCGTGTCGGCACCGAACACATTCTGCAAGCCGATGCAGGCTGCCGCAATACCGTGTTCAACGGCACGGCGCAAACGGGCGCAGAATACGTGCAGCGCTTGATTGATTTGGGCGTGCGACACTTCCGCCTGGAGTTTGTCGATGAATCTCCAGAGCAGGTGACGCAGACGATTCATCGCTACCGCCAACTGCTGCACGGCGAAATCAACGGACGCCAACTTTGGCGCGACCTGAAGCTGAACCACCAGCTTGGTGTTACTCGCGGTCCTCTCGGAAGCTGAGCCTACATGCGTGTAAGAACAGCAACTTTCTGGGGCAAACGCGAGTTTATCAAGAGGCTCTCGAAGAAGGATTAGCAGAATCTGTATTGGAGATTCTCTCGACTCGGTTTGGGGCTGTGCCTGAAACAGTTTCACAGAAGTTGTTGAACGCAGATGTGAAGGAACTCAAGAGACTTTTGCGGCGTGCGATCGCCGCCTTGTCCCTAGAGGAATTTGAGCAGCGTCTCGACTCAACCCAATTCTGGCTACGGGTTGAGCTACAGCACACAGAAGCAGGCATCGCCTTGAACCATCTGGATACCTGCACTATTTGCCTGAGGCTAGACTGAGAAGCAGCGTTGTTGGAGCTTGTGCCGCCATGGTTCGTCTGGATGCTACCTCTCAATCGCCCCGACAAGATGTGCCTCAGCCCCCTTTAGAGGATGCTACCCCACCAATTCAGGCGGACTTGGATTTGCCGGATGATATTACCTTTCCGCCCACCAACCTCTACAGCGATGAGCCGCCTTTAGAAACTGATTTTCACCGCCGCCAAATTGACCTGCTGATTCGGTTACTGGAATTTTGGTGGCACGATCGCTCGGACTTCTACATTTCCGGCAATTTAACGGTGTACTACAACGAGCAGCAGCTAAAAAAGCGGGACTTCCGAGGACCGGATGTGTTTGTGGTACTAGGAGCCGAGAAGCGCGATCGCCGCAGTTGGGCGATTTGGGAAGAAGGCGGCAAGTATCCCAATGTGGTGATTGAGCTACTCTCCAGTTCCACAGCAACGGTAGACCGGGGCAAGAAGAAAGAGCTGTATCAGGATGTGTGGCGGGTGCCAGAGTATTACTGGTTCCATCCAGAGACGCTGGAGTTTTCAGGGTTTCATTTAGTAGCTGGCACCTATATCGCGATCGCTCCAATAGATAGCGGTAGATTGCGGAGCGAACAATTGGGGCTAGAACTGGGTATTCACGATCAACAGTTGCGCTGGTTTACGACGGATGGAACTCTGATTCCCTTGCCCGAAGAGGCAGAACGGGAACGGGCAGAACAGGAACGACAGCGAGCAGAACAGGAACGACAAGCAAAAGAGCGGCTAGAGAGCTATCTACGATCGCAGGGAATTGACCCCAACCAACTGCCAGAGTAGCGCGCGCAGGTTGCTTAATCGAT
>NZ_JACJPG010000055.1 GCF_014695955.1 Leptolyngbya sp. FACHB-36 | reverse complement strand
AGCTTCAGTTGTGGCAGTTGCAGTCGTGGCAGTTTAAGACGATCGTGGCGACTGCTGATTCAGCAATCGCTCAATTAAGCTCGGTGGAGTGGCTTGGCGATAAACCCCGCAGTAGTGCATGGTCAGCACGGCTTTGTATGCCCAGTGGTTGCGCGGTACATCGACAAAGGGGTTGGGCAATGTGTCGGCTCGATTCTGTACGCAGGCGTCGAGCACCTCTCTGGCAGTGGGCTGGGCGGGATCTGAGGGTGGAGCAGGCTGAACCTGTGCCATAGCGGGAGTTGCCATGCATAGGGCAGCAAATACCGCAGAAACGAACAGTTTAGGTTTCATAGCGCAGCAAACACGGATGGCTTGGAAGTCTGTCTCTGTTATATCGAATCGGCAAACCGCTGTGGGTAGGGAATTAGGGACGATCGAGCCAGCGCTGCAAAATACGAAGCCGCGCCACAGCCATCCCGCTTGAAGCCATCAGTCAACGGCTCACCGCAAACAGCCGAACCCATCTACCCATTCTCTACATTCCACCTACTGCTCAAACAACTGAACCGCTGACGAATCGAGCATTCCGAATTCCGAATTCCGAATTCCGAATTAGCGTCACTTCCACTGCTGCCAATTCTGATTAAAAATCGACGTGCCCGGAAACGCCGTTGGATTGCCGCTGTCATTCAGTCGCTTTTGCAGCGCCTCCAACGCCGGACTGCGACGCGGCAGATTCTCCACCAGTTGGTAGGGCAGCAGCTTGTTTTCCAGCGCGAATGCCGCCGTTACGCCAGCCGCAGATCCCGCTGACCACTCAAACGAATGAACTCGATAGGCAGCCGCACTGATGTGGCTCACCGCAATGCTCTTACCTGTAACCAGCAGATTGTCCAGCTTCGGCGGAATCATCGATCGCAGTGGAATCTGAAATGGGTAAGTGCTCTCTGCCGCCTGCCGTTCACCGGGGCGCTCTCGATTGCCCGGACGCTCCGGCGGAGATTGCTCCAGGCAGGGATGAAAGTCGATGTTGTAGTGCCCAACGCCAACGCTATCTGGGTAAATGCGCGATCGCTCCCGCCACTGCAACTCGGCTGGCGTAACACTGCCCCGAATCACCTCGATCGCCCGTAGACCCGCCATTGCAGCGGCAAGCTGTCGGTAGGTTTCCTGAGATAAATTCTCTAAATAAAACGGGTCGCGGTAGTTTTGGCGAGAGATAGCAATTTCGTCGATCGTGAACCCTGCCGGATAGCCGTAAGCGTAGCGCCCAACTAGACGCCGCCCTTCGCGGATGTAGGGAAACTTCGAGAGCCCGTGCACCGTTCCCATTGGCGAAGTCAGTCCCGTCAGCAGCCGCAGATTTGGCTGGGGCTTTTTGGCATCTGGTCCCAGCTTGGCGTCGGTGTTGCCTGCAAACAGCCAGTAAAAATAGCCAAGCGCGTGCTCCTCACCGCTGCGTAACGCGCTAATGCGATAACCGCCTTGCCAGCCTCCCGGTGCCAGCTGCCCCAAGGATTCTAGCTGCGATCGCGTGTAGAGGGTGTTGTCTTCCTCGGTACCAGGACCGTAGTCGTTTCCGGTCTGCCAGTTCTGCATCGAGATGTCGCCCGGATTGATGGTTTGGAACCCGGTGTTGGGCTTGGCGCTGAGGATGCGGCGGTACGTAAAAACGAGTGCTGGAGCTTTGGCGTAGCGATCGGTGTCGTAGCTGTAGAAGGGGCTGTACTGCGGGTAGAACGCGGGAATTTCATA
>NZ_JACJPG010000549.1 GCF_014695955.1 Leptolyngbya sp. FACHB-36 | reverse complement strand
CGATCGTCCTGCTGCAAAGCGTCAAGAACAGCATATCCATCAAATCCTGGAATTTGAGCTTCACTCAGAATCAAATCAGGCAATTTAAGTTTTGCCTGCTGCACACCCATCATTTCATTCGTCGCTGCGATCGTGCGAAATCCTTCAGCCCTCAAGATTTCAAGTAAGGTAACTCGAAAGGTGCGATTGTTTTCAATGACAAGAATCGTTTTCATTGTATGCAAATGAGATTGCCGCAGCAGGCAATGGCGTGAACAACGTAGCGCCTTAGAGTGTCTAATGATTGACTTACAGCCCCAGTAGAACATTAAAGGGTCGTTCAATCAGCACTGATATAGGTAACCAGTAAGATCGATCGCCTTTTGCTAATCAATTAGCAGTTTTTCAGGCGAGTATAGACCTTTCTCTATGTAGAAACTCATTTATCTCTAGAGAAGCAAAATGGCGTTTCTTAAATTAAAATCACTCTATCAATGATAGTAGTGTGCAAACTATAGCAAATTATTTGATTTGAGCCAAAGGTACCCTTAAAAGCGCCTTGTTTAAGAATTAATGTATCTAAAAATCAGAATTGAATAAAGGTTGGAAAAGTCAGTTAAGCCGGATTAGTTTATGAAAAGCAAGAAACACTAGGTTAGCTAAACGCTTGATGAATAAACGTTCTACGTCCTTTAGGAATGAGAAGTATTCGGTCGTACAGCGCGGCAGCAAAACCATGACGATGCCGAAGCTAAACAGACAATTTAGACAAAACATAACAGAAAGGATGTTATCTATGCGAAATAATGTGGGCAAGATAAAAGTTGAGATAGCCATCTGAGCAAATTAAAGAACCATTTAACATTATTTATCTTCTTAGCGTTTTTCGGATAGCAAAGACGCGTATGCTGCCAAACGAAGCTCTTGATCTCGTAAATCAGCTCTTAGAACCCAAGCCGCTTAGCTACCTTGAGCAAGTTGTGTTCCTACAGTCTTGGTCAGGAAAACGCTACCGAGAAATCGCGCTGGAATCCGGCTACGATTTGAGCTACATCAAAGATGTGGGTGCTCAACTTTGGAACTGCCTTTCGGAGGCGCTAGGGGCAAAAGTCACCAAAAAGAACGTGCGGCTAATTTTAGAAAACGCCTCTAGTCTTGAAAGTCGTAAAAGTCGAATTCATCTGCCGATTTCAGCGGAGACAGAGCTACACGCCTTTCCGGGTGGAATTGTTTCGCTGGCTTCCTCACTGTATGTTGATCGTCCACCGATCGAGCAGTTGGCATACGCAGAAATCAGTAAGTTAGGCAGCCTAACGAACATCAAAGCGCCTTGGCAAATGGGCAAAACCTCTCTAGCTCTACGAATTCTTGAGCATGCCCGAACGTTAGGCTATGGCGCTGTCATCGTTGATTTGCGACAGGCAGATCGCACCATTTTTTCCGACCTGGGAGGTTTTTTGCGCTGGTTTTGCCTTTACGTCAGTCGTCGATTGCAGGTAGAACCCAAACTGGCGGACTACTGGGATGAAGCGATCGGCACCAAGGTAAGCTGCACAGCCTATTTTCAGGACTATTTACTGGCGCAGCTAGACCGCCCGATCGTCCTCGTGCTCGATGAAACCAATCGCCTGTTCGACTACCCAGAGCTAGCTCAAGAGTTCTTGCCGCTGCTGCGAAGTTGGTATGAGGAAGCGTTGCAGCAGGCTGTTTGGCAGAAGCTACGGTTGGTTATTGTGTCTTGTAGCGAAATGCCGATTCCGCTCAGTCTCAGTCAGTCCCCCTTCCACGTCGGGCTACCGCTGTCTTTGCCAGAGTTCACGTGGGAGCAACTGCAAGATTTGGCCCAGCGTTACCAGCTAGCTGAAGTCGGCATCGACCCTGCTGCACTAGAGCTGCTAATGGCGCTGGTAGGAGGGCATCCCTACCTCATCCGATTAGCCTTTTATTGGGTGCGGCAGTCGAGACGACCCTTGGCGCAGTTGCTAGAGGAAGCGGCGACGCAAGCTGGTATCTATAGCAGCTACTTTCAGCGCTACTGGCTACTGCTGCAACAAAAACCAGAATTACTCAACACCTTTAGAACAGTGGTGATGGCGTCCAATGGCGTCCAGCTAGAAGCAATCACCGCAAACCATCTCAAAGGCATGGGATTGATTCGATTGCAGGGGAACTCGGCAACACCCCGCTGCGAACTATATCGTCAGTACTTCCGATCGCACCTACAAAACATCGAGAATGCTGTTTAGGGAAGCTTCTCCCACGCGATCGTCACAATTTCGCTGAGCCGACGCCGCTGTTTAATGTCCAGCAGGGCGTCGTCCGCCAAAACTTCTGCTCTCAGTTGGTCTAGCGATTGCCCCTTCGAGCGGGCAATTTGCACCACGCCCGCGATCGCCGCTGCAATTAGCTCTTCGTTCACTGATTTTTGTGGAAGTGCGACCACTTCTTGGGGATTTACTGGCATAGGATAGTTCATATTGATGGATCGACGGCAACTGCCTGAGTAATATGAGAATGTTGTAAAGTTTTTTAAGCAAGTGACCTGAAGTTTAGCGCACTTCTAAGGGTTCCAACCCTGTCTTTTTAAGTATTTCATTGGAGTTCATCCCCCCTAAATGAAGGAAATCCTTTATATAGAAGTTCCTAGCCCTGACGTAGATGCCGTCAAGCAATGGCTCCAGCAAAGTTTCACTCCTGAAGTCGGTGAAAAGGTAATTAGCCACAGCGGCATTCGATTAACGGTCAAACAAACCACACATCAGCCCTCCTCAATTCCTGAATCACAAAGCGACGACGAACTCTCATTTTTTGTCTGGTCGGTGCAGCGAACCACCTATCTTAAGGTCTTTCGCTGGACAACCCGACCCATCCTACACGAGAACCGTGTGCTGGAACACTTTGTTCAAGCGATTCGATCGCGCTTTCCTCACACCTACCCAGAGCCACCCGCGATCGACCTGACGCAGCAGTCGATCTTTGAGGCGCTGAGCGATCGCTACCCCCTCACTACGAAATACTTCCAGCGCATGCCCAATGGTGAATCAGATCTCACCCGCGTCTACTGGTGGGAACAGCGCTGGCGCGACGGGGTGCGGAATCCGAAGCAGCCAAAGCAAGTAGTGTTTTGGGGTGATCAGCAGACGCAGACTTATGCCTCTCCCACCTACGACCTGATCTACATTGGCGGTGCCCTTGGCGTCATTCATGCAGCTACAATGGCACGCCTCGGCTATCGCGTGCTGTTGATTGAGCGGCTGCCGTTTGGCAGAATGAATCGGGAGTGGAACATTTCGCGCAGCGAGTTCCAAAGCGTAATCGATCTCGGCTTGTTTACGGCAGCGGAGTTTGAAGGCCTGATTGCCCGGGAATACGTCGATGGCTTCCACAAGTTCTTTGATGGCAACAATCCGCCGCAAGCAAAAGCGGCTGTGCTGCATACGCCGACGGTGCTGAACGTTGGGTTGGATGCAGAGAAGCTACTGCGTCTGTGTGGGCAAAAGCTGAAAGAAGCAGGCGGCGAGATTTGGGACGAGACGGAGTTCGTGCGGGCAGACATCAACGCAAAGCAGGTCGTGGTTCAGACTCAGCACTTGCCAACCGGAGAACAACGCGACATTCGGGGACGCCTGCTGATAGACGCAATGGGCACGGCTTCGCCGATCGCGTGGCAACTCAACGGGGGACGGGCATTCGACAGCGTGTGTCCAACCGTGGGAGCCGTCATTTCCAGCGGATTTGAGCCGGGCGTCTGGGATGCCTGCTACGGTGACGTGCTCAACAGCCACGGCGACACCTCGCGGGGACGCCAACTGATTTGGGAACTGTTTCCTGCCGAAGGAGAAGAACTGACGTTCTACCTGTTCCACTATCACCAACCGCACCCAGACAATCCTGGCTCGCTGCTGGAGCTGTACGAGGACTTTTTTACGATTCTGCCGGAGTATCGCCGCTGCGACATGGATAAGCTGGTGTGGAAAAAACCGACCTTCGGCTATATTCCTGGGCACTTCAGCGTTAGCAATACCGATCGCCAAGTGGCGGTCGATCGTCTAATTGCGCTGGGCGATGCCGCCTCGCTTCAGTCGCCGTTGGTATTTACCGGCTTCGGTTCGCTCGTGCGAAATTTGCCGCGCCTGACCGCGCTGCTGGATACCGCGTTGAAGCACGATTTGCTAACCGCGAAGCACCTCAACCAGATCCGCGCTTACCAAAGCAACGTCTCAGTCACGTGGCTGTTCTCGAAGGGGATGATGGTGCCGACAGGACGCCATATTCCGCCCGCGCGAATCAACACGCTGCTCAATGTTTTCTTTGGGCTGCTGGCGAAAGAGCAAACCGATATTGCAGAGCAGTTCATTAAAGATCGCGTTGGCTGGTTCACGTTCAATCGCTTGGCGATCGCCACTGCTTGGCGAATTCCGACACTCCTGATCTGGATTTGGACGTTCATTCATCCCAGAGACTTTCTGCGCTGGCTAGGCTCCTACCGCGATTTCACCATGACTGCTCTACTGAGTGCGATCGTGGGCGGTTGGTCTCCTAACGTTCTGCGCCGACTCCAGCCCTGGCTAGAGCCACGATTTCCGGGTCTATGGCTGTGGCTGCTGGCGCAGAGCTACGTGCTGACCGATGGAGTTGGCGCACCGCAGCCTATTCGGACGAAAGCGGTCCGAACCGAACGGGCTACGATGGCGATCGGCGAGAACCATCCCACGCTGGCAGAGTCTGAGTGAAGCGCCTAGGTTCCTCGTGGAAAGGTTGGCAGATCAACGGCTGCTAGAGAAGTCAGCTTTTTGGCAGGACGCAGCGGATAGACGATTGGGGAAGGGAAGTTGGTCGTGAACATCGGCTCGCCTTGAGGTGCTGCTGCGTCTTCAGGTTGGCTGTTCAGATCGAAGCTAAAGGGCTTCGGCGCTTCAGGTGTGGGCGGCTGGGCTGACAGTGCAGCAACTTGCAGCGGACGGATTTGCCGAGGTGCTGGAGCCGCCTCGATCGGGTCAGACTGAGCAGTGTCAGGAGCTGACTTAAGTTGAGGCAGCGGCGTCTCTGCCAGCTGGGCGGGACGATCGTGCGTTGGCAAGGCGACTGCACGACCCGCTAACGCTGCCTGCGCCAACTGCTCACGTTGCTGCTCGGCTGTCGCGCTGTCGGATTCTGCCGGAGCCGCTGGCGCAGCAGGCGCAGCCGGAGGTGACTCGATCAGTGCTGTCAGATCCTCCCACAGTGGCTCTTCGATCGCGGGAGCCGCTGCTTCCGGAAGCTTGGACGCCTGTAAAAAGGGGCTGACATCGAAAATGGCTTCGACGGGTTCAGCCTCGGCTGCCGTAGGAGTGTTCGGCGCGTCAGGAAAGAGGACGTTCATCCAGTCACTCATGGAGGGCGCATCACTCGTTGCGGGGTCGATCGCCATCGGCTCAGATGCCTCAGACGGCATCAGGGGTTCAACGCTCAGCAAGCGAGAGAGCGGCGTTTGAGCCGCTGGGGGAGCCGGATAGGGAACGAGGCGATCGTTCGGTGCAGACCACGGTTTTACAGGCTGGTGTTGAACCGACAAAAGTTGAGCGGTATCCGTCAGTGGTGCAGGCGTGCCGCCATCAGCACCCCCAACCGGAGGTCTATAAGCGGTAGCAGGCATCTCCAAGCACTGCTCTAGAGCGGCTTTGAATTGCAGCGTTTGCTGCTGTTGGCGGTGCAGTCGCATTCTCAAATCGCGGCTGGTGTTTTCTGCCTGCATTCGCTGCTGAACGTGTTCGTTGCAGCGCTGCTGAGTTAGCGAGCAATCCCGCTCTAGTTGAGCGATGCGCGTCTGGCTGCTGTCGAGCTGTTTGGTTAACGTCTCAATCAGGATTTGCTGCCGCCGTGCGGTTTGGTGGGCGCGTTCTAGCTCCTGAAACAACCGCTGGCTGTGCTCTTGAGCAGTGGCGAGGTCTTGCGCCTGGGCGATCGATTCTTGCTGGAGCGATCGGGCAAGCTGTAGCTCAACTTGAGTTTGGGCAAGGTCGCGTTCGAGTTCGGCAACGTGCTCGTGCTGAAGGGCAGCCACGCGATCGCGCAGAAGCACGTTTTCCTGTTGCAGGTGTTTCACTAGCGCAATCCAGTCTTCGCCCTCACGGCTGATGGGCGGTAGCCCCTCCTCCGCGTCTGGCGGACCCTCCTCGTTATGTGGCGGAATCGCATCCACACTCAGCGCTCCTGGAAAATCCACGGTCTGCCAATCATCAGTGGCTGGCGGGCTGGAGGCATCGGAGATTGTTGGAGTCGCGCGATCGTTCGATTCAGTGGGAACCACGTTAATGTCGGGGTTTGGGAGGGCAGCTTCACTCATTGCTCTAATCCTGAAAGTGGGACGTTAGCGCAGAACAGGGATGAGGTTAATCATCATATAGCGGGTTGTGCATTTCGCCTGTCAAATTTGGCAAGCGTTGGAGCCGATGCTCGCAGCAGGTCGCCAAATTCCCTCACTTCCTACCACACCAAACTTCGCTTCTGGTGATTTTTAGGAAATCGATACCTTTGTTCACAACTCCTCACGATTGCGGAGAGCCGGATTCAAGCGCTTGATGCAGCACCTCGCGATGGATCAGCGCTCGATCGACCAGAAAATGCAGTTGATCGTTGGACAAGGCATCGCCGTT
>NZ_JACJPG010000548.1 GCF_014695955.1 Leptolyngbya sp. FACHB-36 | reverse complement strand
ACAATTCAGCGCGTCGTCGTCTCTGCGCACAACGCGGTGTATCGAGGACTCCATCTGAGTCAGATCAGCCTGACGGCAGAAGGCATCCACACAAACTTAGGGCAAGTGGTGCGCGGAAAACCCCTGCGGCTCCTGACCGTGTTTCCAGTATCGGGCAGCGTTCAAATCAGCGAAGCCGACCTCAACCGCTCTCTAAAAGCACCCTTGCTGGGAAACGCTCTGGTAGACGTGCTACTGACGCTGCTGAAGTCGGATTTACAGGACGAGAGCGGCGTCGAAGATCTACGCCTGCAAGACCCCCAAGTCAACTTACGCGACGGACAACTGACGTTAATCGCAACGCTTGTCTCCGCAAGCGGCAGTTTGACCCCTGTGGTCATTCGCACGGGCTTGCACTTAGAAGCCGGTCGAATGCTCAAACTCGATCGCCCTCAGTGGCTTCCCCATGCCAACGCCCGTCAGGGGCTGCCTCTGAAAGACTTAGACGGTTTCGCTTTTGATCTTGGCTCGGAGGTCTGTCTAGAAACACTGACGATCGCACCCGAACAGATTTTCTGCCAGGGACAAATTCAGGTAACGCCGGAGGAGAGCTAGGAGACAGCGCAGCGACGAGTTATTGCTCGCTGAGAACTTGCCCCAGCGCCTGTTTTAGCGTCGGATACTGATACTCAAATCCGGCGGCTTGAGTGCGCCTCGGCAGCACTTGTTGACCTTCCAGCACCACTTTTGCCCCATCGCCCAGCAGCGCTTCGATCGCAAACGCCGGAACGGGTAGCCAAGACGGGCGGTTCAGTACTTGCCCCATTGTGGCGCTGAACTCTGTCATGCGAACAGGGTTTGGGGCAGTAGCGTTGTAGACGCCTTCTAAGTCAGAGCGCATCAGGGCTTGCACGATTAAGCTCACCAAGTCCTCGCGGTGAACCCAGGAGAACCACTGATTGCCGCTGCCGATCGGTCCACCCGCAAACAGCTTAAACGGCGGCAGCATCCGAGCGATCGCGCCACCCATTCCGAGCACAATGCCGATCCGCAGAATCGCTAGCCGCACGCTGGATTCCTTCACTCTCTGCGCTTCGGTTTCCCATGCTTGACAGACTTCGGCGAGGAAATCATTGCCAGCCGCACTGGTTTCGTCAAAGGTCGCCGTCTCGCTGGTGCCGTAGTAGCCAACCGCAGAGGCGCTAACCAACACCTGAGGTTTGGGGCTGCTTTGAGCGATCGCCTCTACCAGTTTTTGCGTGCCCAACTTGCGGCTGTTAAGGATGTTCTGCTTGCGCTCAGGTGTCCAACGCTCCGAGAGTGGCTCTCCGGCTAAATTCACAACGCCATCACAGCCGGACAGTGCTGCTTGCCAATCACCCGATTCAGTCGGCGTGTAGGCAACAACTTCTAAATTCGGAAACACCGATCGTGGAAACACCCGTGCCGCTTGGGCGGAGTCGCGAGCCAGAACCAAGACCGAATGTCCCTCCGCCTGCAATCGCTGTACCAGCCGACTTCCCACAAATCCCGTTGCACCCGTCACTGCGACTTTCATTCCAATCCTCGATGGTTAAATTCTGAATTCTCACGGTTGAACGCTGGATGATTCGCCATACTCCATGCCATTCGCCTCAGCGTAGCGGTTCATAAAGCGCATAAACCGCTCCCAGTGATCGTCGCGATCGATCTCAAACCGACATTCCATCCGCTCAAACTCGTCGCCTTCAGGACCACTAAAGAAGAACTTGACCGACGACGGTTCGACGCTGATTTCGCCTTCCGTATCGATTAGCTTCAAGCCTCTAGAAAAGCGATTACGAAAGCTGTTAAACCGCTCGATCGACCTCAGCTCGGTAAACGTCATCAGCACCGTGCGGAGTCCGGACTGACGATTTCGTCGCAGACTGACGTCGCTTAGCGCTTCAGGAATGCCGTCAAAGAACTGGATGCGGGGCGTTAGGACAGTCATTGCGTCGGCAGAATGGCTTGACACTCAGTATAGAGCGATCGCGGTTGACGCAGACTGAGAAACGATCGTCTGTCTACTAGCGTAAATCGAGTGAGTAGCTAGTGGTGTCTTTGCCCGTGTCGAGTTCGCGGAAGTTTGCCCAGCGAGAGTTGCTGCCCTTACACTGCTTCTCAGCGTTCGTGAAGGTAAATTTTTTGTCGGATACGCAGAATTGGTTATCGCCTTCCCAAGAATAGTCGCTCTCGGTTTCTGCAAAGTAGTAGTAATAACGATTGGTCAAATCGCCTTCGATCGCGTTGTCGCACTCGCCCGGTTCCAGGTTAAACCAGCCTTCGGTCGTCCAATTTCCTTTCCCATCGGGATACGCAACGGTGATCGACACTGTGCCTTTGTTGCTTTTATTGCAAAACTCTAGACTTGCCTTTGCGGGTGAGGCAATCATGAGCGGACTCACAATCCCCGTTACGATCGCCACCACACCCAGCAGTCCGTATACCGTCTTCATCCCTCGCTCCAATAATTCAACAGCAGCTCTAATTCCATCAAACACCGATTGCTGCCTGCCTCAGGCTGTCTTGCTCAAAGGTTTAAGCAACCTTTAAACAAACGATACAGAGTAGCTGACGCGAGTTTCTATCGTGGCACCGGGGTCAAGGTGCAACAGGCGATCGCCCGTATTCAGAGCATTTCGGGGAGCTGACCAGGGTTCCAGACAGTAAAAGTCTTTGCCTTGCACCGTCCAGAACACCAGCGTCGAGAACTCTGGACTGAAGTCGATCGTCAGGCGCAGTCCTCGGCTGCGATCGAGCGCGCTGGCAGAGTGGCGCGAAAGCTGATTAAAGGCGAGGTCCAGTTCATCCTGTGCCAAATCAAAGGTGCCAGTATACGGATGCGCCGTGCGCGATCGCTGGTCCTGGAACTCGGTGGCAGGAAGATCAAATTCCAATTGAGCTTTGTCCGATACGGCAAAGTAGGGATGGAAGCCGATCGAATACGGCAGCGGCTCACTGGATCGATTGCTGATGCGCTGGTGCGTGATCAGGGTGTCGCCCTGGAGGGTGTAGGTAAAGGTGAGCTGGAACTCAAATGGATAGAGCGCGCGAGTGCGATCGTCGCTTTCCAGAACCAGAACAACACTGTCTGACGGACCGTCAACGACGGTCCAAGGCAAATCGCGGGCGAAGCCGTGCTGCTTCAGCGTGTACGAGTTGTCCTGATGCGTGTAGGTATTGTCGGGCAGGTTGCCGCAGATTGGAAACAGAATCGGGATGCCGCCGCGCACTGTCTGAGCCGGATTGGCGAAGCGATCGACATCCAAATATAAAATCTCCTGCCCGCGTACGCGCCAGCGAGTCACGATGCCGCCGCGCTCAGGAACAACCTCTAACCGAGTATCTGGCGCTTCGGATAGGACGTAAGTGCGGTACTGCTGCTGCTCAATGGTGATTTCAGCCATAGTTTACTGTACAGAAGGTGTGGCATTAAGGGGGTCAGTCGAGTCCGTTGTTTCTGAGTCCGTCGTCTCTGAGTCTGCTGGCGCTGGGTCTGTCAGCGTTGACTCATCGGCGGCAGCATCCGGCGACGTGGGGTCGATCGCTCCAGGGGCGATCGACGGTTCGCTCGTGGGTGCGACTGCCTCTGGTGCAGGAGAGGGGGTTGTCGGCTCGTTGGGCTGCGTGCTCCACGTTCCCGGCGAAGTGGAATTGAAAGGCGTGTTGAGATCGGAATCGGTGAAAGAGTTGGGGGTGGGCGTTGGGGAAGGAGACTGCACCGCAGGTTCCTCCACGGCGGGAGTGGCGGGAACAACAGAATCGGTAGGAGTCGGAGACGGGCTAGGCAGCGATGGGCTGTCTGCCGGAGTGACGGGAACCGTCAGATCGACAGGAGAAGATGGCACCAGTGGTGTGGGTGACCGCGCCTCCAGAATGGCAGGTGAGCGCAGGGGCTGCTGAAAGCCACTGGAGATATCAGCTAGGTGCTGAAGGATTTTGTTCCCACGATCGCCGCTGATGACGCGTGGCTGATACTTTCGCACCTCGACGGGCAGAAACTCCGCTTTCATCTGCTTGTCTTTCACAGAGACTTTGAGTACAGCAGTATCGTAGTCGGTGCGCGGGTTGCCGCCGAAGATGAAGTTACCCAGCGAGTAAGCGATCGGGCGTCCTTTGTAAATTTCAGCTCCTTGAAGGACGTGCGGATGGTGCCCTACAACAATGTCGGCTCCTTGGTCGATCGTGAAGTGCGCTAGATCGATCTGCCACTGGGCGGGATGAGTTGCCAATTCTTCGCCCCAGTGGTAATTGACAACGATCCAATCCACCTGGCTGCGAATCGCCTGAATATCTTGAGCAATGCGGGCTTCGTCAGCATAGTTCGTGCCAGCATCGGTGTCGGTGGCAGCGTGGAAGTCCGCTCCGTAGTAGCCTAAATACGCAATCCGCTGTCCCTTTACGTCAATAATTTCTGGACGCCGCGCTGCTTGCACATTGCGACCTGCACCCACAAACTCAATCCCAGCTCGATTGAGCGTATCGACCGTTTCTTGTAGCCCCGCCGCCTGATAATCCATCGCGTGATTATTTGCCAGCGACACGACGTCAATGCCGCCAGCTTTAAGAATTTTTGCCGCAAAATCTGGCTCAGCTTTGAAGTTGAACTGCTTGTCAGGTAGGGGAAGCGTAGCCTTGGTGAGCGGATTCTCCAGGTTCACCATAGCGAGGTCGGCCTGACGGTACTCGTCTAGTGCCGCAAACGCCCACTCGGTATCGCTGCCGATCGCCTCCGGAAAATAATCTGACAGCGTCACATCCCCAGCAAACATCAGGGTTGCAGTGGGATCATTGGGATTCGCCACCTCGGTATGCTTAACCACTTCTACGGACTCCAGCGCCGCTCGCACTGTTTTTGGACGCGGAGGATTTGTGGCAGTGGTCAATTTTGGTGAGGGCACCGCATTGCTCTCGTCTACGGGCGCTTTGACAAACGCAATCACTCCACCGCAAACAAATGCCGCCACCGTAGAGCCGCTCATCACCAGCGTTCGCGCTGTTTTAAGACGCGCCTTCTGCCGCGCCGTCTGTCGAATTCGGGTGCGAAGCTGCTGCGACTGGTGCCGTCGGTAGCGACGGGCAGGCGAGGCAATTTTAACTGACTGCTCCCACAGCAGCGATCGCTCACCTGCCAAACGAGCGGCAATTCGGACGCCTTCGATCGACGCCGAGTTTAACTTCCAGATGCGATGACACACCAAACGCACCACCGCATTTCGCCATCCAGTCGATCGCTCATCCTGGTTCTGCGACGGCGGCACTTCTACCAAAATCTTTAGACAGCCCGGTCGAGCCGCGCCTACTAGCGCTCGCAGTCCATGCGGCAGCAAAATCTGATTCAGCCAGTGAGCAATCGCGCGTAAATTGCCCGCTCGCGCTAATTCCACCAGCGCTGGATGATAGGGACTGTCGGAGTAGACCATAAATTTGATTTTCCGCTCCGCCACGTTGAAGTTAGGAACAGGCTGTAACGGTGTAAATGGCGGCAGTTACCTGCTTATTGATACTCCATATTCTCCAGAACTACACATAAATCTCCGGGCGATCGCTGTAAATTTCTTTCAGTTCAGTAAAGGCAGAATTGAGGACATTAACAGGCAAGCACCCTCGTTTTTTTCAGAACCGCAAGTCTCGTGTGATATTGATCACGTAGATTACCTACAGAGATCACAAAAAGCGCTGATCTGAATCAGTTGGCTACCGTGCAGGATGACGGATAGTAAGGAGGACGAGGATAGAGTTAAACCTTGGTGCTTCAATGATCTCTGCTCTTGTACGATCGGCATTTGAAACGGGCTACCTTAGCGTCGAATCTGAAGGGTTGCTGCGTCAAGTTATAGACAGTAAAAGCTGTCGATCCAGCGACTTGGTCGCGCTGCGCCAGCTCTATGATGCCGTGCAGGCAGGGCACATCCGCCGCGAAGCGCACCAGAGTATTCAGATGCCAATGGTTCAGTTTAAGTAGCAAATAAGTAGTTGTTAGCTATTGGTCGCCGGTAGCTTTTCACACAAGCTCTTACGGTAGTGAGCGCCTCTACCTGCTCCTCGTTTCCTAGTGTTTTACAACCCGCTGCATTTGGTTGCAGAATGAAGGCAGTACTCCTTATTAATGGTGCTATGGCGACGCTGCCCGTTCATACAAAAGATTTACTCTCCGATTGCATTGCTCGCTATCGCTCCAAAGTGGACTATCTGGCAATTCGGCTAGAAGCGGCTGAAGGTGCAGATATTCTGCTACGCGGTAACAAAATCGAAACCCTGAGCGAGGGACTTTCGATCGGCGGACAGGTCCGCGCCTGCCACAAAGGCGGCTGGGGATTTGCCAGTTTTAACCAATTGGCAACGCTGACTGAGCGAATTGAAGAGGCGATCGCGGCAGCGCACCTAGTTGGGGATGACGAAACGCTACTCGCTCCCGTGTCTCCCGTGCAGGATAGCTGCATGCTGCCACTCACTGGAACCGACCCGCGCCATATTTCCCTGGCTGAGAAGAAAGCGCTGTGCCAGCACTACGGAGAGATTCTTCGCAGCGTTAGCCCTCAAATTGCCACGATTTCCGTGCGGTACGGCGACAGTGCTCAGCAAGTGATTCTTGCCACCTCTGACGGTACCTTGCTAGAGCAGTCCTGGGTCGATATGGAAATGCGATTTGCAGCAACTGCCCGCAATGGAGAAACTGTACAAACCGGACGGGAAACCACTGGATCGCGCAAGGCATACGAAGATTTGATCGG
>NZ_JACJPG010000547.1 GCF_014695955.1 Leptolyngbya sp. FACHB-36 | reverse complement strand
GGAGTTGGCAAGTTCAGCGACCCAACCGCGTTTCCTCGTCGAGTAAACAACTCCAGAAAAACACCGGAAATTCGGGCATGCTGATTCACCGTATGAGAAAACGCTGCAATATAGCGGGAATCTAGCGCCAGAAGCTGAAATACATGGCTGGCAGGCAGATGAACCGTTACCGCAGTAGACTGTTGTCGGCCTAACCTCCAGATGCTAAGCGTGCGACGATTGTCGTCGGGTTCTAACGCCATCGCTGCCATCCAGCGTCCCTGTGTCTCAATCGCCGCTATGAAACTTCGGCGAAACGTCGCTATAAGCTTGACAGAGTGGTTAAGCGTGCTGGGCGTTCCGATCGTTGTGCCCTCGATCGTCGCGCAATGTATGGAATGCTGCGTCAGCATAAAGCATCCCTGCGGGCGGGCTATCAGCTCTTGAATGGATTCCGGTAGGCATAGCCTTGAAGTGGACGCAGGGGCTACAGCAGACGATTCGTTGTTCAACAATCCCTGCGGATAGACCTGCGCGGTGAGGCAGCGGCTTGCCGACGAATAAACGCAATCGCCCGCAATCGTCGATGATATCGACTGGCTCATTGGTGAGCAGGAAGTTACTACAAGCTGTTGAATTGCCGCGTCTAAGTTTTCCTGATGAACACTGTGAAACGGGCAGCTTGGCAACGCTGCGACGGGTTGTAGAAGTGCTTCGATCTCCACTCCTGTGCTCGGATACAACGCCTCTGACACAGCTTGAACGGCTGTTTGCATCTCGATCGCAGACCGAAATCGCCTTGCTGGCAGCTTTTGCAGCGCTGTGACCAAAATAGCTTGCAGCGGTAGAGGAATCGTTTCCGGCAGGCTGATGGGCTGGTTTAGATGCGCCGACATCAGCTCGATCGGCGTACCTGCGAACGGACGATGCCCCTGTAGCAGCTCAAACAGCAAAATTCCAACGGCATATAGATCAGAGCTGTACGAGTACTGTCCATAGAACCGCTCCGGAGCCATGTAGGCGGGTGAACCCGTGTTGCTGCCGCTCCGTTGGTCAAAGTCTTGGCTCAGCTGAGCAATTCCAAAGTCCGAGATATGTGCCCTCCAGCCATCCGACTGAAGCGTAAGCAAAACATTTTCGGGCTTGACGTCGCAGTGAACAATTCCTCGGCTGTGAGCGTGATCCAACCCTAGCAGTACATCCATCACGAGCTTGAGACACTGGGCTGGATGCAGCCGCATCTCATCGTTCATCAAGTTTCGGAGCGTACCGCCCTCGCAGTAGTCCAAGATGAGATAGCGTCCGGTGGGCGTGTGCTCCATCGCCTGACAGTTGACGATATTCGGATGCTGCAAGCTCAGCAAAAATCGCAGTTCGCGTAGAAACTGATGAGTGGGAAACCGCTGGCGATCAAGTTCTTTTAGCGCAACAAGGCGACCCGTCCTGCGGTGGCTTGCGCAGAACACCCGACCAAATTGTCCCTGTCCAACCAGTCCCAGGACCCGGTAGTTGGAGCGCCATAGCTCTTTTACAAGCGGTTGTGACACGCAGTATCAAGCCTATTAGAACACTTTAGCCGCAAAGCTGCTGCATGATGGCGTCATGCTCCATGCCATTCTCAACGAGGAGTTCCGCAGGTTTCAATCGCTTCGTTAGCCCCAACACGAATCGATTACAGTCTGCTCCCAACGACTCGCAGCTTGTTTGGACGGAATGAAGCTCTCGCCCGGTTAGCTGACTGAAGAACGAGCACAACACCCCTGCCTCCAGAGAGCATACTGGCAGATCGCCTTTGAGCGATCGCGTTGCAAATGGGGAATTCCAGGTCTTAATGATTAGAAAGCCCCGGCTTTGGTAGGACTGATCGAGTTCCAGTTTTCCCCAACCGTAGGTAATCCAGCACTGCTGCAAGCACTGGAGGAATTCCACCATTGCCATATCTGCCAACGACGTTCCGTAATATTCTGTAAGCTCTTCACGAAAGCGCGTGTAGAAGTTTTTGCCCCACCAGCGCCCACAGTTAAACAGCACCAGTCGTGCTGCTTGCCCAGTCTCTTTATCCAGACCTGCGTAAATGCCTTGAATCAGGGTATCAGGCAGTGCAATGAGTCGATCGCCCCGACGATTCTCTAAAATGCCAATTTCCAGATCGCCGCGAACGTAGGTGTCTGTGGCGAAGTAGTTTCCAGGGACGCGATTGTTAGTCAGAAGATCAGCGACGGAAATCATAAGGCAACTAGTTAAGAAGGGATTTAGCTGGATGGGTGAGCGACAAGGCAAAAAACCAAGGGCTGATGCTAGTAGCTGAGGACCGAGACAGGAAGCGTCTCTTCCTGAAGCAACAGCGCTTGTGCTTGGTTAAGCAACGGACTCAGCAGATCCAGTTGATTCGGCGCTAGTACCTGAGACAAGGTCTGGTTGAGCAGACGATACAGTGCGACGTCGATCGATCGCGTGTTGTAAACGCTGTTCGTCGCACTGAACCAGCTGAACAATCGCTTCTCTACAAATGACTCATCATTCAACAGCATCCCCATCGTGCAGCACCGTAGCACAAGAAGCGCATTCCGCAGGCTCCGCTCCAGGTTTTCAACTGGCTCCTGGGGCATCTCAGCCTGTAGCTGGTCTGCCACCTGCTGCACCCACTCAATCTCTTGGTCGCGCACTAGACGATACATTTCTAAGCGGCTCGGTAAAGACTGAACGTACTGATTCAGCACGGTTAGCTCTTCTGATTTGAGGTAGCGGTTTTCGGCATCATCAAAAATGGCTTGAATGGGTGGATGCATGGTTTCAATCAGCTCAAATAGAACGAAGTAGCAAAAGTGTGGAGGGACAACCTAAAACAGGTCGGAAAAATCATCTAGCGTCAAAGTATTTGCCGATGGCGAAGCAGGCGACTCGGCAACGGCTGCCGGAGCCGCGATCGCCACGTCGTCCCAGTCGATCGCGGCAAAAAACTGACACACGCTTAGAGACAAACTCAGAGACGCCGTGCTGTCGTGCAGAGAGGTCCGTTTGATCTCCTGAACCTCTGGCGGATGGTCTTCCCAGTTGATAGCTGAGAAAAAGACTTGCACAGACTGTTGCAGCCAGGGATTTGAGGCAGAAGACTGAGAGCCATTTGTGTGAAGCTGTATCATCGCAGCACATCTCCGGTGCGTAGACGCTTCTCAATGTCTCTGGCAGTCGCTCCTTCATTGAGCCAGAACGAGGCAGCATCAATACGGTCTTGACCACCGAGCAGAAACTTGCAGTAGGTTTCGCCCATCGAATAGCACTGGATCTCAATGCAGCTAAGCTGCTTTTTGACCATTTCGGTGAAGAAGCCCGCAAACAATCCGGCGTAGAGATAGCACACGGGCTTACCAACATCGCCCAGCGTCCGCGCAACCGCCGAGTCGAAAATATTGATGAACATAAAGCCTTGCTTGCGATCGCCCATATCGATCTCCCAGCGTCCCCAACCCTGGGAGGTAAAGGGCCACCACCAGGTTTCAAGCAAAAACATCAGGTTCGTTTGCCGCATGCTGCGATCGAATTCCTTCTCAAACCACTTCTCGAAGAAAAAGGCGTCCCGCTGTCCCCACTCACACCCGATCGTGTACATTGTGGCAGCAGACGCATCGCCAACTTCTTCCTCTAACCCTTCGACCAAACCGATAATAAAGTCTTCGGTTGCTAATACATTCTGGCTACCGTTCCAGTCCACGATCGTGCCTTTGGCTGCGTCGAACTGGAAGAAGTCTCGAAACCCATAGTGATTATGTTTTCTAGGGTTTTTCGGCTGATTGGAGTTGGATTGAGGGGTTGCAATCACCATAAGATTCGCTTTACAACGTCAAATACAAAGAACAGTTGATAGAAACACTGGTTGAATACCGTAGAGCGCTGTGCTATTCACAGAGAAACTCGCAGAACTAGAAGGTTAACGCATCTGCGCGGATTGCTTCTGCATTCAAGGTTCCCCCTACAGTTAGGATCTAACTGGTTGATTGAAGCCTGGTAAAAATCTTTAACATAGTCCGCTTCCTACTGTGCCACTAACGCCTGCCCTTGGTGAATTTGGGACATGAATTTTAAGGAAAACAACGATGACGGTTTACCAAGTCCGCCTACTGCATGTACCGAGCGGTCTTGACTGCACGATCGCCGTTCCCGATGGCGAGTACATTCTCGATATTGCAGAGGACTTGGGCATTCGACTGCCGTCTGGCTGCAAGCAGGGAACTTGCTCTGCCTGTATTGCTCGGCTGGTCGAGGGCAGCGTCGATCAGAGCGAGCAGACGTTCCTAAGCTCCGCTGAGCTAGAGGCAGGCTACACCGTTACCTGTGTTGCAGTTCCTCTATCCGACTGCATGCTAGAGACGCATCAAGAGCAGGTGGTGTATGAGTCCTCGCTGTATCGATCGTCTACCTCTCACCCCGGCTAATGTCAGGAAATGGCTAAATGAAACTGACTAATTGGATGAAACACTAGAAAGATGGCGATTTTTCTCTCTGGAAGCAATCGCTGATACAGCTTTTTCGGTCTCAGTGCATGAGGATTAAACTGTCCTAGAGTCAAATCACCATAACTGAGCAACAGCCCCTTAAAGGGGCTTTTTTTGTTTAAACTTCGTCCTTCACGATTAAGAAATAAAGTATGCGAGACTGAAGTTGCATCTCCCTACAGGCGGAACGCCATTTGTGGCGCCACAGGAGCCAGGGTTTATTACATCTTTAGAGTTCGCTTCACAATCGCCAATGCGTCACAAGACATACCTGACAAACGCCCAGGAATAGGGTAAACCTATCATGGGGAATTTTAGTATTCATTACCCCTTCACTCAGAACCTATGCCTATGCTGCGGAAGCGTACTACCCGTTCCCGACGTTTGATCGATCGCCCTCAGCAATGCGTCTCCCTACTTACCTCGTTAGTTGCCGCGCTTCTGCCAGTCTCAACTCTTGCAGTACCGTGGGCATGGGCACAAAGTCCGTTCGCGCCGGAACCCAGCGATCCATCCCTTCCAGTTCAACCGGAGTGCTCAGCGGTTTCATCCGCTCGGTCTTCTGACGTTACTCAGTTCGTTAGCAGCCTGTCACGAACCGCCAATTGGGTGGAGCAGCCTGCTGTGGGTGTGGGCGCACTGCTGAGCAGTGTAGCGCCACAGGTGCTTGCCTACCTCAATCCCAGCCCGTTTCCACAAATCAATGCACAGGCACGGCAGGCAAAAGTGCCCGTGATGATGTACCACGACATTCTGCCGGAGAAGCAGGTGTTCTTTGATGTAACGCCTGAGGAGTTTGAGCGCCATCTGGAGATGATTCGCCAGAAGGGACTAACGCCCATCAGCATGGACCAGCTCGTGACCCATCTACGGACGGGCTTACCGCTGCCAGAAAAGCCAATTCTGCTGACGTTTGACGACGGCTACGAAGGGCATTACACCCACGTCTACCCGCTTCTTAAAAAGTACAACTACCCAGCGGTTTTCTCGATCTACACAGCGAAAGTTGACAAGAAGCTGGGACGATCGAGCCTGACGTGGGCGCAACTGCGGGAGATGGCTGCCGATCCATTAGTGACAATCGCTTCCCACAGCATTACCCATAAGGTGATGTCAGGACTGTCCGATCGCCAGCTTCAAACTGAAACTCAAGAGTCAAAGCGAATTTTGGAGCAGCAGTTGGGGATGCCCATTCGCTACTTCACGTACCCGGAAGGCAAATACGACGCTAGCGCTACGAATGCTGTTGAAGCCGCAGGCTACCTCGCCGCGCTAACCATGAACGATGAGGAAGAGCAGCTAGCGGGTCAGTCCAAAAGCTTGCTTGCCATTGGGCGGATTGGGCAGTCGCGGCTGGAGGAAATGCTTGACGTTGCCTCCGGTGGTCCAACATTACCGTCTTGGAATCCAGGATTCGACTTTGCTGCGCCAATTCGCAGATTTGACGCGACGATCGATGGCACACCATTCGTGTTCATCTCCGGCGGAAAACCGACTACGATTCATGCCAAAACCCGTGCTCAAGTGCCAGAGATTCTGGCGGGGACAACGGCGATCGCCGCGGTGGACGGTGGCTTTTTTAACCTGGAGTTTCTTGACTCAAACGCGATGTTGGGACCTATCTTGAGCCAAAGCCACGGGAACTTTATTCCTGGCAAGCGCGGCGAAATCCCTTTCCTGGAGGCTCGTCCGCTGGTTCTAATCGGCGAAAATCACGTTCGGTTCGTTCCGTTTAACCACAAAACGCACAATGCATTAGAAGGGCTTCAGGCAGAAATGCCCGATGTCACTGATGCGTTTGTGGCAGCGGGATGGCTAGTGGAGAATGGGCAGCCGCAACCGTTGGAGCGCTTTGGTCGCCTGTACAGCGTCAATGAACTGCGGCATCGGGCATTTTGGGGCATTGATCGAGCAGGAAAACCCAAAATTGGCGTTTCAGTCGAGCCGATCGGCTCCGTCGATTTAGGAATTGCTCTAGCAAAAGCCGGATTTCGAGACGCAGTGATGCTGGATTCAGGGGCAAGCACTTCACTGGCATACAAAGGACAATCACTTGTAGGCTACACACCGCGTCCGGTTCCACACGTGGTAGGGCT
>NZ_JACJPG010000546.1 GCF_014695955.1 Leptolyngbya sp. FACHB-36 | reverse complement strand
CGACGTCGTGTTTGTGTCGGAGGGCGACGTTAGCTTTTACAGCACCTTCACGTATCTGGCGCAAACGTTGCAGCAGGCGCACCCAGAAGTGACGATCGACGCCATCCCCGGAGTCTGCTCGCCGCTAGCGGCGGCGGCGGCACTGGGACTGCCCCTAACACTGCGGCAGCAGCGCTTAGTGGTTCTGCCAGCTCTCTACAAGGTTGCAGACTTAGAAACCACCCTGGCAGCGGCAGATGTTGTTGTGCTGATGAAGGTGAGTTCGGTGTATCGCCAAGTGTGGACGATTTTGCAGCGGCATCAGCTATTAGAGCGCAGCTACGTAGTGGAGTGGGCAACTCATCCCAACCAAGTGATTCATCGAGAGTTGCAGACGAAACCAGACTTGACGCTGCCATATTTTTCACTGTTGATTGTTCAGGTAAGCCCTGAGCATTTACCAGCGCAAATCCTGGATGAGTTTAGGAGCTGAATACGCTGAGATTGAGCGATCGCGCCATCTGCTCTACCACATACAGCCCAGCAATCGAATTACCCGTTGTGTCGAGAGTCGGGCTGTAGCAGGCGATCGCGCCCGCTCCGGGCACTACCGCCAAGAGTGCCCCACTCACACCTGACTTGCAGGGCAAGCCGATTCGCACCGCGAAGCGTCCAGAGGCTTCATACAGTCCGCAGGTCAGCATTAGCGCGTTGATGGTGCGCGAGTGTGGGCTGGCTGACGTTGCCAGCAGCATCCCCAAACGGACGAGGTCACCAACGGTGCCTGACAAACAGCAAATGTGATTGTAGGTGTCGATCGCCGTTTCCACCGAGTCCAGGTAGCCTGACTGCACCAAATAGGTAGCAATGGCTCGATTGGCTTCGTTGTTCAGCGATCGCACCGACGCCAGCATTGGCGCATCTAGCACGAGTTGAGCGCCCGACTGCTGGTTCAGCCAGCGCCGTAGGGTTTCACACCGCTCTGCCCCAGATTGACCCGGCAGCAGCGCGGTCAGCGCGATCGCGCCGCTGTTGATCATGGGATTGCGGGGAAAGCCTTGATCCGACTTGAGCTGCGCCAGCGAGTGAAACGGCTGCTCAGAGGGGTCGATGCCCACTCGCGCAAAGACAGCCTCGTGCCCTAGCTGGTGCAGCAGAAATAGCAGCAGAAACGGCTTGACAACGCTCATCAGCGCAAATGGTTGGGCAGCGTCCCCCACGGCGTAGTCATTGCCCTCGATCGTCTGCACCTGAAGCGCTAACCACTGAGGATCAGCCGTTGCCAGGAGGGGAATATAGTTGGGAAGCCGTCCAATCTGCACCTGTGTTTTGGTGTGGGTTATCCAGTGCTCTAGCTGCGACAGCGACAGTGTGGCGAGTTTGGAAGGAGTGCCAGTCAACGTTCAAGACTCATTGCGACCTTTAAAGCTTATCGGTACTTGTGGGGCGTCTGCACTAGGAACGCGCGGTAATTCTCTCTTGCGAGGGTGGAGTGGAATCTAATTTCTGTTCACAATGCAAGCGGCAATCTCAGGGTACAGCATGAAAATCCTGGTGTTGAATGCGGGATCGAGTAGCCAGAAAAGTGCGCTGTATGCGCTGGACGGTACAGCAGCGGAAGCGTCCGAGCCACTGTGGGAAGCCAGCGTCGATTGGAGCCATCAGGCGGATGTCGCAGAGCTAAAAATCAAAACCGCAGCGGGCAATCTGCACGAAGAGATTCCAGCCACTGATCGCTCCCAGGTCATGATCCATCTGCTGGAAACGCTTTGGCAAGGCAAAACTCAGGTAATTCAGCAGCCATCCGACATTCAGGCTGTAGGACATCGCGTGGTGCATGGGGGACAAGACTATAGCGCCAGTGTTGTCATTACACCAGACGTGAAGCAGACGATCGCTCGCCTAGCGGACCTTGCTCCTGCCCACAATCCCGCCAATTTGGAAGGCATTGAGGCGATCGAAAAAATCCTGCCCGATGTCCCTCAAGTTGCCGTGTTCGATACTGCCTTTCATGCTCAACTGCCGACGGCTGCCAGCACTTATCCCGGTCCCTATGACTGGTTAGAGCAGGGCATCCGACGCTATGGCTTTCACGGCATCAGTCACCAATACTGCGCCCAACGCACTGCCCACATCCTCGGGCGCGACCTGAGCACGCTAAAGTTGATCACCTGCCACTTGGGAAACGGTTGCTCACTCGCCGCGATCGATCGTGGACGCAGCGTTGATACAACAATGGGTTTCACCCCGTTGGATGGCTTGATGATGGGCAGTCGCTCCGGTGCGGTCGATCCAGGAATTTTAATTTATTTGCTGCGGCAGGGACACACCGCTGACCGCTTAGACAAATTGCTCAACAAAGAATCTGGACTAAAGGGAGTGTCTGGCATTTCTGGAGATATGCGGCAGATTACCCACGCCATTGCTGAAGGGAACGATCGTGCCCAACTCGCGTTTGATGTGTACGTCCACCGCTTGCGCTTCAATATTGGCGGGATGCTGGCAACGCTGGGCGGACTGGATGCGCTGGTGTTTACAGCGGGCGTTGGGGAAAATCAGGCTACGGTGCGGGAGTTGACCTGTCAAGCCTTCGAGTTTCTGGGACTGAAGCTGGACCACGAGAAAAACCGTCAATCTCCCGTCGATCAAGACATTGCTACTCCGGATTCGATCGTGCGCGTGGTCGTGGTTCACACTCAGGAAGATTGGGCGATCGCGCAGGAATGCTGGCGGCTGCTAGGTGCATCCTGAGATAGAGGATTTCAGCAGATAAAAATAGCACGCTAGTAGCGAATGGTGCACGAATAGTGCCTTACTAACGATATGTGAGTAATTGATTATGCTGCTACAAGACAAGCAAACGGGCGAACTCATCGAAATTTTAGACGTACAAGCGCTGTCGGACCCAACTCAATCAGCCGTACCTAGCCAAAGTCAGGAAGGACAAGAAGAGCAGGACCCTGTGAAGCTTGAAAAAGCAAATTTAGCGTTTCCTTCAGGCGAGAGCTTACCTCGCTGCTGGGTCGATGCAAACTACCGCGAGCAAAATTAGCGGTTTGTAGTTGCACGCGATCGCGAATATATTGATCCCCGGCTTTTTAAACGAAGTCGGGGATTTTAAGTTTGGAGATTGTAAAAATACCGTTGAATCTGAAAGACTTAGCAGAAACTCCTGATCAAGTGACACCTGAAGGAGCCGTCACTGAATCACACTCAAGTGGCTTGCTCTAGTGAACCATCCGGTGCCACTGCACTTCTCAAGGAAGCTTGCAGCGTCGGCGTTGCACCCGCATGGGTGTCGTAGGTTCCTTTGACCTGGGGCATCAAGCTTGCCATTTCCAACGCGCTCATGGCGTAGTTCCAGCCCAGATTACTCTTAATGCCCGCTCGCTCTAGCGCCTGCTGCATGGTGTCAGTGGTGACAATACCAAAGATGACTGGAACCCCAGTTTGGAAGCTTGCCGCGGCGATGCCTTTAGAAACTTCAGCCGCAACGTAGTCAAAGTGGGGCGTTTGTCCACGAATCACCGCACCCAAGCAGATGATCGCGTCGTAGCGATTTGTCAGCGCCAACTGCCGCGCCACCATTGGCACCTCAAAGCTGCCCGGAACCCAGGCATAATCTACCTGCGTTCCATTTGGGTCTACATTCACTCCGTGTCGCTTGAGGCAGTCCTGACAGCCTTCCAGCAGCTTGCTCGTCACTAAATCATTGAATCGCCCAATAACGATCGCAAATCGCAGTCGATCAGTTTGGGTAAACGTTCCTTCAAAAACCGCCATTCTGTTTGTAGGTAGCGAACATCCCCATCAGCTTAGAAGCGTTGACAGCGCAGATTCGGCTGATGGGGTTTACGATGATCTTAATTCAAGATTCTTATTGCTGAGTTCAGCCCCGCTGAACTGGATTAAATAACCAGGTAGTTTAACACACCCACCAAGATTACCAGCACCGCCCAAACGCCAGACCCCAGCAGCACAAGCCGCTTCGACTGGTCCCAGTTTTGAGGCGTTGCCAGCGCTACAGGCGCACCCACCACCATCACGAACGACAAAATCACCAGAGCAGCCAGCGCAATCTGGAACAGAATCGTAAACATTACCTTTCTCCCGCTACGGCATCAATCTAAAGCAACCAAGGACCGCTGAGACGGCATCAGTCAGCCCATGAGTAGTACGCTATCAGAAAATTGATACCAATGGATAGTAAGGAGCCAGGGAGTGAGGAGTCGTGATTAGCCATTCGCTGTTAATTACTTCGATCGCCCGCGCTGACTTACCCGTTATCCCTCACTTTCCCACGTTTGCTCTCTGCTCACTCCCCACCGCATGGACCTTATCCTCTGCCACACCACTGCTGACTTTGACACCTTGGGAGCTGCCATTGGCATGACGCGGCTGCGACCGGGGGCGCGCATTGTGCTGTCGGGTGGTGCCCATCCAACCGTGCGAGATTTTTTAGCGCTGCATCGCGATGAGTACGCGCTGATCGAGCGTCGATCGGTAAATCCGGAGCAAATTCGCTTCCTGGTAGTTGTAGACGCACAGCGGCGCGATCGGCTGGGCAAAGTTGCCGAGTGGCTGGATTTGCCAGACGTAGAGATTGCGATTTACGACCACCATTTAGACGGGAATTCTGACATTCCGGCGGCAGAAATGCATCTGGAAGCAGTCGGTGCCACGACGACGCTGATCGTGGAGCAGCTTCGGGCGCAGTCGCTAACGCCCACGTCGATCGAAGCAACCGTGATGGCGCTGGGAATTCATGTTGATACGGGATCACTGACCTTTGACCATGCCACCGCGCGAGATGCCGCAGCGCTAGCGTGGCTGATGGAGCATGGTGCAAACCTGCGGGCGATCGCCGAGTACGTAGACCCTGGACTGTCGCCGCAGCTGCAGGATCTCCTCACCGTGGCGTTAGATACTCTGCAAACCGAAACGGTGCAGGGACAAGCGATCGCCTGGGTTCTGCTGAAGCTGGATGAATTTGTGCCAGGACTGTCGAGCGTGGCGGGTCGATTGATCGAGTTAACCGAAATCGATGCGCTGCTGCTGGCGGCGCAGTATTCGCGGGCAGGTGGTGAGGATGCGGAAACCTGGCTGACGGTGATTGGACGATCGCGCCTCGACGGCACCGATTTGAATACCCTTCTCAAACCGCTGGGCGGCGGTGGACATCCCCGTGCAGCAGCGGCTAATTTGCGCAACCCCTCGCCAGAGACGCTGCCTCAGCTAGTCGCGCAACTGAAGGCACAACTGCCCCACCCACCGATCGCCAGAGACTTAATGTCCTCGCCTGTTCGCACGATTCGACCGGAAACGACGATCGACGAGGCACAGCGGATTTTGCTGCGCTATGGGCACTCTGGCCTCTCTGTAGTAGATACTCAGGGGCAGATCGTTGGGGTCATCTCTCGCCGCGACCTCGACATTGCTCTGCACCACGGCTTTAGTCACGCGCCAGTCAAAGGCTACATGACCACGAATTTAAAGACCATTACACCCGACACAGTGCTACCCGATATCGAATCCTTAATGGTGACGTATGACATTGGTCGCCTACCCGTGGTAGATAACGGTGAACTGGTGGGCATTGTGACGCGAACGGATGTGCTGCGGCAGCTACATCGAAGGGAAATGAAAAGCGGAGTGGACATTCAAAGTAGTTCCTCCAGAAACGCTTCGCGAACACCATTCAACACTCAACTTCCCGCTCCCCATTTCTTGCTGACGGCTCTACAGCAGCGCCTCACACCAAAACTGTGGACGGTGTTAACACAGGCCGCACAGCAGGCGGAAGAACGGGGATGGCACCTCTACCTAGTGGGTGGAGCAGTGCGGGATTTAGTATTAAACCTGTCCAGTCAGGCAGAGCCATTGCTGCTTCAGGACATCGATCTGGTCGTGGATGGATTTCATCGATCGGCAGATGTTGGTGCAGGCGTAGAACTCGCGCGATCGCTGCAAACGCAATACCCTGGAGCACGCTTGGACGTACACGGCAAGTTCCAGACGGCGGCGCTACTGTGGCACAACGATCCTGTATTCAAATCTCTCTGGGTAGACATTGCTACGGCTCGCACTGAGTTCTATCCCTACCCTGCGGCGAATCCAGAAGTCGAGGCAAGTTCCATTCGCCAAGACCTCTACCGTCGCGATTTCACAATCAACGCGCTGGCGATTCGGCTCACTCCACCGCATGCTGGAGATCTGCTGGATTTCTTTGGTGGCTGGCTTGACCTACAGGCAAGACAAGTCCGG
>NZ_JACJPG010000545.1 GCF_014695955.1 Leptolyngbya sp. FACHB-36 | reverse complement strand
CTGATTGACTACCGATTTTTCTGCGCCGATGAGGTGCTGGAATTGGAGGTGCTGGATGCTAAAGGCAACAGCCATCACATCGAGATTGAAAAAGACTACGGCGAAGATTTAGGGCTGGAGTTTGAGACAGCGCTGTTCGATGCCTTGATCCAGTGCAACAATCGCTGTCCGTTTTGCTTTATTGAC
This sequence comes from Leptolyngbya sp. FACHB-36, assembly GCF_014695955.1. Classification (GTDB taxonomy): domain Bacteria; phylum Cyanobacteriota; class Cyanobacteriia; order Leptolyngbyales; family Leptolyngbyaceae; genus FACHB-36. The sequence continues at coordinate 1,725 of NZ_JACJPG010000545.1, read as the reverse complement.
CAGCAGCCACCTGGAAAGCGCCAAAGCCTTTACTTCAAAGACGACGACTACCGCCTCAGCTTTCTCTACGGCAGCTATTTAACCCTGACAAATTTGACCCAGCGCGAGTGGGACCGGATCGAGCAGATGCGCCTCTCGCCGCTGTATGTTTCGGTCCATGCGACCGAGCCAGAGGTACGATCGCGCCTGCTGAAAAACCCTCGTGCCGGTCTGCTGCTAAATCAGTTGCGCTGGTTTCAGGAACGCCGCCTCCAGATCCATGCTCAGGTAGTCGTATGTCCTGGCATTAATGACGCAGAGCACCTGACGCGCACTCTGTTAGATCTGGCTCAGTTTCACCAGGACGAGATTCCCGCTGTCGCGTCGGTGGCTGTGGTGCCTGTTGGCTTGACGCGGTTTCGTCCGTCTGAGGATGAGTTAGTGCCCGTGACCCGTGAGAAGGCGCAGGAGACGATCGCTCAGGTGCAAGCGCTTCAGGCGAAGTTTCGGCAGCAGTTCGGCTCGACGTTCGCGTGGCTAGCGGATGAGTGGTTTCTACTTGCAGGACAAGAGCTACCGCCGGAATCGCACTACGAGGAGTATCCCCAGATTGGAAACGGGGTGGGATCAATTCGGCAGTTTCTGAAGCAGTTTGAGACAGCGGCGAAAAAACTACCGCAGCAGCGTAGCGGAACGCGACGGTTTGTTTGGGTGGTAGGGAATGCCGTAGAACTAGCGTTTCAACCGATCGTGCAGCGACTCAATCAGGTGGCAGGACTGGAAGTAGAGATGGTGGCGCTGTGCAGTGACTACTGGGGGCAAGCCATGACCGTGACGGGGCTACTCACTGGGCAGGATATTCTGCACGTGCTGCAAAATCGGGATCTGGGCGACGGGGTACTGCTGCCCTCGGTGATGCTAAAGCATGATGAGCCAAAGTTTTTGGACGACATGACGGTAGCAGAGTTGGCTGATCAACTGAATACTCGCATCGTTCCAGTCGATGGAATTGAAGGACTGCTTGAAGCGTGTATTCATGAGTGAAGAATGCTTGAAATCAAGCCAATGCAGCCTCACCAAGCCAAGGAAGTCAAGCAAGTTTTGATTACAGCATGCCAAGAGATCTTTCAGGCGTCAGAGGCATTGATTCGCCAATACGATTCGATGTCAGATATTGATAACGTTCAGGAGTACTATTTTAATAATAAGGGCACGTTTCTAGTTCTTATGGATAGCGATCGTGTCGTGGGTAGCGGCGCAGTTCGACGGTTGAGCAATCAGATCTGTGAGCTGAAGCGAATGTGGTTTCTTCCAGCCTATCGCGGACAGGGACTAGGACTAAAAATGGCTGAGATGCTTCTGGATTTTGCAAGAACAGCCGATTACCAAACGATTCGACTGGATACAGCAGATGCGCAAAAACAAGCGGCTGCTATCAGGTTATATAAGAAGCTTGGCTTCTATTCGATCGAGCGCTACAACGATGGTCCATGTACAGTCTTTATGGAAAAGCTACTTTGAGATCTGCCGAACTCCACCAACTTTAGATTGAGAACCATGACTGTCTTAACTACGCTCAATTTGGATGCGGTTCAACTGACAGATGAGCAGTTCTACCAATGCCAGAACGATTGGGAATTGCAGTTTGAACAGACAGCGGAAGGAACCTTAATCATCATGGCACCCGTAGGTGGAGACAGCGGTCCTCAAGCTAACGGCTAAACATCTATCTCTACTTCCACTAAG
>NZ_JACJPG010000544.1 GCF_014695955.1 Leptolyngbya sp. FACHB-36 | reverse complement strand
ATATGTTTGTAGTCTGGACTATGCCTTTGCCTTTTGGCGCGGTTGTCGCTAGTCAGGCAGGAGCCGTCTAGTCTCTACACTTTTTCCAACCCGGTTTGTTACACCCAGTTGGAACTTAGCTCGGCGTTGGCAGGTGAAAGCGTTCGCCGAATTTGACTCCATTCACGCTGAGCATTTCGGCTCAGGTGCTCAATCGATCAAGTCCGTAGCGTCTGCCATTCCGCCATGCCCCCGATCGGTAGACTTCTATTCCACCATTAATGCAGAACTTATGCAACGTTAGAGCGATTTCAATCGATCGATCTGCCAGAAACCACAACGACGCACCGTTCAAGCGGTAGAATATGTGAAGTTTCGTGGACGTGAGCCGCTACGTTATGGATATCACTGTTGCGCTTCTCTATCTGGTTCTGGCGGGTGCGTATTTAGTCGCCGTTCCAGGGGCTCTGTTTTTCTACTTACAGGCTCGGTGGTACGTTGCCAGTTCTTTCGAGCGCGGCTTCATGTACTTCATGGTGTTCATGTTCTTTCCAGGAATGCTGCTCTTGGCTCCGCTGTTGAATTTTCGCCCCAAGCGTCGCGAGATTCCAAGCTAGGGATCTGTGAGTCGTTAGTTCTTGCCACGAGTGGCGTTCAACTCAGGTCCGAATGTTATGCGACGAATTGACGTAATTGGGATTGGGATCGGTGTGTTTGCAGCGGGTGGTCTGCTTTACGTCGCGTTCCAGGTTTTGGGGTTGGACAGCACCTCGGCAGGGATTTGGTCGCAGGTGCTTCTGGTGGGTGGGCTGGTTGGTTGGGTGCTGACCTATGCGCTTCGAGCCGTCACCCAAACGATGACCTATAACCAGCAGCTTAAGGACTATGCCGACGCTGTGCTACAAAAACGGCTAGAGGAACTGACCCCAGAGGAATTGGCGCAGCTGCAAGCCGAAATCGAGCAGGAAAACCAGGCGGCTAAGCCGAAGTAATTCCTCAATCCGATGCTGCATCGTCTTAAAGATGCTTATAAATTTGGTTCTACTAACTCGCTGGATTCACCTGGATAGAAACGATCGTCCAAAACCTCTGCTAAACGGTAAGCGCAATCTGGTGGGAAAGTACGGCTCGGTAAATTGGTTTCTGCAATAGCCAGTTCGACCCCTCTTACGTACGCTTTACGGAGGGCTTCTTCAAGGTAGGGCTTTAAGCTGGGATTGTCTTCAAGGAGTTCAGCAATATCCAAGCGTTGAATGCGAATCGTTGCCAGCCAACTACGGCTTTCACCTTGGGATAGATGTTTCCATTTCAGCAAGTGTCCAACTAGCACACTTAAGCGGCTGCGGAGTTCTTGACGCTGCTGTTTACCCAACGATTCAATCTCCTCGATTAGATTTGGCAGATCAACCTGGCTCCACTGCTGGTTGCGGAGAAGCTTTGTTTGCTCCTGCGTCCACGCATAGAAATCAGCCTCATAGAGATTGAGTGCAGCCATCGGTTGCTGTGCTGCATTTGGGTTCGTTTCGGGCATTGGCGTCGGTTGCTCCACCGCAGTACTTGAATTGTAGTGTTCTCTGTGGAGTTCCCAGTAAAACGGCAGATTGGCTGCTCAGGAAATCACAGGCAGCGTGTTCAAGTAGTTCGTCAAGAAATGGGACAATGAGAGTCTTAGCGAGACTGTCTTCGGTTTCCGTCCTCTGTTCCCATCTCAGAATCCAGAATGACCTCTGTTTCCCAACGCTTTGAGCAACTTCGCGATCGCGCCCAGTGCGCCCTGATTCCCTTCATCACCGCTGGCGACCCGGACTTGCAAACCACTGCCGAAGCCTTGCGCGTGCTCGATCGCAGCGGAGCCGACCTGATTGAACTGGGTGTACCGTACTCAGACCCGCTAGCAGATGGTCCGGTGATTCAAGCTGCCGCAACGCGAGCACTCGAGCGGGGAACGCGATTGGATGCCGTGCTGGAGATGGTGCAGCAGGTCAGCCCAACGCTGCGATCGCCCATCATTCTGTTCACCTACTACAACCCCATTTTGAATCGGGGCATTGAGCGATTTTTGCAGCAGGCAGCGGATGCGGGTGTGCGCGGCGTGGTCGTGCCGGATTTGCCGCTGGAAGAAGCCGAGAGCCTGTTACGTCCAGCCGCAACCGCCGGGATCGAAGTGACACTGCTGATTGCACCCACCAGTCCCAAGGAGCGCATTCTCGCGATCGCCCAGCAGTCTCAAGGCTTCATCTACCTCGTTAGCACCACGGGCGTTACCGGAATTCGGACGCAGGTGCAGTCGCGAGTGAAAGAACTGCTGCTAGACCTCCGCACCGTCACCGACAAGCCGATCGGCGTTGGCTTCGGCATTTCTCAACCGGAGCACGCGCGGCAGGTAATGGAGTGGGGCGCAGATGCCGCGATCGTCGGTAGCGCCTTTGTCAAGCGCTTGGCAGACGGAACACCGCAGCAGGGATTGCGATCGATCGAGGAGTTCTGCCACAGCCTTAAGGTTTCGCTACGGGCGTCTTAGCGCTTCGTAAGACCAATTCGGAATTCGGAATTCGGAATTCGGAATACTCGCTGCGCGAGAAGCAAGCTACGGAATTGCAGTAGCTCGATTCCGCCTACGTTAGTCCTCCGTAAGCAAAACCTCGGAGGTTTGCGCAAGTCCTAAGCTAGTACAGCGTCAGCACTCAGATTTAGAGTGATAGCCGAGATTTTAGACCTCCGAGGTTTTGCAAACCTCGGAGGTCTTGGGAAGCGCTTAGAAATTGGCGACCCTAAAATTGACAATTGACAAAGCACTAGGACAAGTATTTGTCCAAAAACGGCACAATTCCGTCTGCCAGTTTGTCTGGATACTCCTCGTGTAGCCCCAGCGCTCCGGGCATTCGATAGACTTGGACGCTGGAGAAATGCGCCAAAATTTCAAGCTCCACGCGAAATTTTGGCGGCATCTGATCGCCAATCACCATCAGCGCCGGAACGGGAAGTGGTTGAAACCAGCTTACCCAGTCCTCCCGTCGCAGAATCGGGTCCAGCGCACCTGTGACAAACGCCGCTGAGGCAAACCGGGCACCGCGTCGTCGCGTTGCGCGCCACTTGCGCCGCATCATCTCGCGGGTGATGTTGCGTCGATCGACAAACACATGCCGACCGTACCTCAACCGCAGCACCAGCAGCGTTGCGCTGAGCCAATACACAAACTGCCCCAAAATTGGCGTCCGAACAATCGATCTCAGCAGCTTGTATGCCCAGCGGTGCTCTCCCAGAGCCGTTGGCAGCGGTCCGCGCCACGTTGGAGCCACTAGCACCACCCACGACCACGGCACGGGCATGCCCTGCTGCGCTCCTGCTGCCATCTGCATAACATATCCAGCCGCGTGTCCGGCAGCAATGACTACTACAGGTTCGCGAAACACGCGCTGCACAAACTCCCTCAAAAACGCGTGGTATAGCGTTGGCGTGTAGTCAAACGGGGGGCGGGTAGAGTCGCCAAAGCCAACCCAATCTAGTGTCACCACTTGATATTTCTCTGCCAGTCGATCGGTTAAGCCCTGCATCTCCGTTCGGGTAGAGACGTTGCCAAAGGCAGGCAGCAGCAAAATTGGCTTTCCTACTCCTGTTATTTCGTACACTGCCGTAACGGGCTTTCCCTTCCAGCTCCACTGAAACAAGTGAGCTGCACCCTCGATCGGGGCGACGCTGGCGGTAGATGGCATCGATGTAGTCGTTGAATCCTCGTTCATTCTGAATCGTGCGCTGTAACCCTAAGTTTCGTCATCATACGTGATCCACCTGCTCAATCGGGTGACCGAATGCTGACTTGGATTGTGTAGGTCGCGTTGCCGCGAGTGGAGCCAACAACGAGTTGGTAGTCTCCGGTTTGCGGTAGGGTTCTTGTCCAGAGGGTGGTTTCTCGTTGCAGTACGCGGCGATTGACGCCCTGCTTCGGAGCCACCACCTCAAACACAGCGTTCTGTTCCAGCGACGTAATTTTGACCTGCATCCGCTGTCCCTGCCGAGCGTTCAGCACCCAGATATCTCGGCTGCCGAGCACGATCGAATCTGTTACGGTTGCCGAGTCCTTGCCAGCCGCAAATGCGATTCGGCGGACTCGCGCACCCTTCTGGGCAAGCTGCATCGGAGCCGACTGAAGCTGCGCTGGGATGGCAGGTGCGATCGCAGGACTGTTTACCAGCGTTGTTGCCAGCAGCAGCCCCGCACTCAACGTCGAGAGAACAGGAATTAGCATACGCTCTAGTTTCTACGCAAAAAATGAAGTCTCCCTGGCAAGACCAGGGAGCAGAGTCTAAGAGACTAGTTCCGCCTGCTTGGCGGGTTCTGGGTCTTCTAGGGGCAGTCCCCGCGTCTCGCGGTACAGCCGATCGTACTCAATTGCCGACTTGTCCCAGCTAAAGTTCTGGCTCATGCCGCGCTGTTGCAGTTCGTGCCACTGTGGTTTGTAGCGGAACCCTTCCCACGCCCGCACCAGACAGGTGTACAGGTCCAGCGGCTCGTAGCGATCGAAGCAGTAGCCCGTGCCTGCGTGGTTCGTTGGGTCGTGGTGCGTAACGGTATCCACCAAGCCACCCGTCCGCCGAACGATCGGCACCGAGCCGTAGCGCAGCGCCATCAATTGGCTAATACCGCACGGCTCAAACCGAGAAGGCATCAAAAAGGCATCACTGCCCGCGTAGATGCGGCGAGAAAGGGCATCGTTATACAGCAGATACACGGACATGCGACCGGGATAGCGCGACGCAATCTGCCACATCTGGGTTTCGTAGTAGCGATCGCCCGTCCCCAGCAGCACAAACTGCGCGTCCGTGTACGACATGAACCGCTCCAGAATTTGCAGCACTAGGTCCAGCCCCTTCTGCTCCACCAGTCGTGTCACCATGCCGATCAGAAACGCCGCCGAGTTCACTTCTAGCCCGACTTCTTCTTGCAGCGAAATTTTGTTTGCCGCGCGGTCTTCTAAAGCGTCAGCCGTAAAGGTTTCAGTAATGCGCTTGTCGTTGGATGGGTCGTACACCTCGGTGTCAATGCCGTTGACAATGCCGGACAGTTTACCGCTGATGAAGGACAGCAAGCCTTCCAACCCTTCGCCATAGGCAGGCGTCTGAATTTGCTGCGCGTATGTGGGAGAGACGGTGTTCACGCGATCGGCAAACTGGACGGCGGCTGCCATCGTGTTGTGTCCCTGCATGTACCACGGACACCACGTCATTTGCTCTAGTTTCCAGCGCCACGGACCCTGATACGCCAGGTTGTGAATCGTGAATATGGTAGAAATATCCGGCGATTGATGCATCCACACTGGAATCATGCCTGTGTGCCAGTCGTGACAGTGAATGATCTCTGGCTTCCAGTAGTTCCAGGCAAACTCTGCAGCTCCATTGGCAAACAGCGTGAAGCGCCAGTCTTCGTCGTCGCCAGAATAAATGCGGCGAGGCAAAAACGCCGGATGCCCGAACAGGTAAAGCGGCACATCTGTTCCGGGTAAAACGGCTTCGTAAACCGAGAAGCTCTGGAACATCGCGTTCCCCTGCCAAACGGGTTCGGAGGGAACTTTCATTTTGTCGGGCAGGAAGCCGTAGTACGGCATAAAAATTCGCACATCGTGCCCTAGCTGGCGCAGCACTTTAGGCAGCGCCCCGACCACATCGCCCATTCCGCCGACTTTGGCGATCGGAGCCGCCTCTGCTGCAACAAACAGAATCCGCATCTTCGGTTCACGCCCTCTTAATAGCTCTCAACGGCTGATTAAACCCTACCAGCTTTCAGCCCTTATACCATTTTGAATTCTGAATTCATGCTTGGCTGTCTACTCCCGATTCTTCTGCTTTGATCTTCTGCCCTGAAATCGATCGTCTCCAGTATCCTTTGATTAGAGAGCCTGCTGAGGTCCACGTCGTGAGAAGTTTAGTTCGGTTGGGAATTGCATTGGTCATGATGCTGTTTGGCGTTGTCAGCTATTGCAGCAGCAGTGTCTACAATCCGATTACCGGAGAAAATCAGCGGGTGCAGCTCTCTGCCCAGCAGGAAGTGACCTTGGGGTTGCAGGCGCGAGGCAGAATGGCACAGCAGCACGGCGGACTGTATCCCGACAACGGCTTGCAGCAGTACCTCGATCGCGTCGGGGAGCGGATTATCCGTCAGTCAGTCGCGGCAAAGTCACCCTATCCGTTTGAGTTTCACCTGCTGCGCGATCCGCAAACCATAAACGCCTTTGCGCTTCCCGGTGGGCAGGTGTTCATCACAGCGGCACTGCTGAAGCGATTGACCTCTGAGGCGCAGCTAGCGGGAGTATTGGGGCACGAAGTGGCGCACGTGATTGGGCGGCACGGCGCAGAGCATTTGGCGAAGCAGCAGCTTGGGCAGGCGCTGGTGACGGCGGTAGGAGTGGCATCGAGCGACGGGCAGGCTGGAGGACAGCAGGCGGCTGTGCTGGCGCAGGCGGTGAATCAGCTCGTGGGTTTGCGCTACGGACGTGAGGACGAATTAGAAAGCGATCGCCTCGGTTTACGGTTCATGACCGAAGCAGGCTACGACCCGGAAGGCATTGTGGAGTTGATGAAAGTGCTAGGGTCGGCGCGACGCGATGGACAGCCGCCTGAGTTCTTCAGCAGCCATCCCAGCCCAGACAATCGAATTCAGCGCTTGCAAGACTTAATTGCCACAACGTATCCCAAAGGCATTCCAGCAGGGTTGGAAGATGG
>NZ_JACJPG010000543.1 GCF_014695955.1 Leptolyngbya sp. FACHB-36 | reverse complement strand
GGTATCTGGCAAGGACGGTTTGTCAACTCTGAACTGCCGTGGCTGCGCTGGTGGGATAATCAGGGTCATTTGCTTCTGAGCGGCGACGAACGAGCCGAGCAAGAGAGTCAGCGAGCCGAGCAGGAACGTCAACGAGCCGAGCAAGAGAGTCAGCGCGCCGAGCAGGAACGTCAACGAGCCGATCGACTCGCAGAGCGGTTGCGGCAGCTTGACATTGATCCCGATACCATGTAGCCGCTAAGCTGTTCCACGTCGAGTTTGCTGCATCTATGCCTCTAAAGTTCTACATCGTAGACGTATTTGCTGAGAAGAAATATGCAGGCAATCAGCTTGCAGTGTTCACCGAAGCGGCAGCGCTTTCCACCGAGGAAATGCAGCAGATCGCCAAGGAAATGAACTACTCAGAGACGACCTTCATTTTGTCCTCGCAGGAGCGAGACGGTGGCTACGACGTGCGGATTTTTACGCCCGCGAAAGAACTTCCCTTTGCCGGACATCCAACGCTGGGAACAGCGTTCATTCTGCAACACGCCATCATTCAGCAGCCCGTGGAAACGATCGTCCTCAACCTCAAAGTTGGACAAATTCCCGTTGCAATCACGTACCGCGATCGCCGCCCGGACATTCTAACGATGAAGCAGAGGCCCCCGATATTTGGCGACGTGGTTACGGCAGCGACGATCGCGCCCGTTCTCAATCTCGATATCGCCGACATTGATTCACGCTTTCCGATTCAGGAGGTCTCCACCGGAGTCCCATTTCTGATTGTGCCGCTGAAAACGCTGGCGACATTGAAGCGGATTAAGGTGAACGTCGATCGCCTCGCCGAAGTGGTCGAATCCCTTCAGGCAAAGGAGGTTTTTGTCTTTTGCCCCGAAACTCGCAACCCTGCAAACCACTTCAGCGCCCGCATGTTTGCGCCCCTACTTGGCATTGCCGAAGACCCTGCGACCGGAAGCGCGAACGGCTGCTTTGCAGGCTACCTCGCACAGCACAACTATCTTGAATCTGCCTTAGTGGATGTGCGCGTCGAGCAGGGCTACGAAATTGGTAGACCATCGCTGCTGCTGCTGAAGGCACAAAAGCAAGCTGACATTATAGAGGTGTCGGTGGGTGGAAATGTAATTTTGGTTGCCCAAGGCGAGTTTGTTTAGGAGGATGTATGACCAGCATTACGGTGCGATCGCACGTTGGAACCGACGGCGTATTAACGCTGCAGCTTCCAGTTGAGCTATCCGATACAGAAGTAGAGGTCACGGTGACAGTCACTCCTACTCCGCCAGCACGCGAAACCACTCCAGACGATCGCGGCTGGTCGCCGGGCTTCTTTGAGCGGACATTTGGTCAGTGGCAGGGTGAGCCGTTAGAGCGAGGAGAACAGGGCGAATTTGAGGAGCGAGACTGGGATGGTTTGAATGATTTACCTACTTGATACCAACACCTGTATTCGCTACATTACTGGTCGAAGTCGGGCGATTTCTGACAGGTTTCGTGAAATTCCACGTCAGGACATACGGCTTTGTGACATCGTTAAGGGTGAAATGTACTACGGCGTTTATAAAAGCTTGTTTAGGGAAAGTAATTTAGCGCTGTATCGAGAGTTTTTTGGCGAGCTTGAGAATTTACCATTTTGATAGTGCGGCGGCTGATATTTATGGCAACATCAGAGCGAATTTGGAGAGAAGAGGAACTTTAATTAGTCCCTACGATCCCCTAGGATCTCCAAATTGCTGCGATTGCTCTCGCAAATAATCTGATTCTCGTCACGCACAATACGCGAGAATTCAGTCGAGTTGAGGCATTACGGTTAGACGACTGGGAACATTAGAAAATGCTGGAGCTAAAAGAGCGATTGCGATCGCACCTCCGCGAAATTGTCCGTGAACGCGATGTTTATCTGGCAACTGCTGGGCACTTCTATGTGCAGCAGTATATTCGTCAGCAGTTGAGCCAGTGGGGACC
>NZ_JACJPG010000542.1 GCF_014695955.1 Leptolyngbya sp. FACHB-36 | reverse complement strand
GAACAAGCGCATCTCGACGAAGCCGTTGCTGCTCTAAAACACCAGCGTTGTGGAGCATTGGCGGCGGTAGAGCACGCACTGACGAGATCGCGCTATCGAACCCTTAAAACGGCAGTTGAGACGTGGCTAGAGCAGCCGCGCTACACTTCGATCGCCACGCTACCTCTATTCTCGCTGCTGCCGGATCTGCTGAGTCCGCTGCTGTCGAGTCTGCTGCTGCATCCAGGCTGGTTGGTGGAGGCTGCCGATACCTCTGAGGAAGCTAATGAAACCCTGCACGATCTGCGGAAGGCATGTAAACATGCCCGCTACCAAGCCGAGTTTTTTGCGCCGTTTTATAACGCAGACTTCCAAACCTGGACCAATGAGGTCAAGGATATCCAAGCGACGCTAGGCAGTGTCCACGATCGCCAAGTTCTTACAGATTTACTTATAGAACATCAGCCCAAACGGGGAAAGCTGGCTAGCCTCCACACGCTGATTGAGCAGTCAAACGCAGCAGACATGGCAGATTGGGACGATCGACGGCAGAAGTATTTATCTGCGGAGTTTCGCCAGTCTCTGCGTCGGCTGATTCTGGACGCGGTGCGATCGCCTGGCGTGCCTACCCCAACAAACGCAATGAATTAGTCTGGCTGATCCGGCGATCGTCAGAAAAACAGGTTCGCCGCAATGTCATTCCTAGACAGGTTTGGGCACTCTAAATTTACTAGGCGTCTAGGAAGGTTTAACCCAAATTCTCCAGACGAATCTTTAACGAGTTCTGCACTACCGTGTGGGGTTCTGTTAGGCATCTGGATGGATTCTGAAGCGGCTCTGGCTGCATTAGAGCAGCTGTGTGGTCGCTGGTACGATTCGGCTATTCGCTTATCACATCAGCTCATGATGGTTTTGAATCGACCAACTCAGAAGCACGTCCTAAGACGTAGACATCTGGTCAGGGAAACGCTTAGAACTACTAATGGGTCGAATAAAGGAAGGGAATATGGAGAACTCACGAGAGCCACAGTCTGCTAAACATGCTGAATCGGTTAATAGCGCTAAAGAATTTAATTTTGAGCAGTGGGCAAGTCAAGTTAGACCCCAACTGCTAGCCTCCCTACAAAAGCGGGGAATCAGATAGCGTCGGCAATCCGGGCTGCTTTGGTGTAGCCTTACAGCGGTTGCTATTTAACGGAGTTTAATAAAGCAACGGTGGATGAATTAATTCATCCACCGTTGCTTCGTTGAGCGATCGTTGCCGATTAAGCACTTTGTACAAGCCTTAATTCTCTTAGAAGGAGAATAGGGAGCATCAGACTACCATTTTCTCTAAGACAGCTAACCGTGAGCATTGCTTGCCTTCGGTTGATCACGGCTAGAGCTGAACTGATTGCGTTAAGCGTTACGAATTAATCACTTTAATCATCTGACGCGAAGCGATGACATCAGGGTGGTCCAAGTATGCGATAGTTACTTTTGATCAGCTCTCTGCCTAGTAGGGTCAATAGAGGGTTCACAATAGACACTGGTGATCGCGTCGCCGGAATCCGCTAAGTCAGCTGCAACCCCTACAGGACTAGAAATGAAACGTGGAGCGCTCGTTGTTGGAATCATGCTCATTGCGCTACTGCTGAGCATGACCCACGTTGGAGCGCAGCAGACCCTGCGCGTGCGGGTAAATCGGGCAATCGCGATTCAGCAAGTGGCTGGAACGGTAACCTGCACGTTGCAACGGGTGACTCGATCGGCCCAGGTGGGCGATCGACTGCAAACCGTAGGCGACAGCATCGCGACAGGCAAGAACTCTACAGCTACCCTAGCGGTAGATACTGGAATCGGATTTATTAATGTTGCCGAGAATACACAAGTGCGAGTGCGACAGCTAGAATACACCCCAGATAATGGACGGATTACGCGACTGCAAGTGACGCAAGGACAAGTGCGACTACGGGTTCGGCGCTTGACCAACCCAGGATCAACGTTAGAAATTCAAACGCCTGCTGGAATCAGTGGTGTACGAGGAACTGAGTTTGGGCTGGGCGTGCAGCCAAACGGTAAAACTGGACTCGCTGTTTTGCAGGGCGGCGTTCAGAACGCTGCTCAGGGGCGGGCGGTCGCCGTCAACGGCGGCTTCCAAAACTTTACGATTCCCGGCGAACCGCCATCCACGCCAGTACCTTTGAGAGAGGATACTCGTCTGAAGCACCAGTTCCGGCAAGTCATTGAAGGCGGCGTTCGCAAAATTCAACTGGTGGGTCAAGTTGATCCAGTCAACCTTGTGCTGGTTGAGGGCAATCCTCAAGTGACCGATCGACGAGGGCAATTTAGGACAGAGCTACGACCTGTGCCGTCGTATCTGCGATTGCGAGTTACTGTAATCACTCCCTTAGGGAAACAGCAGGTGTATGACTTGGCGCTTCGGTAAGTATGGACGATCGCTACTGCCGGGCGGACTGACGACTCTTGTGCTTGCCGTGCTGCTGAATCTGGGTGCACTCCAATCTCTGGAGCACTTGGCGTACAACACGCTGCTTCACCTACGAGGACAGCTTCCCTGGGACGATCGTCTCGTCCTGATTGCCATTGATGACGTGAGTATTCGATCCATCGGACGATTCCCGTGGGCGCGGCAGCAGTATGTCAACCTGCTGGGTGTACTGGCTGAGTCCGATCCCAGCGTCATTGTCATGGATCTCGTTTGGTCTGAGCGTAGCCCAGATGATACAGCGCTAGCGCAAGCGATGAGCCAAAGCAGTCGCGTCGTTCTGGCAACCGCGCAAGACAGCAACGGCTTACCGCTGCCGCCTGTACCAGAGTTAGCAAACGCGGCGATCGCGAGCGGGCACATCATCAACCGCCAAGACGACGATGGAATTACGCGCAAAGTCGATCTGCAAATTCGTAATGAACCAGCACTGGCGTTGGCGGCAGTTCAGTCCCACAGCCTAGTCCAGACGCCGATTTCCCTACCTAACCCTGAGCAACCACTGTGGATTAACTGGGCAGGACGGGTGCAGCAGCTTCGCCAGTACTCATTTGCCGATGTGGTGCAGCGAAAAATTTCGGCGGATGCGTTTCGAGACAAAATTGTGCTGGTTGGTGTGACGGCAGTGGGGATTGATGCAATGCCGACCCCATTCAATCAGGCACCCCCCGCTAGTGGTGTGTATCTGCACGCGGCTGTGATCCACACGCTGCTTCAGCAGAACGCCCTGAAGCCGCTTGGCGACGGCTGGTTGATTTTCATTCTGCTGGCAGGTGGTCCAGGACTCAATCTAATTCTCGTCCGCTGGCGAGAAAATGTTCAACTTCTGATTTGGCTGAGTGTCTGTTTGAGTTGGATTGTCCTTAGTTGGCTGCTGCTGAAGCTAAACTACTGGTCGCCTGTGGCATTGCCGATCGCCCTGTTTACGTCTACGGCGGTTGCTGTGGCAGTCGGAGAGCGATTGCGGCTGAATGTGCTGCTGCAACAGCAGGTGCGACAACTTTGGCAGCGACATTACAGTGACGTGGTACTTCGCGGTTCCAAACCGGATCGGGCTTCCATAGAGCGATCCGGCTTGCTATCCAGTTCGCCTCAGAGTGTTACCCAACTCGCAGCCCTTGCCGACCAGTTTGGGCGATCGCAGTCCACCCAAGCCGCAATTGCTCGCAGCTTGTCGATCGGGCTACTGGCAGCAGACTGGAGTGGGGTTGTTTGGTTCTGCAATCCTGTAGCGGCAGATTGGCTACACGTTAGTGTGAACAACAATCTGACCGATCGCCTCGTCCCCAATTGGCTGAGTGAGGATCAGTGGCAGGCGGATCTTCAGGCGCTCCGGCAACTGGCACAGGTTGCTCCACGAGAATTGCACCGGGACGATCGCTGGTTTGAACTCAAGCTAGAGCTATTAACCGACCGCTCAAATCAACTCAAGCTCAGTGCGCCGACTTCACCGGATGGCTTCTTGCTCTTGCTAGAAGATATTACGCTGCGTAAGCAAGTTGAGGAGACTCTCGCGCAGCAGGTACAAGAACTCCAGCGACTGAGCCAGCTTAAAGATGACTTTTTGAGCACCGTTTCGCACGAGCTACGGGCACCACTGACTAATATTAAGCTGGCGATCGAGCTGCTGAAACTCGCCGATTCGGATAAGGAAACCCAATACTATATCTCAGTTCTAGAGAATGAATGCAACCGGGAAGCTAACCTGATTAACGACTTACTGGATCTTCAACGGCTAGAGGCAAAAGCGCAGACCTTCACTCCAACGCTGATTGATCTACGGGCGTGGCTACCGACGATCGTCGCACCATTTTACGAGCGTGCTGCGATGCAACAGCAAACCCTGCATCTGGATCTTCCTCCAGAAACCTCCTGTCTCACCTCTGATCAACTGAGCTTAGAGCGAATTTTGACCGAACTCATCAACAACGCTTGCAAATATACGCCCCCCGACGGCAGCATTTCTGTTTCGGTTGATTGCCGCGCTACTGATCTAGACATCGCTGTTCAAAACACAGGCTGCGAAATTCCAGAACGTGAGCTAAACCGGATTTTTGAAAAGTTTTATCGCATTCCCAAAGCCGATCCCTGGAAGCGCGGCGGAACGGGTTTAGGATTGGCGCTGGTGAAGCGCTTGGTCGAGTATTTAGGCGGAACGATTCGGGTCCAAAGCGGCTCTGGACAAATAACTTTTGTGGTTCAGCTACCGTTGAAGTATGAGCCGAAGCAAGAACCGATGGAATGAAGCGCGTATGAATGACCGAAACGTTAACGGTAAGTGCGTTCTAGTTTGCCAGAACCGCACCTGCCGAAAGCAAGGAGCCGCAAAGGTGCTGGCAGCGTTTCAGGAAAGCTCTGCATCTGACTACGCTGTGGTCACTAGTGGCTGTTTAGGACAGTGCGGTAATGGACCGATGGTGCAGGTTGTGCCAGAGGGAATTTGGTACAGCCGTGTGCATCCCGACGAAGTGCCCGCGATCGTCAAGCGACATCTGCAACAGGGGCAGCCGATCGCGGCAATGCTCTATCCGAAATTCCATTCTTCGTTTAGACAGAACTAGCCGAGGACGACTGAGATGCCACTGCGGAAAGACCTTCACGAAGACAACCGCCTCTCTTGGAATCAGGCGACCAAAGCCCATAACAGCCACAAAGGCGATCAAGCCAAATTTCTTCGAGAGGGTGGCAGTACACTGTTTCCAGAAGAGATCGAACTTTTGGGTGACCTTGCCAACTGCTCGCTACTGCATCTGCAATGCAACTCTGGACAAGATACGCTGAGCTTAGCGCAGCTTGGTGCGGTAGTTACGGGCGTAGACATTAGCGATGAGGCGATTTCGGTTGCCCAAACTCTCTCGATCGCGTCGGGAATTCCAGCCACATTTTATCGGCCAGATGTTTTCGATTGGTTGCAGGAAGCGGCAGATAGAGGCGATCGCTTCGATAGAGTCTTCTCGTCGTATGGGGCAGTGTGCTGGCTGTCTAACTTGACTCTGTGGGCTAACGGAATCGCAGCCGTGCTTAATCCGTCTGGACGCTTTGTGCTAGTGGACTTTCACCCAGTTGCTCTAGCGTTTGATGAGAACTTGCAGTACGCATTTTCTTACTTTAGTGATGAACCTCTCACCGTTGAGGATGGCATTAGCGACTACGTCGCCGCCTCCAAAACGGAGCTAGTTCCTTGGGGTTATGAGCCTGGTATCGAGAATTTCCGCAATTCCCATCGCTCTCATGAGTTTGCCTGGGGCCTCGGTCAAGTTGTGACCGCGCTGCTGCAAGCAGGACTGACGCTGCACGCTCTCTACGAGTACCCCTACTCCAACGGCTGCAAGCTGTTTGAGCAAATGCGCGAAGGTCCAGGACGGCGCCTGTTTCCTCCGCAGGGCGTGCCCAATCTACCGCTGATGTATGGAATTGTTG
>NZ_JACJPG010000541.1 GCF_014695955.1 Leptolyngbya sp. FACHB-36 | reverse complement strand
GCAAGGGAGACGAGAACAGCGACGAGATAGAGAAGCCAGAGGAACAGGAGTGACAGACAGAATCTCGTGACTTCCTAAACCCAGCCGCCTACGCTATTGTCGTAGGAACCCTACTCCCTACTTTCTATGTCCACTTCCCTCGTTCAAATCACTGTCGAAGAGTTTGCTCACCGTCTAGCAGGGTCGCCCGATTTGCAGTTGGTTGATGTACGAGAGCCTGCGGAACTGGAGCTGGCGCAGCTAGAGGGCTTCAAGAATCTGCCGCTGAGTCAGTTTGCGGAGTGGTCCGGGCAGATCCACACGCGCTTGGACCCAGAGAAAGAAACGCTGGTGCTGTGCCATCACGGAATGAGATCGGCGCAGATGTGCCAATGGTTGAACACTCAGGGCTTCACGAACGTCAAGAATATCGAAGGTGGGATCGATGCGTATGCGATCGTGGTCGATCCATCCGTGCCCCGGTACTGATTCCCGGTTCTGATCTGACTCGTTACCCTGACACCAGTAGGATTCAACCGTAATATTGATACAGGGGCACTGGACTTCCGTTCACAAGGAACTTCTGTGGTAGTAGCCTTGCTTCATAATTCATTCATAAAGCTTCCAAGATTCAGCCCTCGCATTCCTAACCCGACTCATCGCTTCAACCGAAATGTCTGTACAGGTTAATCTCACCCATCGGCAGCAGCAGGTTCTTTGGGCAACCGTGCGTCACTACATTGCCACCGCAGAACCCGTTGGTTCGGAGGCGCTGGTCAAGGAATATAACCTCAGCGTCAGTTCTGCCACAATTCGCAATGCGATGGGCGTTCTGGAAAAAGTGGGACTGCTGTATCAGCCGCACACCTCCGCTGGACGCGTCCCTTCTGATTCTGGCTACCGGATCTATGTAGACCAGTTGATCACGCCATCGAATGAGTTAAATCTGCACGTTGAGCAGTTGCTTAGCGATCGCCTCAACCGGGACGATCGCAGTCTGGAGGCAGTGCTGCGCGGTGCGGCTCAGATTTTGGCAACCGTCAGCGGCTACATTGCCTTAATTACGACGCCCCAAACCCAAACGGCTCACCTCCGCCACGTGCAGCTTGTACCCGTTGACTCCGGACGCGTGATGCTGATTTTCGTCACTAACTCCTACGAAACGCAGTCGGCGCTAATGGAGTTGCCCGTTGCAGACGACAGCAGCGAACCCGATGCGGATCTGCTGGAGCGGGAGCTGCAACTTCTGTCGAACTTCTTGAACAGCGAACTGCGAGGACGCGCGATCGCAGAGTTGGCGACGCTGGACTGGAGCGAACTCGATCGCGGATTCCAGCGCTACGGTGACTTTCTTAAAGCCATCCTGAGCGAGCTGACGCGCCGCTCTCAATTTCCGGCTCCTACACAGTTGCTCATTAGCGGCTTGTCTGAAGTGCTGCGGCAGCCAGAATTCTCGGAGGTGCAGCAGGTCAAAACGATCGTCCATCTGCTGGAGGAAGAGCAAGACCAACTCGTGCCCCTGATCTTTGAGCAGCCGGGCTTCGATAAACCCGGTCGCCGCGTCATGATTCGGATTGGCTCCGAAAATCTTTTAGAGCCAATTCGCACCTGCACGCTAATTTCATCCACCTACTGCAAGGGCACAACGCCTGTGGGAAGCGTCGGCGTGTTGGGACCCACGCGCATGGTGTACGAAAACGCGATCGCGCTGGTTGAAGCCGCCGCCGATTATCTCTCGGATGCTCTGAGTTAACCAAGAGGCTTACGCCACCGTTGGCTGGAGGGATTTGTCGCTTGCAGCCCAGCGGATTTTTGCGATCGTCTCTCATGCCCTCGCTAAAAACTTAGACCTCAGAACGGGATGATGTAGCCCATAATAGAAAGGCATTTAGAGTTTCGAGGCAGTTCCGTGACTGAAAAGCGCAACCGCTGGATGATCAACCTGGTTTTGATACTGTCCGTCGTCGCCTTTGTTGGCTTCTCGGTGTTTCCGATTTTCAGCAGCGTTCTGGAAGTGAGCAAAGCTCCGCCCACTACCAGTCCTTCAGCGTCGCCAAGCGCCAGCGCCCAGCCCAAAAAAGAACAGCTTGAGTCGCAGGTGAAAGGCTACGAGTCAGTGCTACAGCGAGAATCCGAAAACGAAACGGCGCTGAAGGGGCTGATTGAGGCGCGGCTGGGGCTGATTAGCATCGGCGCAGGTGACGTTAAAGATGTAATTCCACCGCTAGAAAAGCTGGCAAAGCTCAAGCCTGCTGAAACCGATTACTCAGTGCTGCTGGCGCAGGCAAAACAGCAGACTGGCGATCGTGAAGGCGCTGCCCAAGCCTACCGCACGATTTTGGAAACCAAGCCTGGAACCCTGAATGCCCTAGATGGCTTGACCACGCTGCTGATTCAGGAAAAGCGTCCGGAGGCGGCGATCGACTTGCTTCAGGACACGCTGAAGAAAGCGCCTCAGGCGAATCAGATCCAGCCGAACAGCGTTGATGTGCAATCGGTGCAGCTACTGCTGGGTCGCGCCTACGCCGAACAAAAACGATATGACGAAGCGATCGCCATCTACGACGAAGCAGCCAAAGCGAAGAAAGATGATTTTCGTCCAGTGCTAGCAAAGGCGATCGTCCTAAAAACGCAGGGCAAGTCTGACGAAGCAAAGCCTCTGTTTACCTCTGCGGCGACGCTTGCTCCGGCTCGGTTCAAAGACCAGATCAACCAAATTGCCAACGCGCCCGCACCGGGAGCCGTTGCCCCCGCGCCTACCGCGCCCAACTCAGCACCGCCAACCGCTGCGCCTAGTGCCGCTCCGGCTCCGGCTCCGTCAGCGTCTCCCTAACGCCACCCGCACCTGAAGCGTGGACCAGTGCTCAGACACGATCGCGGCGAGCGTCTGCAACCCCCACATCTCGGCGCGATGGTGCCCTACGGCAACTACGGCGATCGCGGTTTCCTCGACGGCTAGTGCTGCTGCCTCGCGGACCTGTCCCGTCACGTATAGCTGCGCGCCGTGATCGTGTGCCTCTCGCACAAGGGCATCATCCATTGCGCCGACAACAGCAACACGTGACACCGTTTTTTCGCCTTTTTCGCTTGCGCTGCTGAACTCCGCGCCACCAAAGCACTGGCGCACCCGATCGCAGTAGGCGCTGAGCCGTTGGGGCGGAACGTTGCCAATCATACCGATCGGTCGGTTGTGCTTTGTCCCCAGCACGTCCAACTCCGTTAGACCCAGCGCGATCGCCAAGTCAGGATTCAAGCCCACCGTCAGACGCTCATCAAACGCAAGATGATACGCCACGATTCCAATATCGTCGGCGAGCTTCGCGGAGTCTAGCTTCCAGGGACGATGCAAAAACAGCGCGTCTAGCGATTCTGCCCGGACCCACTCTGCCATGTCCGCCCACGGCTCCAGCGCCAACCCCAACCGCTGAATTGGACGATCGGACGCCCGATAGATTCCGTTCTGATCCTCGGCTGGAACGCGATCGCGCTCCAATCGCTGATCCAAAAACGCCGCCAGTTCAGTTAGCAACAGCATGAGGACAAGACCACCGACTTGAAGCAATTTTTTGTTAGGTGAGCACTGCCCACTCAACCGATTGTGGTCTATTCATGTGACCGCTGTAGAGCAAAGCTAGCAAACAGCACGTCAGCTAGCCACGTCGCGCAATCTGTCTTAGCTGGCGCGTTTCTTCCAGCAGCGCTTCAGGATTGGTTCCCGCCTGTGCCACAAATCCCAGCTTGACCTCTTCCAGCAGGTCGGTCAGCAGCGCTTGGATCTGCTGTAAGGCACGCTGATCCTGCACTTCTGACCCCAGCGTTTGAGCAAAATTTTGCGCGAGGCGACCAGAGAGTTCGGCTCCAGCGGTATCGCTCAGCAGGTTGGTCAGGGTGGTTTGCAGCAGTTGAATCGCTTCAGCCACCAGGCGATCGGTCAACTGTATCGGTATATTAGCGGCTCCAGGCAAATTCTTTAGCGCTTGGTAGGCGGGCGACTGGTTCAAAATGCCCTCCAAGTTGTGCGTCAGCAGCGCTGTAATGTCCGGCTGAATTTTGGGCAGCACCTCGTACACCGTCAGCCTCACCAGCAGCGTCGAGATTGCCGCCACCTCATCGGTGTTGTTGAGGTCCACACGCGGCTGATTTACTGCCTGGGACAGCCAGCGCGATACCTCACCGCGTTGGATTGCTGCCTGAGCCTGATCGATCACCTGCACCACGACGACTTCGGTCAGCTCATCGGCAATACTGCTGACAAACTGCTGCGTGGCTTGATTCCGCACCCGTTCTAAATCAACGAGTTCTGCCTGATGCAACCGAACCGCAACGGGAATCGCCCGCAGCAGTTCCAGCGGCGGAAAGAATAACCACAATGGCAGAAATAAAGGAATGTCGTACCAGCGCCACAGCATGGCATCGCGCCAGCTTAGCGATCGATAGCGGCGGCTGAGGTAAAACGTACGAGCAAGAAATTCCAGCAGAAACAGCAGCGCGAAGGGTGTATCAATGACGCCGAAGTTGTTCGTAAAATCGCCCGATTCGCCGATCGAGCGGTAGTAGTTCGTTTGGATCAGCGGTGTAACGGTGCGATTGAACCAGCCGATCTCCTGCTGCCAGTTTGCGGGCGTCAAATAATCGGTGCTCCAAAACCGCTGAAACGCTTGGCGAGCAGACTCTCGACGATCGCCGAACATGCGATCGCGCATTCGATTTTTAATCTTCTCTAGCGTGCCGCTTTTGTTTGCCAGCGCAAACGGGTTAGTGTCGATCATCTCCACGCTCAGATCGCGCAGGTTTGCCAGCGATCGCTGCACCTCTGGACTGTTCAACCCCTGCTGCACGACTTGCTGTTCAAGCTGCTGCACTGCTTGCAGATAGTCTTGTGTGTCTCGGTGCGGTTCAATGCCTTTAATCGGGTCGTACCACTGAGTAATCTGGCGCGGCATCGGCACCTGAAGGGGGAAATTGACCAGCGGTAGCTGAAACGTTCCGCGCAGCCAAAAATCGCGCCACGGCACATAGCTCAGATCGAACAGCACCAGTCCGAAGTTTGCGGTTGCCAGAAGCGCCATCAGCCGCTCAAACCAAAGGTTTTTCCGACGACTCGGAGATGGGCGCAGAACAGGACGCGGAGAAGCCATCTTCGTAACCAGCGACAACACACCTTTTACCCTACTGGGTACAGTGCGCAATAGCTAGCGATCGAGCAAACTGCCAGGAGTAGTGCGCGTGCTGGGACGAACCCCACCGTTGAGTCCGGGCGATAAATAGGTACCCACTGGGCTAACGGAATTTTTTGGCGTCGTAACGCTGGTGCCATTCGAGTAGTAGTAAGTCGTGGAACCGTCGCCGCGTTGCAGAGTCACGTTTGGCAACAGGATGCCGTTTTGCGGCGTCACGATTGTACCGCTGGGGTAAATGCGCGTTCCTGACGGGTAGTTCAACTGATTTCCCGTCCCGGAAGACGAGGAAGGATTAGACACTTGCGCCAAAGCAGGAGCAGTTCCCACTGCCACGCCTAGCGCGGTTGCTCCAATTATTAGATGCTTAATCATGGGGGTGGTAGCTCACGACTAACTCCAGCATATTCCCTCTTAAAAAAAGTGGTTTTGAGGAGACGCACGATCGCG
>NZ_JACJPG010000540.1 GCF_014695955.1 Leptolyngbya sp. FACHB-36 | reverse complement strand
TCCCACTATTGTGGCTTTCGGCGCTGGTCGAGTCGGATCGCCTGTTCGAGTGCTGCCTTGTCTCTAGCGCGGTGGGCATAGGACAAAAGCTGTGGAGTCGTTAGCCCAGTTAACCGCTGCAAATCGGTAATGCTGATTCCCTTCATCAACATTTCTATACACCACGTCGATTGTGCCTGCTCGATCGCGGGGGGGTGTCCATCGGGGGTGAGATGGTTGATCGTCCAATCCTGCCAGTGCTGCCGCAGTTCTGCTTCCGAGATTACCTCACCTGTGGAGCTAAGGAATAGGGCAGAATTAGCGTCCTTGCGGCTTTTGAGCCATTGCGCCAAGGGATTCTTGATGTGCGACCCATAGCGCTTGCCCAAAATCCACTGATTTAGGGGAACTTGGCGATCGCTCCCGATCTGCAAAAGCTGGTAGTGAGCATCCTGAACGTAGTGCGATCGCTCTAGCCCAACCACTTCAGATGGACTTAATCCTGCACTAAACAGCACATACGTCAGAGCGTAGGCTTGAGGTCCCGCCTTTTTACCCTGTTGCAGAATCTGGTGAACAAGGTGGGCAGGCAAGTCTGCGATCGTTTCGCTGGTGGGTGCCTCAATCAGCGCCTCTGCTGTAATGTCCGGTAGCGGTGTGACGGCACCGTGCAAAAACAGCGTCATCAAGTTCTCCAGGAACTCTTCGCGATCGTGCCACAGTGCATGAAACTCGCTCGTAAGTTCGATGACAGCGTAGCCCAGCAGCATACTATTAAGCTGACTGGCAAGAGTCTCCGCTGATAGGTGTGTCGGCAGTTGATCGCGATCGATGACCGTCTGGAAGTACTCCGCTACTGAGCGATTCGCTAGCGTCAAACCCTGTCCCAACGCCTTGCGATTCTCGGTTGGGTAGTGCCCTGCTTCGCCCACGATCGATCTCACCACATCAGGTACGCGCTCCAGGGACTCCAAATACGCCATTGCGTAGGTTCTTAGAGCCGAGTAGATGCTGCTAGTCTGACCGGCTTGCTCGATCAGCGTTTGCCCCATTTGGGACACGATCGCCGCGTCTTCAATTACGGCTAATAGCAGCCCATACTTGCTGCCAAACTGCCGAAACAGCGTTACTTCGTTGACTCCGGCTCGTTCTGCAATTTGCTTTGTCGTGGTTTCGGTTACGCCCTGAGCGGCAAAGAGCTCTACGGCCGCGTCGATTAAGCGTTGTTGCTTCGAGGTCCGAGATGACGCCATGATAAAAATGCAAGTGGTACTTGCATAAAAAACGAGGTCTTGTTAAGCTGTAAATGCAAGTGACACTTGCACTTCTACTCTAGCGGGTGATTCAGACTGCGACCAGCCTATCTGAGTTAGCCCTGGACGTTGAGAGGCTCGTTCCGCTGAATGAGCTGTTCACATTACAACAGGATTTTTATGACTTCTAATGCTGTTAGCGCTGCGCCGACGAAGCGCGGTCAATCACTCGCGCTGAATTGGACGAATGTTGCGTTCTTTGGTGCCATTCATGCGATCGCCCTGCTTGCGCCCTGGTTCTTTTCCTGGTCTGCGCTGGGCGTCACCTTATTTCTGCATTGGCTCTTTGGTAGCATTGGCATCTGCCTGGGCTATCACCGCCTGCTGACTCATCGCAGCTTTCAGGTGCCAAAACCGCTGGAGTACTTGATTACGTTGATCGGCGCATTTGCCCTACAGGGTGGACCAATTTTTTGGGTAGCGGGGCACCGAGTGCACCATCTCCACACCGAAGACGTAGACCGCGACCCCTATTCGGCACGGCGCGGATTTTGGTGGAGCCACATGATGTGGTTGTTCTACGTGCAGCCGCAGGTGTTTGATTACGACTCCTA
>NZ_JACJPG010000054.1 GCF_014695955.1 Leptolyngbya sp. FACHB-36 | reverse complement strand
GTCAAGCCGGATAGGGCGATCGTCCCGTCCTCCGACAGTTTGTTGGGGTCCAGTAGAACGGTTGGCGTGTCGTTCAGCGCTTTCAAGGTGTACAAAACGCTTTGGTTCTGCAATCCGTCGTTCTTGAAGTAGAAATAGCGCTGGCTGCCACCCGCGATCGCGTCGCCCTGCTTAAACGGAATCCCATACTTCTCGTAGTTCCACAGCTTAGTCAGGCGATTTTTGAGGCGATCGCGCACTGGGATCTGATTCAGGTACCGAAACGTAACTGCATTCTGCGCCTCGATCCAGGCTTGAGTTTCTGGCGAGTCAGGGTTCTCCAGCCAGCGATAGGGATCGGAAACGTGCACTCCATGGTAAGTGTCTACCTGATTGCTTTGCTGGCTTTTTGGGTAGCTTAGAGACGACGAGGATGGAGTCATGGCGTAAGACGTGGGGAGACTCTGTCCATAGTGCCAGATGACCATCAGCACTGCACTGATACAGACTAGAAAACTTCGCTTTTTCATGGTTTGAGTGGGGCATGCAGCAGGTGAGACTTCAGGTGTGGGAATTGTAGCAATTGCACAATCAGGTGAGAGCGTGTATGGCACCGTGCAGCGATCGGCTACTGGCACTATTGGATAGCGCCAATGAGCTAGTCCAGATTGTCACACTCGAAGGTGACTTAAGTTACGTCAGTTCCGCTTGGTGTCGCCTGTTGGGCTATGCCGCAGAGGAGGTGATACAGCGCTGCTTTTTCGACTTCGTTCACCTCGCTGATCGCGATCGCTGTCGGCGATTGTTTCAAGCCTTACAGTCCGGCAACGACGCGGATGTGCGTGTCACTCTTCTGGGAAAGCAAGGCGAAATCCGGGTTCACGGGCGCATTCGCTACGAAGCTGGCGAGCCGCCAGAGATTTGGAGCTTGTGGCATCCGATTCAGACCGCGCTAGAGCGCCCTGAAGCAGCAGACACGCCGTTGCAGCATCAGCCACTCGATCGCCAACCAGAATCGCCGACTCTGGAGTGGGAGCGATCGCTGCTGCGCTGCCTGATGGACTCGACTCCGGATGTGATCTTTTGCAAATCTCAGGATGGCAACTATCTCGGCTGCAATCAGGCGTTTGCGGCGTTGGCTGGACGTTCGCAATCTGAAATCGTCGGTCGAAACGACTGGGAGATATTTTCTGAAGCATCCGCTGCGTTTGTTCATGAGAAGGATCGGCAGGTAGTAGAGGCTCGACAAGCGCACCGCAGCGAAGAGTGGGCAACGTACCCTGATGGACAGCGCCGTCTGCTCGACACGATTAAAACACCTGTAGTGGGGTCTGACGGTGAAGTGCTAGGGCTGATTGGTATTTGCCGCGACATCAGCGATCGTGCCCAGGCAGAAGACGCTCTCCGCCGCAGCGAAGAACAGCGCTGCCTCGCCCTCGACTTCAGCCACATCGGCAGTTGGGACTGGAACTTTGCGACTGATACCCTAACCTGGAACAACAACCACTACCACATTCTCGGATTGGTGCCCGGTCACAGTCCGATTACGCCGCAAATCTGGCGCGATTTCATCCATCCAGATGATCTAGAGCAGGTCGAGCAAATTGGTGCCACTGCGCTGTCCACTTACACGAATTTTGAGGCTGAGTACCGCGTGATTCACCTGGATGGCAGCGTGCGTTGGGTCGTCAGTCGGGGACGCGGGGTGTACAACGATCGTGGCGACG
>NZ_JACJPG010000539.1 GCF_014695955.1 Leptolyngbya sp. FACHB-36 | reverse complement strand
GCTGCACAGTCTTTGGCAATTTTTGCTAAGTCGTGATAGGACTGCTTCACCGTCAAATCGACGACGGACTCGATCGCCGTATTCAGCAGCTCCATCGCCAGCACCGCCCCGATCGTCAGTCCAATGACCGCCATATCAACGGCGTTCAGCTGTAGCACAATTCCTAATCCGATCGCTAGCCCACCCAAAATCGTGTGGATGCGGAAGTTCCGCTGCGTCTGGAAGGCATAGCTAACTCCCGCCCAAGCGTATTTGAAGCTGATGAGTAAGCTCGGCGCGACCTGCCACGAAAGCGTCCGATTCAGCGATGGCATCTGCTCTATCTTGCCGTTTGCGTGATCGGAGGTTCCTGTGGAAAGTTCTGGTGGCATAGGGGATAAGAAGAATGAACAGGGACAAAGCGTGTAGGACGTTGGAGCGATCGTCTACCACCTGGAAGCATCGAAGCGCGACAGCAATCCGAGGGCTACTTCATTATGCCGAGGACGGTTGCCGAATAGTATAACCTGCACTACAACGCATACAGAAGTCTATCAAGTCTTCACATCTAGCCCAACGGACTGAAGAAGCGCTTGTTGCTGGTCTAGCATCTCCACGAGGCGATCGTCATCGGGGTGATCCCAACCTAGCAGGTGCAGAAGCCCATGAGCCGCTAGCCACGCGAGTTCTGTTTTCAAATCGTGTCCCTGCGCTTGTGCCTGTCGCTTTGCGGTATCGATCGAAATCACAATATCACCCAGGTACAGCGGCTCGGCGTCCTCTAGCAGCGGAGCTTCGACTTCCAGAGCCGCAAACGCCAGAACATCGGTGGGCTTGTCCTGATGGCGGTACTGATGATTCAGCGCCTGAATTTCACGATCGTCTGTCAGCCGCAAACTCAGCTCATACGCAGACGACAAATCCGGCTGTAGAGCGACTAACCAGTGTTGGAACCAGGTTTGCCACGTTTCGGGTAAAGGGAGGTGAGGAGTCGCTTGCGTGGACTCCTCACCGGAGTTCTGGACATAGACATCGACGTGCACGATCACGCCTCGCTAGCGAGTTAGGTACGCTAGCCCGACGAACACGGCAAGAAGCCCGATCGTCGTCAGCGCGAAGTGTTTGAGTGAGGTGCCCCGCTTGCGGACCATATTCCGCATGGCGAGTTTGACGTAGCTCGGTTTCGGTTCGGTCGTCTGCGGCGTTTCGAGCGATTCTAGTGGAGCTTCAGGAGTGGGAGTTTCCATAGGGTTCTAAGATGGGCTATTTGAGCGCAAACGGAGACTCGTACAGTCTCACAACTTCAAGGGTAAGGGTCGTGGTTTGATTTTCCCAGGTCAGCGATCGAATCACGACATCGGCATGGGCGATCCAGTCGTCATCGACCAGTTGCAGGGGCACATCCAGCGGAAAAATGCGATAGCCAGATTTGGCAACGCGGTGCTGTTCATGCAGAGTCAGCCGATCGGGGTAGCCCTGCGATCGCTTCAGCCGCACGATGCTGTTGACTTGGCAGGGCATTCCCATCGGTTACGCCTCTACAAGTTGGGTTTCTTGGCGCAGGTACGACTCAATGAAGGCATCGAGGTCGCCGTTCATTATGTCAGCGATCGCCGTTGTTTCCGTGCCCGTCCGCAAGTCTTTCACCATCTGGTACGGATGGAACACGTAGTTCCGGATTTGGTTACCCCAAGCCGCTTCTACCATGTCACCCCGGATGTCGGCGATTTCCTTTGCTTTCTGCTCCTGAGCAATAATCAACAGCTTGGCTTTCAGGATCACGAGGGCTTTTTCCTTGTTCTGTAGCTGCGATCGCTCCTCGGTACAGCGCACGGCAATGCCCGTGGGAACGTGCAGAATCCGCACAGCGGTTTCCACCTTGTTGACGTTCTGACCGCCCTTACCGCCTGCACGGGAGGTGGTAATTTCCAGGTCTTTGTCGGGAATGTCTAGCTGAACGGTTTGGTCGATCAGCGGCATCACTTCCACGCCTGCAAAGCTGGTTTGACGCTTGCCGTTGGCGTTAAACGGCGAAATTCGCACTAAGCGGTGGGTTCCTTTTTCTGACTTTAAGTAGCCGTAGGCGTAGCGCCCGTCGATCTCCAGCGTCGCCGATTTAACGCCCGCCTCGTCGCCTTCCGATTCCTCGGTCAGGTGGACCTTGTAGCCGTGGTCTTCTGCCCAGCGGGTATACATTCGCAGCAGCATCGCTGCCCAGTCCTGCGCGTCTGTGCCCCCTGCTCCAGCATTAATGCTCAAGACGGCACCCTTGGCATCGTAAGGACCAGACAGCATCTGCTGGAGTTCCCACTGGTCCAAATCTCGGCGGAGCTGAGTCACGTTAGATTCTGCCTCTTGCAGCAGGCTGGCGTCGTCTTCTAGCTCCAGCAGTTCCAAAACGGTTTTGGCGTCGTCCAGACTGCTTTTCCACTGCTGAAACTGCTGCAAGTGGGATTTAAGGTCGTTGAGTTCCTGAAGCGTTTGTTGAGCGGTAGTTTGGTCGTTCCAAAACTCCGGCTGTGCGGCAATCTGCTCTAGGTCCTGAATTTTGGCGGTTAGGGCAGGTACGTCAAAGATAGTCCTGGGTTTTACCCAGGCGGTCAGACAGCAGATCAATCTCGCGTTTGATTTCTAGCGTTTCCATGGCGATCCATTCCATTACAGTCGTCGCACTCTTGATTCTAGCGAGAGAAGCCGTCTTAGAGGGAGTCGGGATCAATGCCGCGATCGCGCAGCTTCGCCAGCAGTTGTTCAAGCTGTTGCTCGGCTTGGTTAGCCCGCTGTCGTTCTTCCTCTGCCCGCTGTCGTTCTTCCTCGGCTTGCTCTAGTGCCCATTCTGCATCGGTGGCAATCCAATCGCCGTGCGCGTCAAACCAGCGCATCCACTGGCGAGTGATGCCCTCAAACGTGCCTTGCCACAGCCCCAAACCCAACTCCAAATCAGTCATCCAGATGCGGGGATTGTTGGCGTCTAGCGGCTGTTCTTGATAGCGCCCACCCACTAGTTGAAAGAACCGCAGTTGATTCGTGTAGCGGCTAAACACGATGTAGTAGGGAACTCGAAGAATTTGCTCGTAAACGTCCCACTTGCGCGGCGGCGTATCTTGGGTCGTCTGTCCGTTCTGTGTAGAAATTTGCTCGCCGGGTGCCGCAGTTGCCTCAGACTCACTCACACTCTCTGGTTCTAACGCAGCGTTTTCGCCCAGATCTTCGGCTTCGGTTCCCGGAGATAGCAGTTCTACCACGACAAAGGGAGGGACGCCTTCCTGCCACATCACATAGCTAGAGCGCAGGTCCGTGTCGTCGTACAGTCGTGAGACATCGAGGACTAGAAACCAGTCAGGGCGCTTGTACCACAAGGGGCGACGCACATTGTAGTAAAGATTGAGATCGGAGCCGATGAAGAGTCGTTCTGAGGAATGACGCGGACTGCGGAAGGTGCGAGTCAGCAGTTGCGGCTGCAGAGCATGAAATTCATCCGGCAAACCAGGCTCCTCTGGATCTTCGCTGGGCAGATCGTACATGGTGGGAAGGCTCTGTCTGGGCGATCGGGGCGGCTCGCTCTGAGGAACCGAGAATCGAGTCATTGCAGCGACTTGGCAGAGGGTTCTCTTAAATTGTGCCTGATGCGCGGGGTGCGAGCCTGCTCAACGATCTCCGAATCGGTGAGGGCTGCGTCGTCTAACGCCAGTTTGAGGCTAGTTTTGGCGGATCAACTGCCGTGGACTTCTTCTACCTTTTGATCGTTGACCTCGCTGCGATCGTGCTTCTATCGTCAGCACAGCGAGTCACTCTTTGTAGAAGGATTAACCGTATCGTGTTCATGCCTTTGGATTTTCTGTTTCGCTGGCTGGCGGGACTGCTGGCAGTTGCCCTTCTTGGCGGCGGCATCTACATCCTGCACGAATGGTACGAGCGGGAATTGATCGATCGCGCGTGGCTCATTCTAGGGTGGGGAATGGTTCTGTGGTCCTTCGTTGGGTTTATCCCCCTGACGCTGCTGCGGCGTTTCGGCAAGAACGAACCCAAGCAAGTGCGGAGTTCTGACACCCAACGGCTAACTCGTCCTGACGGTAGCGAAATCCACGTTGAGTTTTACGGTTCTCCCAGCGCGCCGCCGCTGATTTTGATTCACGGCTGGGGACCCAACAGCACCGTCTGGTACTACGCCAAACAGCAGCTTGCCGATCGATTTCGCCTGATCGTCTGGGATCTGCCGGGACTGGGCAAATCGACCAAGCCAAAGAATCGAGACTATTCGCTAGAGAAGTATGCCCACGACTTAGAAGCCGTGCTGTCTCTGGCTGAACAGCCTGCGATTTTGCTTGGTCACAGCATGGGCGGCATGATTATTTTGACGTTTTGCCGCTTGTTTCCAGAGCATCTGAACCAGCGCGTGGCGGGACTGGTCTTGGTCGATACCAGCTACACCAATCCGCTTAAAACGGCGATTCTGAGTCGGCTCTTGTGTGCGTTGCAGAAGCCAGTCATTGAGCCGTTGCTGTATGTGACGATCGCCCTATCTCCGCTGCTCTGGCTGATCAGCGGCTTGAGCTACCTCAATGGCTCAATGCATCTGACTACGGAACTGTCCGGCTTCACCGGACGGGAAACTCGTGGACAACTCGACTTTGCTACGCGCCTCGGACTGATGGCGTCGCCCGGAGTGCTTGCCAGAGGTGCTTTAGCAATGCTTCGCTACGATGAGACAGCTACGCTGCCGACGATCGACGTTCCCGTACTGGTGATCGTTGGTCAGTCCGATATTGCAACCGTGCTGCCTGCCCACCAGCGCATGAGTGCCGATTTGCCTCAGGCGGAACTGGTGGTTTTGCATCCGGCGGGGCACATGGGATTGATGGAGCGCCACACGCAATTTGCCGAAGCGGTGCGATCGCTGATCGTTCCCAATCTAAACGGAAAATCGCCGTCCTCTGACCCAGGACTGCTGTAACCGACTGCAACTTTTGAGTACTACCAAGGATCGACATTATGAATGACGCGAACGTTTGGTTGATTACGGGCAGTTCGACGGGATTTGGACGATCGCTGACCGAAGCCGTCCTTCAGCACGGCTATCGCGTCATCGCGACCGCTCGCAAGCCAGAACAACTAGATGACCTCGTTGCAAAATATCCTCAGACGGTTAAAGCCATTCGGCTAGATGTGACCAATCCGCAAGAGGTGCGCGCGGCGATTCAGACGGCGATCGACACGTTTGCTCGGATTGACGTGGTGGTGAACAACGCAGGGTTCGGCTCGCTAGGCGCGATCGAGGAACTCAGCGATGAGGCAATTCGCCGCCAGTTTGACACCAACCTCTTCGGGGCGCTGGATATGATGCGGGCAGTGCTGCCAGTTCTCCGCCAGCAGCGTAGCGGTCATATCCTGAATGTTTCATCGGTTGGCGGATTGGTTGCGTTTGGGGCAACGGGCATCTACTGCGCCACTAAGTTTGCGCTAGAAGCGATATCAGAAGCGCTGGCCAAGGAAGTTGCCTCGCTGGGTATTAAAGTCACTATTATCGAGCCAGGAGCTTTCCGCACCGACTTTAATGGTCGATCGCTGGCGGTTCCTGACCAGACGATCGAGGAGTACGCTCCGGTAAGCGGCGAGTTCCTCAAGTGGATGGAGCAAATGGACGGCAAGCAGCCAGGCGATCCAGC
>NZ_JACJPG010000538.1 GCF_014695955.1 Leptolyngbya sp. FACHB-36 | reverse complement strand
GAGGCGGGCGCGATCGCTCATCGTCAACTCCAATGTGCGGTTGAGCGGCGCACGTAAGGAGCGCTTCAATGAAGGCGTGGCTAATTCTGACGCGCCGCCCGAATCCTCGTCCATAAGTTTCTGACAGTCCGCAAGGTTGGTCCTATTATTGCCGAAGGTGAACGAAACAGGGCAGCATGGAGGTATCAAAAGAAGTTGTTCGTGGTCAGTTGTCAGTGGTTAGTAGTGGTTAGTAGCAGATAGAGCGATGGCTTCACCCTAACCGCGAGTGACTGACGACGAATGACTCCGCTAATCGCTATTACTGAACGACGCATGAGCACCTCGATCGCCGACCTTCGCCTTAACTACACCCTTGCCCAACTAAACGAAGCCGACGTCAATGCCGACCCAATTCAGCAGTTTCACGTCTGGTTCGAGCAGGCAGTCGCCGCCCAGCTTCCCGAACCGAACGCGATGACGCTAGCGACAGCGACGAAGGCGGGAATTCCCTCAGCACGGATTGTGCTGCTCAAGGGCGTGGATGAGCAAGGATTTGCCTTTTACACGAACTACGAAAGCCGCAAAGGTGCAGAGCTTGCCGAAAATCCACAAGCGGTGCTGGTGTTTTTATGGACGCTGTTGCAGCGGCAGGTGCGGATTGAAGGGCGCGTGGAGAAAGTGCCCGACGAGGAAACGGAGGCTTACTTCCACAGCCGTCCGCTGACCAGCCAGCTCGGTGCGTGGGCATCCGACCAGAGCCGCGTGATTCCGAATCGAGAAGTGCTAGAGCAGCGATTTGGGTCTTTAAAAGCGCAGTACCAAGACCAAGACGTTCCTCGTCCGCCACATTGGGGCGGCTACCGAGTGATTCCTCACCAGATCGAGTTTTGGCAAGGACGCCCCAGCCGCCTGCACGATCGCCTCCGCTATCGTCTGGAGGGCGATCGCTGGCGCATCGATCGGCTGGCTCCCTAGACAGAATCACGCCGCCATGCGCACGGGAATTTGAATGATAAACTCTGCCCCTTGACCCGGAGCAGAAACGCAGTCTAAGCTGCCGCCGTGCGTTTCTGTAATAATCTGATAGCTGATTGACAGTCCTAGCCCAGTTCCTGCGCCAACAGGCTTGGTTGTATAGAAGGGGTCAAACAATCGTCGCCGCGCATCCTCGCAAATCCCAGGTCCGTTATCGCGGATGCGAATGACGATGCGATCGCCCTGTTGCTCCGTGCAAATATGGATTTGGGGAGTACTGGGTTGGCTGCTCACTCCCCACGCTTTCTGTCTGACTGCCGCTTCTAGCCCAGGCGCGGACCGAAACGCTTCTTCTAAAGCATCTATAGCGTTCACCAAAATGTTCATAAACACTTGATTTAGCTGCCCTGCATAGCATTCCACCAGTGGTAGAGCGGCGTAGTGCTTCTTCACCTGAATCTCGGACTGGTTGGCTTTTGGCTTGAGGCGATGCTGCAAAATCAGCAGCGTACTGTCGATGCCGTCATGAATATCCACTTGCTTCTTTTCTGCCTCGTCCATGCGGGAAAAGAGCCGCAGCGATCGCACAATCTCTCGAATCCGCTCGGTACCAAGCCGCATTGAACCGAGGATTTTCGGCAGATCGGCGATTAGGAACTCAAAGTCGAGGTCGGCGATCGCGGCTTGCAGCCTCGGACTTGTCCTAGGACACTCCTCTTGATAAAGACGAATCAGAGACAGCAAATTTTCAGCGTATTCGCTCAAGTAGCTTAAATTGCCGTGGATAAAGTTAACTGGATTGTTGATCTCATGAGCAACTCCTGCCACTAGCTGCCCCAAGCTCGACATTTTTTCGTTCTGCACCAGCCGAAGCTGCGACTGTTGAAGTTGCTCTAA
>NZ_JACJPG010000537.1 GCF_014695955.1 Leptolyngbya sp. FACHB-36 | reverse complement strand
GCTTGCTCCTGTCTAGTCGCTCCAGGCGACAGCACAGATCAGCGCCTAAATCTGGCGTTACACCTGTAGAACTTTGAGGAACTTATGTCTTTAAAAAACCTGATTCTCCCTGCGGTCGGCGTTATTGCAGTTGCAGGAGGTGCGGCTGCGTACTTTTATTTTAAGGGTGCTCCGATCGGCAGCGTGAATCCGGCGGCGATCGCTAAAGTTATTCCCGATGATGCGTATATGGCAGCGTTCATCTCTACCGATGAAAAAAGCTGGTCGCAACTAGAAAAGTTTGGAACACCAGAAGCACAAAAAATTGTGGGCCGGGGACTGAGTGATCTTCAGCAACAATTAGCCACAAATCCTCAAATTAACTATGAAAAAGATCTGAAACCCTGGGTCGGCAACGTTATGGTTGCGGTGATGCCGTCTCAGGCAAAGGCTAAAGAGCCAAGCGTGCTGGTTGCGGTAGGAATCAAAGACAAGATCAACGCTATGAATTTCGCCAACAGCTTCAAAAGTAAGGCGAACGTTAAGAGCAACGAGAGCGACTATAAAGGCGTCAAAATTATGGATTTTGCCGACGCAAAATCTACGACTTATACGTCGGTGGTCAAGGATTACTTGGTGCTGTCTCAAGACCGCAAAGCCGTAGAGCAGGCGATCAACACGGCTAAAGGTGACCCGTCCTTTGCCACCAAAGCAGGCAATGCCCTTTCCAGCGATATGGACGTGCAAAACCCGATCGCCCGCGTCTACATCCCAGAGTATTCAGCCGCCGTGCAGAAACTGCTGGAGAGCAGTCCTGAAACCGCACAGCTTCAGTCGAGCACGATCGAGCAGCTAAAGCAGGTGAAATCAGTGGTGGCTGGAATCGGCATCGACGATGCAGGTCTGCGGCTAAAAGCTCGCGCAATTTTTGACCCGAACGCAAAAACGGTCGAGTACAAACCTGCTCCCAACACCGTTGTGGCACAATTGCCCGGAGAAACCTTTGCGCTGGTGAACGGTGCAGGGCTGAATCGCTACTGGTCACAAGCGGTTGAGCAGGCAAATACAAGTTCCGAAGCGCAGCTCGCGTTTGGTGGAATGCGGCAGTATGCCAAATACTTCAACCTCGATCTGGACAAGGACGTGTTTGCCTGGATGGGGGGAGAGTTTGCGCTGAGTTTGGTGACGGCGGATCAAGGAATGCTGGCGCAGCTCGGGTTTGGCGGCATCCTGGTGTTTGACACGACCGATCGTGCGACCACCGAAGCCACCCTCGCGAAGCTCGATACACTGGCGAAGAATAATACATTGACCGTTGCTCAGCGCGACGTGCAGGGCAAGCAAGTGACCGAGTGGAAACTGCCCGACGGCGCTCTGCTGGGACACGGTTGGCTCGATCAGGATACGGTGTTCGTGGCGATCGGCGAGCCCTTGGTCAACGCGATGGCAGCCAAGCCAGCTCCCGCTCTCGACGGCAGCGATACGTTCAAGACCGTTACAGCAACGCTGCCGAAGCAAAACGCAGGCTACTTCTTCCTAGATATGGACAAGCTGATGGGCGTGATGAATCGCACGATGCTGGCGTCGCAGCCGAACTCGATGACGCCGGAAACGAAAGCCATTCTGGACTCGATTCGTGGCATTGGTGGTACGTCGGTTCAGAGTGATAAATCTACCGCTCAGGTTGAACTACTGCTGGCGCTGAAACCCGCGAAGTAGCTCAGCGATCGGATTTTTCCCGTAGTTGGGTGTGTTGGCTGCAATCCAACGCACCTTTTTTATGACTGTTTCAAACTCTTGCCCATATAAACTCTTGCCTATATTAGGAGCAGCAATTGTGCGACAACGTTTTGGATGGACTCTAGCCGTGTGTCTGATTGCCTGGACTTCAGCGTGCGATCAAAAAGTTACGCCCAGCACTCCTGTTCATACACAAATCAGAACAGCCTTGAAGGCTGGAAAACAGAAAATTGTCTTATCAGATCTTCAAGGCATTCCTGTCTGGAAGCGGGCGTTTATTTTTGGTCCGTACACCTCTACCGATACGATCGTCAAAAAGCTAGGTCACCCTTGGTCCGACGCGAAAACATTTCGCCTAAATTCGCGCGACGATATTAATTTAGCCGTATTTTCCAATGGAGCAGAAGTTGTCAGAGTTGAAGAGTGGCGGCGTGATTTTGATTGCGATCGTGCGATTCTTAGTCGTCCCTTAAAACCAAAGACAACCCTTGTATTCAACCGCGATGCTCAACCTCCACGATTGGAAGCCTCAAGCAACCTATTAGATAACTCTAACCACAAGCAGTTTTAGAGCTAGCTGAGATAGCGCCAATAGCGCAGCATTCAGGGTTGAGCACGGCAGGGCTACAATAGAGCAGCGATCGGTCTTGTAAAATTCATACGCCTATGACTTCTGCTGCCCCTACAAAAACTCAGTACGAAGCAGTGATCGGTTTAGAAACGCACTGCCAGTTAAGTACTGAAACTAAGATCTTTTCCACCAGTTCTACTGAATTTGGTGCGCCGCCGAATACGCACATCGATCCGGTGTGCATGGGAATGCCCGGAGTACTGCCTGTACTAAACCAGAAAGTTCTGGAGTACGCAGTGAAAGCGGGCTTAGCGTTAAACTGCCAGATTGCGCCCTACAGCAAATTCGATCGTAAGCAGTACTTCTACCCCGATCTGCCCAAAAACTACCAGATTTCCCAGTACGACTTACCGATCGCCGAACACGGCTGGCTAGAGATTGAACTGGTTGATAAGGCATCGGGCACCTCAACGCGCAAGAAGATTGGGATTACGCGCCTGCATATGGAGGAAGACGCCGGAAAGCTTGTGCACGGCGGCAGCGATCGTTTGTCTGGCTCCACTTTCTCGCTCGTTGACTACAATCGCGCGGGCGTGCCGCTGGTTGAAATCGTGTCGGAACCGGATTTGCGCACGGGACAAGAAGCGGCAGAGTACGCTCAGGAACTGCGCCGCATTCTGCGCTATTTAGGCGTCAGCGACGGCAACATGCAGGAAGGCTCGTTACGCTGCGATGTCAACATCTCCGTGCGTCCTGTGGGTGAGGAGACGTTTGGCACCAAGGTCGAAATCAAGAATATGAACTCGTTCAACGCGATTCAGCGGGCGATCGAGTACGAAATCGAGCGGCAGATTGCAGCGATCAACTCTGGCGAGCGCATTATTCAGGAAACGCGCCTGTGGGAAGAAGGCTCGCAGCGCACAATTAGTATGCGGATCAAGGAAGGCTCCAGCGACTATCGCTACTTCCCAGAGCCGGATTTGGGACCGATCGAAGTTGCTCCTGACCAGCTAGAGGAGTGGAAATCGGAACTGCCGGAACTGCCGCACCAAAAGCGGCAGCGCTACGAAAGCGAACTGGGGCTGTCTGCCTACGATGCGCGGGTGATGACCGACGATCGCGCCACAGCAGAGTATTTCGAGGCGGTCGTAGCAGCAGGCGCACCCGCTAAGCAAGCTGCGAACTGGATCATGGGCGACATTAGCGCCTACTTGAACCGCAATGCCAACCTCAGCATTACTACCCTACCGCTGACTCCGGCTAGCTTGGCAGAGCTGATTGGACTAGTCGAAACAGGCACGATTAGCAATAAAGCCGCGAAGGATATTCTGCCAGAGCTGTTAGAGAAAGGCGGCTCTGCGAAGGCGATCGTTGACCGCGACGGGCTGGGACAGATTTCTGACCCATCGGTAATTGAAGCGACGATCGACGAGGTTCTGGCGTCCAACCCCAAAGAGCTAGAGCAGTATCGCGCTGGCAAAACCAAGATGCTGGGCTTCTTTGTGGGGCAAGTGCTGAAAAAAACGGGCGGTCAGGCAGATCCAAAATTGACCAACCAACTGCTGGCAAAGAAGCTCAACGGTTAGCGGAACCGCCTGACAAGCGTGGAACTTCTGAATTAATGGCGCGTCTTCACACTTATCCGTCGATCTTTCGTCAAAAAAACACAGATAGGGGGTGACACCCCTCAGCCCCTAGATGGCATACTGTGTTAAGTAGATGCACCCTGATGATAGGGGAAGTCGCTCAAGCGACTTCCCCTTTTTTCTTTTGAACGGTAGGCTCAACCCGAATCGCTATATAATCGCCTCTCAAGCACCATCAGTAGGGAAGACCAGTATGGCAGCATGGCAGCAGGTTTCAGGCGGAATCACGGCACCCAAAGGGTTTCGAGCAGCGGGACTGGCAGCGGGACTGAAACCATCGGGACTGCCAGACCTAGCACTGATCGTCTCGGATGTGGACGCGATCGCGGCTGGCGTCTTCACCACCAGTCAAGTCCGTGCCGCTCCTGTAGACTACTGTCGTGAACGCCTCCAAGCCAAACAAAGCGCCCGTGCGATTCTCTGCAACGCTGGTCAGGCAAATGCTGCCACAGGCACCCAAGGCATGATCGACGCCTCCGAATGCGCCCAACTGACTGCTCAAGTGCTCAATATCTCCTCAGATGCGATTCTGCTGGCGTCTACGGGGGTAATCGGACAGCGCATCAAAATGGACAAGCTGCGATCGGCGGTGCCTCAGCTTGTTTCGTCGCTGAGTGAGCACGGCTCCGATGGCGCAGCTAAAGCCATCACGACGACCGATCTCGTCACGAAGTCGATCGCCCTCGAAACCACTCTGCATGACCGTCCCGTTCGGATTGGTGGCATCGCTAAAGGGTCGGGTATGATTCATCCCAACATGGCAACGATGCTGGCATTTGTCACCTGCGATGCCGCTGTGTCGCCTCACCTATGGCAGGAAATGCTGAGTCGCGCTGCTGATCGTAGCTTCAACCAAATCACCGTGGATGGCGACACCAGCACGAATGACTCGCTGATCGCGCTGGCAAACGGGCAGTCGCGCACGCCTGCGATTACTGAAATGGGACCAGAGGCAGAAACGCTAGAGGCGATGCTGACGGAGGTATGTATGTATCTGGCAAAGGCGATCGCCCGCGACGGCGAAGGGGCAACGTGTCTAATCGAAGTTCGCGTCTCTGGTGCGGCGGATGAGCAGGCAGCACGGCAAGTTGCCCGAACGATCGCAGGCTCCTCTCTGGTCAAGTCCGCTATCTTTGGACGCGACCCCAATTGGGGCAGAATTGCCGGAGCCGCCGGACGGGCAGGGGTACTGTTCAATCAAGAAGAGTTGCAGATTCAGCTGGGCGATTTTTTGCTGCTGCAGCACGGACAGCCGCAGGCGTTCGATCGTTCTGCCGCGAATGCCTATCTGAAGCAGCAAGCCGCTGCCAGTAGTCAGCCACACCCGGAGCCATTGGTTAGTACTGAGGCAAGCAATGAACTATCAGAGCAGCAGTCGGGTCAGGCAGTCAGCTTCGATCGTCCGGCAATGCCTGCACAATCCGTTGAGCATCCCGTGGTCATCTCAGTCAGCATTGGCAATGGTCCTGGTTCCGGTACGGGATGGGGCTGCGATTTGAGCTACGACTACGTGAAGATTAACGCCGAGTACACAACCTAGTCGCTAGCAGCGATTAGCCATAGCGACTAGCGAGTTGCTCTAGATGAGGGCTGAAGTCAGCGGCTAGGAACAGAAATTGGCAACGCCTCTTGGCAACCCGTCATCCGGTACGACCCACTC
>NZ_JACJPG010000536.1 GCF_014695955.1 Leptolyngbya sp. FACHB-36 | reverse complement strand
TCCCACTATTGTGGCTTTCGGCGCTGGTCGAGTCGGATCGCCTGTTCGAGTGCTGCCTTGTCTCTAGCGCGGTGGGCATAGGACAAAAGCTGTGGAGTCGTTAGCCCAGTTAATCGCTGCAAATCGGTAATGCTGATTCCCTTCATCAACATTTCTATACACCACGTCGATTGTGCCTGCTCGATCACGGGGGGGTGTCCATCGGGGGTGAGATGGTTGATCGTCCAATCCTGCCAGTGCTGCCGCAGTTCTGCTTCAGAGATTGCCTCACCCGTCGAGCTAAGGAATAAGGCAGAATTAGCGTCCTTGCGGCTTCTGAGCCATTGCGCCAAGGGATTCTTGGTGTGCGACCCATAGCGCTTGCCCAAAATCCACTGATTTAGAGGAACTTGGCGATCGCTCCCGATCTGCAAAAGCTGGTAGTGAGCATCCTGGACGTAGTGCGATCGCTCTAGCCCAACCACTTCAGATGGACTTAATCCTGCACTAAACAGCACATACGTCAGAGCGTAGGCTTGAGGTCCCGCTTTTTTACCTTGTTGCAGAATCTGGTGAACAAGGTGGGCAGGCAAGTCCGCGATCGTTTCGCTGGTGGGTGCTTCAATCAGCGCCTCTGCTGTAATGTCCGGTAGCGGTGTGACGGCACCGTGCAAAAACAGCGTCATCAAATTCTCCAGGAACTCTTCGCGATCGTGCCACAGTGCATGAAACTCGCTCGTAAGTTCGATGACAGCGTAGCCCAGCAGCATACTATTAAGCTGACTGGCAAGAGTCTCCGCTGATAGGTGTGTTGGCAGTTGATCGCGATCAATGACCGTCTGGAAGTACTCCGCTACTGAGCGATTCGCTAGCGTCAAACCCTGTCCCAACGCCTTGCGATTCTCGATTGGGTAGTGCCCTGCTTCGCCCACGATCGATCTCACCACATCGGGTACGCGCTCCAGGGACTCCAAATACGCCATTGCGTAGGTTCTTAGAGCCGAGTAGATGCTGCTAGTCTGACCGGCTTGCTCAATCAGCGTTTGCCCCATTTGGGACACGATCGTCGCGTCTTCAATCACGGCTAATAGCAGCCCATACTTGCTGCCAAACTGCCGAAACAGCGTTACTTCGTTAACTCCGGCTCGTTCTGCGATTTGCTTTGTCGTGGTTTCGGTTACGCCTTGAGCGGCAAAGAGCTCTACGGCCGCGTCGATTAAGCGTTGTTGCTTCAAGGTCCGAGATGACGCCATGATAAAAATGCAAGTGGTACTTGCATAAAAAACGAGGTCTTGTTAAGCTGTAAATGCAAGTGACACTTGCACTTCTACTCTAGCGGGTGATTCAGACTGCGACCAGCCTATCTGAGTTAGCCCTGGACGTTGAGAGGCTCGTTCCGCTGAATGAGCTGTTCACATTACAACAGGATTTTTATGACTTCTAATGCTGTTAGCGCTGCGCCGACAAAGCGCGGTCAATCACTCGCACTGAATTGGACGAATGTTGCGTTCTTTGGTGCCATTCATGCGATCGCTCTGCTTGCGCCCTGGTTCTTTTCCTGGACTGCGCTGGGCGTCACCCTATTTCTGCACTGGCTCTTTGGTAGCATCGGCATCTGCCTGGGCTATCATCGCCTGCTGACTCATCGCAGTTTCCAGGTGCCAAAACCGCTGGAGTACCTCATTACGTTGATCGGCGCATTTGCCCTACAGGGTGGACCAATTTTTTGGGTAGCGGGGCACCGAGTACACCACCTCCACACCGAAGACGTAGACCGCGACCCCTATTCGGCACGGCGCGGATTTTGGTGGAGCCACATGATGTGGTTGTTCTACGTGCAGCCGCAGGTGTTTGATTACGACTCCTA
>NZ_JACJPG010000535.1 GCF_014695955.1 Leptolyngbya sp. FACHB-36 | reverse complement strand
TAATGCAAAGCGGACGAGCTTAGACAATTGAGAAACGAATTGCAGAAGCAATCCGTGTGAACAAGAGGGGAACCTTTATCGACCTGGTTCCCCTCTCGATGATTTGTTCCGTTCAATTCGCTTCTCTGGCTGTAGGATGTCAGTTGCCGCCAGTCTGGTGATATTCCTGCGCGATCACGCGAAGCGCCAGCATCGATCGTGCCCCGGTGATTCCGCCGCCGAAATTCAATGTGACCGCTCAAATAAAGTCAAATAGTATAGCATAACCAGCGCATTCGCTGATACATTGGTACTAAACACGTACGATCAGGGGTAGTCCAGGGAAAAATCCACATCTGGAGTAGGTTCTTAGAGCTAAACGCTAAATGTGGATCTAAAGCGGTTATGATCGCGTACTCTAGACACAGCCTTTGTGGGGTTTGAGCAGCTATGTCCTTTGTTGGTCTGCATATTCACAGTGACTACAGCTTGTTAGACGGAGCTAGCCAGCTTCCCGATTTAGTGGAGCGAGCGGTAGAACTGAAGATGCCCGCGATCGCCCTGACCGATCACGGCGTCATGTATGGGGCGATCGAGTTGCTGAAAGAGTGCACCAGCAAAGGTGTCACGCCGATCATCGGCAACGAGATGTACATCATCAACGGTGACATCGAGAAGCAGGAACGCCGACCACGCTACCACCAGATTGTGCTGGCGAAGAACCAGGTAGGCTACAAGAATCTGGTCAAGCTGACCACCATTTCTCATCTCAAAGGCGTCCAGGGCAAAGGCATCTTTTCGCGTCCCTGCGTTAACAAAGAGTTGCTAACGCAATATCACGAGGGGCTAATCCTCACAAGTGCCTGCTTGGGCGGCGAAATTCCGCAGCAAATTCTGCAGGGCAGACCGGATGTCGCCCGCCGCACAGCGCAGTGGTACAAAGACCTGTTCGGCGGAGACTACTATCTAGAAATTCAGGACCACGGCTTGCCAGAAGAGCGAGTCGTCAATCCAGAGATCGTGCGAATTGCCCGCGAACTCGATATTAAACTGGTTGCCACCAACGATTCCCACTACATCTCCTGCTATGACGTTGAAGCGCACGATGCGCTGCTGTGTATTCAAACGGGCAAGCTGATTTCTGAGGACAAGCGACTGCGCTACACCGGGACCGAGTACCTGAAATCTGCCGAGGAAATGAGTCGGCTGTTTCGGGACCACCTGCCGCAGGACATTGTTCAGGAGGCGATCGCCAACACGCTGGAAGTCGCTGCCAAAATCGAGCCGTACACCATTTTGGGCGAGCCACGCATTCCCGACTATCCGGTTCCCGCTGGCTATACCGCAGACTCGTACCTGGAAATCGTCGCTTGGGAGGGCTTGCTGAAGCGACGCAACGCTCGATCGCGCGCTGACATCGACGCTACCTACCGCGATCGGCTGGACTACGAACTCAAAATGATGCAGCAGATGGGGTTCGCCACCTACTTCCTCGTGGTGTGGGACTACATTAAATATGCCCGCGATCACAGCATTCCAGTGGGTCCGGGACGCGGCTCGGCGGCGGGTTCTCTGGTTGCCTATGCGATGGGCATTACCAACATTGATCCGGTGCATCACGGCTTGCTGTTCGAGCGATTTCTCAATCCCGAACGCAAATCGATGCCGGATATTGACACAGACTTTTGTATCGATCGACGCGATGAGGTGATTCAGTACGTCACCCAGAAATACGGTTCCGAACGGGTTGCCCAAATCATCACCTACAACCGCATGACCTCAAAAGCGGTGCTGAAGGACACGGCGCGAGTGCTGGATATTCCTTACGGCGAAGCCGACAAAATGGCAAAGCTGATTCCAGTGTTTCGCGGCAAGCCGACGAAGCTGAAAGTGATGATTTCCAGCGAGACTCCGGCACCGGAGTTTAAGGAAAAGTACGACAAAGACCCCGCTGTGCGCCACTGGCTCGACATGGCAATGCGGATTGAAGGCACAAATAAGAGCGTCGGAATTCACGCGGCAGGCGTGGTGATCTCCTCGGAGCCGCTGGATGAAATTGTGCCGCTTCAGCGCAACGCCGATGGTGCCGTGTTCACGCAGTACTTTATGGAGGATATCGAATCGCTGGGTTTGCTGAAAATGGACTTCCTGGGGCTGAAGAATCTAACGATGATTCAGAAGACGGTGGATCTGATTCAGCAGAGTCAGCAAGTTGCGATCGACCTCGACAATTTACCTCTTGACGATTTGGAAGCCTACAAGCTGCTGGGACGAGGCGAACTCGAAGGCATCTTCCAGCTTGAATCGTCGGGGATGCGACAAGTTGTGCGCGATCTGAAGCCGTCAGGTCTGGAAGACATTTCCTCGGTGCTTGCCCTCTACCGACCCGGCCCCCTCGATGCAGGACTAATTCCTAAGTTCATCAACCGTAAACACGGACGGGAGCAGATTGATTATGCTCATGAAATTCTGACGCCGATCTTGAATGAAACCTACGGAATTATGGTCTACCAAGAGCAAATCATGAAGATTGCTCAAGATATGGCGGGCTATTCGCTAGGTCAAGCGGATCTACTGCGGCGGGCGATGGGCAAGAAGAAAAAGTCTGAGATGGAAAAGCATCA
This sequence comes from Leptolyngbya sp. FACHB-36, assembly GCF_014695955.1. Taxonomy (GTDB): domain Bacteria; phylum Cyanobacteriota; class Cyanobacteriia; order Leptolyngbyales; family Leptolyngbyaceae; genus FACHB-36. The sequence goes on along the minus strand of NZ_JACJPG010000535.1, from coordinate 2,707 downwards.
GGAACTTTTCATTGAGGGTGCGGCAAAAAACGGCGTCAAGCCCAAAATAGCGGCTGAACTATTCGATCAAATGGTGCTATTTGCTGAATACTGCCTCAGCTATGACACCAAAGTCTTGACTGTCGAGTATGGAGCGCTTCCGATCGGTGAAATTGTTGAGAAGCAAATTCGCTGTAGCGTCTACAGTGTGGATGCCAATGGCTTTGTGTATTCGCAACCGATCGCCCAGTGGCACGATCGCGGCAATCAGGAAGTGTTTGAATACACGCTTGAAGATGGCTCAATTATTCGAGCGACGAATGATCACAAATTTATGACGACCACTGGGCAAATGTTGGCGATCGACGCCATCTTTAAACAAGGCTTGGATCTCCTTACTGTTGATATTCGTAGTCCTATTTACCTTTAGCTGAAGGCTGCCATGATTAATGCTGCACGACAAACGATCGATTGAGATTTTGCAAGATCCAACCAGCTTATCTGGAGAAACTGTTTTACCGGGATTCAGACTAGACTAGAGCCCGTTTTTCGTAAGCTTTGAGTTTACTATAGTGTGCAATATGGTCAAAATTATCAGTCGGAAATCATTGGGAATTCAGCCCGTTTTTGATATTGGTGTCGAGTCAGACGACCACAATTTTCTGCTAGAAAATGGCTGGGTTGCCTCCAACTGCTTCAACAAATCCCATTCCACTGCATATGGCTACGTCACTTACCAAACGGCGTATTTAAAAGCCAATTATCCGACTGAATACATGGCGGCGCTGCTAACAGCAAACAGCGGCGATCAGGACAAGGTGCAAAAATACATTGCCACCTGCATCAGCATGGGCATTCAGGTAGAGCCACCGGATATTAACCGCTCTGGTGTGGACTTTACACCCTTGGGCAATACGATTCTGTTTGGGCTGTCTGCTGTGCGGAACGTGGGCATGGGTCCGGTCGAGTGCCTTTTGGCAGCGCGAGACGCTGGCGGACCGTTTAAGTCGCTGGCAGACTTGTGTGATCGCGTCGATCTGCGCAGCGTCAACCGTCGCGCCTTGGAAGCCTTGATTTACTCGGGCGCGTTTGACCACTTGCAAACCAACGCGAACCGCAATCAGCTAATCCAGGATTTGGATCTAGTTTTAGACTGGGCGCAGTCGCGAGCGAAAGATCGAGCCAGTGGGCAAGGCAGCTTGTTTGACTTGTTTGGCGGCGCGAAACAGGCGTCCAGCTTCGAGCTAGCCCCCAAAGCGCCTTCGGTTCCCGAATTCTCTCAGCAGGAGCGTTTGCGTCTGGAGAAAGAGATTTTGGGCTTCTACATTTCTGACCATCCGCTAAAAGCGGTGCGTCAAGCGGCTCAGGTTCTTGCGCCGATTAGCCTCAGCGATCTAGCCGATTACGAAGGCTCGATCGTCAGCGCGATCGTCATGCTGACCAGCGTTAAGCCTGTGACCACGAAGAAGCAAGACCGCATGGCGATTATTCAAATCGAAGACCTGACCGGACAAACCGAAGCCGTCGTGTTTCCTAAAGCGTTTGAACGCATTGGAGCGCACATTGAGCCGGATGCGCGACTGATGGTGTGGGGCAAGGTAGACCGCCGCGATGACCAATTGCAATTCATCATTGAAGATGCAGAGCCGATCGATCGAGTCCGCATGGTGATGGTGGAACTGAGCCCCCGCCTCGCTCGCGACATCGAACAGCAGCATCGCTTGCGATCGGTGATTTTGCAGCAGCGCGGCGAGGACGACAAAGCAAAAGTGCCCGTGGTGGCGATCGTCCGCGCCGAAGACAAACAGCATTTCGTTCGCTTTGGGCGGCAGTTTCATGTACAGGACCATCAAGCAGCCGTGACGGCGCTGGTCAGCGCTGGATTTCAGGCGCGGGCCTCTTCACTGACGCGAGCGTGATTCGGAATTGGAGTTTGGCGTACCGTAGACTATCCGGGTTCTCCGGTTGCATTTAGAAAAGTAAGGGTATCGGATGTATCCCTGCCCACGGCTAAGATAAAACAGAAGCAGCCGACTCGATCGCCCTGACCCGCCATGTCCCAATCTTTCTCGCCCAAACTCCCAGACTTTCTGCGCCAGCCAATTGTAGAGCGGGCTGTAGACGCTCTACGTCAGCCTACCGCGCTTGCAGCGATCGCCTCGTTGGGCGTTCACGGTCTGCTGGCGGTCACGCTGCCGCTGCTGCCTTCAGATCAGCCAGAAGAGGATGCGCAGCGGACGGTTGGAGTGGTTCAGCTAACTCCGGCTGAGCAGCAGCGCGTGCCTGAGGCGTCTACGCCATCTAGTGCCCTGCCAAATTCGCCGCGGTCGAGCCTACCGCCGCAATCGAGCCTATCGCCTCTGAGGCCGCTGCCACCCCTCGTGCCGCTGCCAGCACCGGATACTTCGCTCTACAACATTCCCATTCCGCCGCCGCTGAATCTGCCGCTGCCGCCTCCCATTCTCAACATTCCATTCCCCGACTTTTCGGCGCTGCCGCAGCCACCAAAGCCGAGTCCTCAGCCGCCGCCGAAGCCGTCGAACTCACCTAGCCCCGCGGCACCCACGGCTACCCCGTCGCCCGGAGGCAGTCCTTCATCTCCTCCGACACCAGGGTCTCCGACACCGGGTACTGCCACGCGCCCTCCGCTGACGCCAGAGCAAATCGCCGCGATTCGTCAGGACTGGGGACGTGTCCAGCAGGAGCGGGCGCAGGTAGAGCGCGATCG
>NZ_JACJPG010000534.1 GCF_014695955.1 Leptolyngbya sp. FACHB-36 | reverse complement strand
TCCTGGTACATGACGTAGTCGGTGACAACCTGGGCAGACAGAAGGTTCTGCAACACAAGAAGCGCATCTTTTTGACCCGGCAAAAAGAGTTCATGATACGCGACAAGATCGGTAGCTAACTGGTACATGGGGTTACTCCTTCAGGGATTTAGACAAGTTTGTAATTCAGAATTTGTAATCCAAAATTTTGAATTACAAATTCTGAATTTAGACAGCGCAAGCGGTGGCTAAGAGCTGTGGAATCGGTGCTGACCACGCCTCAACGCGCTTTCTGATCGCTTGCATTTGGGTGCGAGTGTTGCCGTTCAAAAAAGATTCCATTTGCTCATTCGTCCACTTGCACGCATCATGCACCTCAAAGGTTTGCATCCAGGTCATGACCACACCGACGCCTTGGGGCAATTCTTCGTAGGTCCAATGGATTTTCATGTCTTTGAACGGGAAGGCTTTTTCGATCCGTTCAGCCGTTGCCTGCCGTCCTGGTTTGTCGATGATGCGACGCGAAACCCACGTGCGCGAGGGACGCTCGCCCTCCGGATACGTCGTCAGGCTAAACACCACTTCATTGCCGTTGCGCTCTAACACTTCCGCTTTTTGGTATTCAGTAAATAGCTCTGTCCAAAGCTCGATCGCGTTCGTTAAATCAAACACCGTATCGAAATCGCGCAGAATTACAACTGAGTTCTCGGTGTAACCAGGCATAAGATTTTCTCCTAAGTGAGAGGGGGAAATTTTGAATTGTGACTGTTGAATTTTGAATTCAAGGCTCGTAATTCAACAGTCATAATTCAGCATTCAAAATTTGCTTCAGTCCACCATTGCAACGGCGCGGACCCAACTGGCATCCAGCCCTTTGACTTTTAGTGGAAAGCAGGAAACCTGGAAGCCGGTGTCTGGAAGCTGATCGAGATTGGCTAACCGCTCAATCTGGATGTACTCACATTCCCGCCCGTAGAAGTGAGCAGGCCAGAGACAGCCCCGATCGCCCGTGCGCCAGAAGTCTTCCAGCATGGTGACGAAGGGACGATCGAAGCCATATGTGTCGATGCCAATGACTTTGATGCCCTGCTGCGTCAGCCACTCAGTCGCTTCGCGGCTCATACCGGGAGCGTGGGAGAAATACTCGCGCTTGCCCCACAGCTTGTCGGTTCCGGTCCAGATCAGCACAATGTCAAGGGGTTGCAGCTTGTGACCTGTCGCGTCTAGCGCCACTTGAATGTCTTCAACTGTGATGAACGCGCCGGCGGCTTTGTGTCGCAGATCCAGTCGTACTCCGGGCGCAAAGAACCACTCTAGCGGCAGTTCATCGACCGATCGAGCAGGCTTGCCTTCGCATTCAGGACCGTAGTGAATGGGTGCGTCGATGTGCGTGCCCATGTGCGTTGGCAGCGTCACGGTGTCAAGCGTGATGAATGCCGCATCAGGGAAATCGTCGGGATAGAGACGGCGCGGATCGGTGGGCTGCTTGGCTGAGTTGCGAGTTTCCACTTCGTGGCAAAACTGCTTCGCGCCCTGAATGTGATCTAAGCGCTCCGTCTGCATCTTGAGCGGCTCCGATGGGGAGTTTTCGACCAGAACGCTGAGATCAACCAAGCGCTGCACTGGCAACCTCCTTACGGGAAGTCGCTAGGCGAGTTTGAATCGTTTCGATCGCGTCAACCGCCTGATCCAGCGCCAGATTGGTGTCGGTGATGCCAACGATCGGCAGCGCCAGCAGAATCGACGCAATAATTTCTTCTTTGGTTGCGCCTTCGTTCATTGCCCGCTCGACGTGCGTATCAATTCCGCGCAGTCCGCGAGCCGCCGCAAAAATGCCCAA
>NZ_JACJPG010000533.1 GCF_014695955.1 Leptolyngbya sp. FACHB-36 | reverse complement strand
CTCCAGCTTGCAGAAACGATCGCGTCTCGCTACAGCTTACTGCCACAAGTAGAAGCAGTCGCAGTGGCAGGCTCACAAACGGCTAACACGTTTGATCAGCAATCTAATATTGATTTGTACGTTTACATTCAAGCAGCTATCCCGATAGACGCGCGTGCGGAGATTGCGACAACAACGAGCCGCCGTGAGGTGAATAACCAGTTCTGGGAACCCGGAGATGAATGGGTAGATGCAGATACTAACATTCATATTGATGTCATGTTTAAGAAGATAGACTAGCTTGAAGATTAACTCGATCGAGTGTTACGTTCGCACCAGGATTCTGTTGGATATTCCACCTGTTTTTGGCACAACGTTCTTTTATCTCAGATGCTCTACGATCGATCCAACTGGTTCCAGACGTTTCAGCAGACCGCCAGACAGCCTTATCCAGAAGCACTACGACATGCCATTCTTGCCAAGAATTATCCACTCCTGATGCAGAACATTTCGTCTTATTTGCATCAATTAGAGATAACTGTTACGCGTGATGATCTCGTTAGTCTAAATCTTGGATTTATTACTGAAAATCGCCATTTACTGATTGATCAAGTCAATAGATTAATCGATGCTTTAGATCATTTATTAGTATCAGACAGAGAAGGACTACAGCTCGGTAATATTTACACGCCAGCTGACGTATTGTTGAACTGAAAGATTATCTTTGGCAGATAAGCAGAACATTACGCTCGGCTACTTAGACCTCAATATCACTGTGTTAGCTCTGCTGACGGGTACGATCGTTCTTAAAGTGCATTTCAAATGCACTATCATAAGCAATCATCTGCTGCTTTAAGAGGACGGCTCCAATGGTTTTGCAGGTTCCTCAGACTCAAGCACTGACAGTTACTTGGGAACAACTCCCGGCCGATTTCGTGTTGCCTGATGATCCCGTGGAGAATATTCAACAGCCATTGCTGGCAGCAGCGTTGACGGATGCGCTGGCAGAAGCAGGCTTAGTAAACTCAGACATGCTGCTTGCCTCTAACTTTGGGCTGGTGGCGACCGTCAATAGTAAGACGGTGGTAAAAGCGCCAGATTGGCTATTTGTGCCTAAGGTGGCTCCGGTGCCGCCGGGTGTGGTGCGGCGTAGCTACACGCCGATGCTAGAGGGTGATCCTGTCGCCGTCGTCATGGAGTTCCTTTCAGAAACGGATACGGGAGAGTATTCCGTTCGCCCCACGTATCCCTATGGAAAGCTTTACTTCTACGAGCACATTCTCAAAGTGCCTATCTATGTCATTTTTAACCCATCCGATGGGTTAGTCGAAGTGCGCCAGCTTCAAGACGAGCAATACATTGCGCAGCAGCCCGACGCACAGGGACGCTATTGGATTCCAGAACTCCAGCTATTTTTGGGCACTTGGTACGGCAAACGCCTGGAGAGAACCACACATTGGCTGCGCTGGTGGGATGAAGCAGGGAATCTACTGCTTTGGAGTGCTGAGAAGGCAGAACAAGAGCGTCAGCGAGTAGAACAGGAGCGTCAGCGGGCAGAACAAGAGCGTCAGCGGGCAGAACAGGAGCATCAGCGAGCAGAACAAGAGCGTCAGCGGGCAGAGACAGCAGAGGCAGAACTGGCTCGGTTAAGAGCATTGCTACCGCCATCTGAGCAGTAGCGTTTGCTTTCCTGCTGCTCAATAATTTTAGGCGGACGAAGCTGTGCAGGATTACCGACTCTGGAACCAGAGAAGCGGGATGGAGTCTTAGTGTCAAGGCTTGATTCCTGAGCGATCGCGGATTGCTGCCAATTTTGATTCCATTTCTCCGTAAAATTTGGTTCTATTAAATTGTGTGAGTGGTGTAAGTGAGTGAATAAGATTCCCCCGTTTGATGTTTCCGAGCAGTTCAAGCTCATTGGTGCAGAAATCAACGCAGCGGTTTTAGAGGTGCTGGCGTCTGGGCGCTACATCGGAGGTCCACCCGTTGAGCAATTTGAACAAGACTTTGCCGACTACATTGGAACATCGGAATGCATTGCCTGCAATTCTGGAACGGATGCACTCTATCTGGCGCTGCGATCGCTCCAGGTGGGTCCTGGCGACGAAGTGATCACAACGCCGTTTACGTTTGTAGCGACCGCGGAAACGATCAGCGCGGTCGGGGCAACGCCAGTGTTTGTGGACATCGACTCGACCTTCAATCTGGACTTGGACCAGGTAGCAGCGGCAATTACCGATCGCACGCGAGCAGTCGTACCCGTGCATCTGTTTGGGCGACCCGTAGACATGACGCGCCTAATGGCGATCGCCAAAGCTCACGGTCTGGCAGTAATTGAGGACTGTGCCCAAGCGACCGGAGCAGCGTGGGCTGATCGAAAGGTTGGCAGCATCGGGCACATCGGCTGCTTTAGCTTTTACCCGACGAAGAATTTGGGTGCCTGTGGCGATGGGGGAGCCATTACAACCAATGATCCGGCGATCGCGGCAACGCTGCGAATGCTGCGCGACCACGGACGCCGCAGCGGCTATTACTACGAAGCGCTCGGGGTTAATAGCCGTCTAGATGCAGTACAGGCAACAATTTTGCAAATCAAGCTGCGCTATCTTGAAGGCTGGAATCAACAGCGCCAGACAGTGGCAGAGCGCTATCAGCAGCGGCTCAGCCGTCTTGCAGGCGTTGTCCTGCCGCAGACGGTGCTGAACGGCACCCACGTCTGGAATCAGTACACAATTCGCGTGACTGAAGATGCAGGCTCCCCGGAGCGATCGCCCCGGGATACCGTACGGCAGCAACTCCAGGAAAAGGGTGTGACTGCCATGGTGTACTACCCGCTACCGCTGCACTTGCAACCCGTTTATCAGCACTTGGGTGGCTCAGCGGGTCAGCTACCGCTTTCAGAGCAGGCGGCGCGGGAGGTGCTGTCGCTGCCAATGTTTCCGGAACTCTCCAGTGAACAGCAGGACCAAGTAGTGTACAGCCTGAAAGACTGTTTAATGTAGACGGCACAGATTGCAGATCGAGGACCAACCCCATGACGAAAAAGCTTGTGTGGGCGATCGCGCTGGTATCTCTGTGCGTTGTAACCCTTGTAGCCACCATTAGCTCTGGCGTAGCACAGCTTCGGTTGCCAGGATTTGAGACACCGGATCAGTCAGCTCCAGTCCCGATCGCCCCAGCTCCTGGACCGCTTCAGTCGCTTTCGACTAATTGCGCCCTACAACCGGAGCGCAAACGTCCTAAAGGGCGACTTGCAGCCCGACCGCGCCAGCAGTTGCCTCCCGGTTCTGTAACGCTAGAGCGCTTTCGTAAAGCTGAGTCGAGTAAAGAATCCGTGCTGCCGACTCCTAGAGAAGTGATTGCCTTGATCGATCCGACGAATTTTGGCGATCGCTTCTTACGAGATTTGAACGGAAAAGCGGCGCTGCTCGATCCGATCGTCGTGCTGCACGAAACAGTTGCCTCGGCTAGCAGTGCGCTCAATTTCTTCCGCCACCCGCACCCTAACGACGCTGAACAAGCCAGCTACCACACGCTGATTACGCTCGACGGTACGGTCATGTACCTCGTCCCACCCGATAAACGCGCCTTTGGCGCTGGCAACTCTGCGTTTCGAGGAGCCAACGGGCTGGAAGCCGTGCGAACCAATCCGGATTTTCCTAGCTCTGTGAATAATTTTGCCTACCACATCTCACTAGAAACGCCGCCGGACGGCAACGGCAACAGCACCCGCCATAGTGGTTATACCGAAGCGCAGTACCAATCTCTTGCGTGGGTTGTGGCAAAAACAGGGGTGCCCGACGTCAGAATAACGACTCACCGAGCGGTTGATCGATCGCGATCGCGCATTGACCCGCGCAGCTTCAACGACGCCAAGTTTTTCACGCTGCTGAAGGCATATCCCAAAACCTCAGAAATTTCGGTTCGCTGCACTGACCCCACTCCCGTACAGCCACAGAGCTAGAATTTCGTGCGGGTACGGTTTTCTACAACACGATAGCGTGGCGATTCCTGCGCTTTGTTTTTATGCTGGAAGCACAGAGCATTTGGTCGCTCAGTACACTTGGAGGACTTTGACAATGGGTTTGGGAGATTTGGTGCAGAAAGCTGTTTACCTGGGCGTGGGCATTGCTTCGTATGCGGGCGAAAAAGCAGGCGAAAAGTTTTCGGATTTGCGAGTCCAAATGCAAAAGCTGGCAGATGAAATGGTCGAGCGAGGCGAACTCACGACCGAAGAAGCCCGCCGCTTTGTAGATGATATGGTTGCCAAAGCGCAGCAACCCTCGGTTGTGCCTCCAACGGAGCCAACAAAACCCAGCGAACCTCGCCGAATCGAAATTCTTACAGACGAGGACGAGTCCGCTAAAGCCGACAGCGACGTCGATGATATGCGGAAGAAAGTGATGGATTTGCAGGAAGAACTGCGCCGTCTAAAGCGCGATAGCTAGCGGTTTCTACTGAAGGCATCCACCAACGGGCAGATCTGAGCTACGATCGCGGAATCGATCCCAACTGGTGCGTTACGAACGCATACGCGCGTATGGAAAGCTGGTCAGATGATTTTTTTGAGGTGCTTGAAGTCGTAGCTAACGAACTTGAGCAGTTCTGCACCGACATTGCCAAAGAAGTTAACGGTGCTATCGAAGCGTTTGCGGATGTGTCGGAAGCGGTGTTCGAGCAGATGCAGACCACATTTGTAGCCGAGTTCGATCGTCAGCTTAGTGAATTCGTCGATCCCCTAGTGGATGCCTGTTTGGGTATTGAAGGCGCGATCGGCGAGGCTGCCCAACCGCTGCTACACACCGTTGATCCCCTGTTGAACAATCATCCCGCCTGCGTGGGCTGTCGCCACTACCACGGTCAGGTGTACAGCGGAACGCCGCTGATTTGCGGCATGCATCCCTACGGTTGGGAGAGTGAGCAGTGCCCAGATTGGCAGTCTACCTGGCAGGATTAAGCCCGCGATCGCGGCTCCTACAACAGCGGGAAGAAGTGCCCAACGGGTCCCTGACCCTGCCCAATCGCCAGTGCATGGTTTAGAGCCGCGGTCACGTAGTCTTTTGCCAATCGAGTAGCTGGCAGAGCCGCATGCCCGATCGCCAGATTAGCGGCGATCGCTGCTGCTAGCGTGCATCCAGTGCCGTGAGTATGAGTTGTGTTTACGGTGGCAGTGGTAAGCGTCTCTAGCTGCTGTCCGTCAAACCAGACATCAGCACCGCGCAAATCCCCAGTCATACCGCCGCCTTTGACAAGAACGGTCTTGGCTCCCAAGCTGTGAATTCGCTGAGCCGCTGTTTGCATATCCTCCAGGCTGGCAATCTCCATGCCTGCGAGAATTTGCGCTTCGTATCGATTGGGAGTTAGCACCGTAGCAAGCGGCAGCAGCTTGGTCTTAAGCGTGGCGATCGCCGCATCGTCGATCAGTTGCGCTCCAGTCCGCGACACCATGACCGGATCGACCACGAGCGGCAGCAAATTTAACGTCTCGACTTGAGTTGCCACCGCCGTAATAATCTCTTGATTCAGCAGCATCCCTGTTTTCGTTGCCTGGACGCCGATGTCCGTCACGACCGCTTCGATCTGTGCCACCACTGCTTCGGGCGGCAAAGCGTCAACCCGCATTACGCCCAGCGTATTTTGAGCGGTGACGCAGGTGAGCGCACTAGTGCCGTGAACTTTGTGAAATGCGAAGGTGCGGAGGTCGGCTTGGATGCCTGCACCACCACCGCTGTCCGACCCCGCGATCGTTAAGGCAACGGGAATAGAAGGCATGGGAGTTGTCAGTATGTCTTGGGCTATTCCCCATTATCATGGAAAGCAGAGTGTTAAGAAACGTAAAGTCTATGCAGCTTACCCGAATTGACCTGAATAGCTGGATCTTTCATGTGGCGGGACAAACGATTCTAGTTGATCCCTGGCTGGTCGATCCGCTGGTGTTTTACGGGCAGCCTTGGCTGTTTACGGCGTATCACAACACGCCGATCGCTTACACTCCAAGCACCCTACCCGCGATCGACGTGATTTTAATCTCGCAAGGGTTGGACGACCACTGCCACAAACCAACGCTCGAAGCATTGGATCGACAGATTCCGGTTGTCGCGTCGCCAACGGCGGCAAAAGCTGTG
>NZ_JACJPG010000532.1 GCF_014695955.1 Leptolyngbya sp. FACHB-36 | reverse complement strand
GAGCTAGTCGCCGGAGAAATTGCCCGTGCAGTCGGGCTACCCGTTCCTGAAATCGTTTTCGTTGAGCTGAATCCTGACCTTGCCCGCACCGAACCTGACCCAGAAATTCAAGATCTGATCCGAGCCAGTGCGGGTCTCAACCTCGCGCTCGACTACTTACCTGGCTCGGTGACGTTTGACCCCGTAGCGGAAAAGCCTGACTCAGATCTTGCCGCGGCGATCGTCTGGTTTGATGCGTACGTGACGAACATCGATCGAACGCCGCGCAACACCAATCTGTTAATCTGGCATCGTCGTCTCTGGCTGATCGATCACGGCGCAGCGCTCTACTTTCACCACACCTGGACCAACTACCGCGATCGCAGCCGCGACCCGTTTCCTGCAATCAAAGACCACGTTCTACTAGAATTTACCAGCGATCTCTCAACCGTAGACTTAACGATGAGCGATCGACTGACGTCAGACACCATTGACCGCATCGTCAAGCTGATTCCAGAGGCTTGGTTAGTAGAAGGATCTCCCTTCACTGACAGCAATCAACATCGGGATGCGTATGTTGAGTACTTACTCAGCCGACTAGCGGCACCGCGTAATTTTTTGCAGGAGGCGATCCGTGCACGATCACGTAGCGTATGATTACGCCATTATCCGGGTCGTTCCCAAAGTTGAGCGTGAAGAGTTCATCAACGTTGGAGCGATCGTATCCTGTGCAACCCGAAGATTTCTTGATGCCCGCATCGAACTCGACGAGCAGCGGCTACTGGCACTCGATGCAACTCTTGATATGGACCTGATCCGAGATCATCTAGCCGTCATCCCAATGATTTGCGCAGGCGGCAAAGAAGCCGGGGCGATCGGTCAACTGCCTCAGCGAGAGCGGTTTCACTGGGTCGTTGCACCCCGAAGCACAATAATCCAAACGTCGCGAGTACACACTGGCTTGTGCAAGAATCCATCGGCTGCACTCGAACACCTAATCAATCGAATGGTCCGCCCGGTTTGGACAGAATCCTGTGTCGTGGAAGCCGAGTTAGTAGAGGCAGCGGAAAGGATTGATCCGCTCTAGAGAATGCTTCAAAGCTGAGCCATTCAATAGACCCTAAGGACGGTAAATTAAAACGGCTTCAGCTTAGGGACGATCGAACTCAGAGGCGGGTTTAAAGTTTTCTGCCGGAACGCCTCTAAGCGCCTGCTGCATAAAGTCGCGCCAAATTGGAGCAACATACGTTCCTCCCGTCGCGCCGTGTCCTAGTGGGGAGTAATCGTCGTTGCCAACCCAGACGGCAGTTGCTAACTGCGGTACATAGCCAACAAACCAGATATCCCGCTCCGATGAGGTCGTACCAGTTTTACCCGCCGCAGGACGATCGAGACGGGCAGAGGTCGCCGTTCCCTGATCAATAACCCCTCGCAGCACGCTGTTCAGCGACGCAACTGCCCAGGGATCAAGCACAAGCTGGGGTTTAGGCGTGTTGTCCAGCAGGACATTGCCCGTACTGTCGGTGACTTGGACGATCAGCGTTGTATCCGAATACCAGCCGTTGCTGGCAAAGGTGGCGTACGCGCCTGCCATTTCCATTGGCGTCAAATCCACCGCACCCAGCGGCAGCGAAACGACTGGCTCGATCGGGCTGCGAATACCCAGCGTGCGGCAAACGTCGATGACTTTGTTGAGTCCAATGTCTTGCCCAATTCGCACCGCTGGCACATTTCGAGACACTTCTAGCGCGTTGCGGACGCTGATCGCTCCCGAAAAGGAGCCGTCGTAGTTTTGCGGTGAGTAGTATTCGTAGCCGTCCGGGTAGCTGACGGGGCTGTCAGACACCGTAGAATCAGGACCATAGCGACCTGTAGCAAAAGCGGTGTAGTACACGAAGGGCTTGAATGCGGAGCCTGGCTGTCG
>NZ_JACJPG010000531.1 GCF_014695955.1 Leptolyngbya sp. FACHB-36 | reverse complement strand
AGTTCTGCGAGCGCTTCTGCCCGTTTGCGCTCGTCTTCGTAAGCTTGAACGTTCGCAAGACTGGCAGCAATCTGTGCCGCCACCAGCTCGACAAATCCCCGGTAGCTGTCATCGAACAGCCGGAACGGGTTTAACCCCACGACCAAAATGCCTGTTTTGCCCGTCTGACCCGATGGCGCAGTGTCGCTAGCCTGTGCACCCGCCCGGATCGGTACTGCCACCGCTTGATGCGGCGATCGCTGCCAAGCACCCGTCGGCAGGTGATCGAACCGCGCATCGAGATCCGAAATTAAGCAAACCTGATGCGATCGTAGAACATCGGAAATTGACCAAACCGAGTCGTCATCCAGCGCGATCGTGTCCGGAGCGACCGGGTGACCGCGATCGATGCCGCAAGTCCCCACCAGAGACACGTGCTGCTGCGGCTCGACTAGATAAAGCATTGCAAAGGGCAGATCATACGGATCGGTCTCCAGACAGCGAGCCGTGAGAGTACAGGCCTCATCGAGTGTGCGTGCGTCTGCTGTCTTGGTTGCCAGCTCTCGCAACAGGGTTAGCTGACGTTCACCGATGATCCGCTGCGTGTCATCGGTGTTGGCGCAAATGATGCCGCCCGTGCCGCCCTGATCGTTCGGAACCGGACTATACGAGAACGTGTAATAGGTCTCCTCTGGGTAGCCGTTGCGCTCCATGATCAGCAGCAGCGATTCGTCGTAGGTGCCCTCGTTTTTAAGAATCGCGGATTCTACCCGTGGACTGACCTGATCCCAAATTTCGCGCCACACCACTGAGGCAGGCTGTCCCAGCGCTTCCGGATGCTTTCCGCCCACGATCGCTTTGTAGGCGTCGTTGTAGAGGTTAATCAGCTCGTCGCCCCACCAGACAAACATCGGCTGGCGGCAGGTCAACATAATTCGAATGCAGGTTTTAAGGCTCTGGGACCACTGTTTGATCGGACCCAGCGGCGTTTGCGACCAGTCGATCGATCGCATCAACGCTCCCATCTCGCCCCCGCCCTCAAAGATCGCTTCGGAGACAGGTATCTGCTCACTAGCCGCCATAGTTCTCGTTCCTGTGGTGCGTCACCCAAGGCGAGCGTGCTGCAATCTGGTTAAGCGCCAGCGGTAAGGAGTGTGATCGCCCATTCTCCCAGTCGTAACCGCAATGGAATGGAGCGTCTCGCTGCTCAGCTAACTCGATCGGTAAAAATTCACGGCGCTGCCAAGTTTGGCGAACTAGCTGCACTTCAGCGGTTCGTTTCCTTGCAGGCATAGGATGCCAGTGCCTTTGTTGCTCAGAACCAGATACAGCAGGTGCTATGACGTAAAATCCATGTATCAACTGCTATCTAGCTTAGCTGGCAACACGACAGATGGCTGCGAGTCGGCATCCGCTCGATCGCAGCCGTTCGCCACGCTGAAAATAGCCGTCCACAGCGCATCCAGCCCTACGTCCCACACGAATCGGCGGCATGCAACGAAAAATCTGAAGGATTTCTTCGGAAATCAATTCCCCGCTGCGATCGACCAAAAGCACCCTACAACGACCGTAGGGCAGAGATTGCATCTCTGCCCTACACCTTTGCGTCTTGCTGTGGATCCTAGCGACTCAATCAATATTGATCGAGGTTGGCGAAGAAGAACCTGCACCTGCTGTTCCCGTTAGGGGTTTACGGAAGTCGGCGTAGAGTTTGTCGCGCCACGCAAAGAACGGCTCAAACGTACCAATGTCGGCAATGCCAGGAACGCCCTTGCCCTTGAGCGCTTCGGGAACGTCCAAATAGTTGCCCGTCGGGAATTTGATGTACATCGTCAGTCCCGCAACGGCAAAGTCTGCCAGGGTCGGATGATCGGTTACGAGGTAGGGCTGCTCGCGCAGAATGAAGCACAGCGATGCCAAATCGCGCTTGAGGGCATCATTGGCAGACTTCACGGTATCTGCCCCAAAGCCTACGCCCTCACCCAATACGCCAAGCACTTCATTGGGCACGGCTCCAATAATCGTCCGCACAATGTCTGGTATGGAATTCGGCAGAAACGCAGTGCGAAAACTCTGATTCTGATTCAGCGCTCCCACCATTGCCTTGCGTGCATTCAAGCCGATCGACTCATCCGCCCACTGCTCTATTAGCAAGCACAAGCCCCGCAGTTTCGGCTCATGGGGAATGATTGGGCGATCGGGATAGGTCCGGTCCAAATACTCAGCGATCGCAGTGGAATCCGCAATAACCTGAGTTCCATCTTTCAAGACTGGAACCTGCCGCTGACCCGACATCCGAATCAGTTCTAACTGACCAATTCCTGGGGTCACTTCAATTTTGCGATACGGCAATCCTTTGTAGTCCAGAAGCAGCCGCACTTTTTCTGCGTACTCAGATAGCTCAAATTGATAAAGCTCCAGCATAAATAATCTCCTTGCGCAACCAGCGATCGCGCCGAGCCTGCCTGAATAACTTTGCAAGCATATCCTAACTGCCCTCAACGCGAAAGAGCGATGGTCAAAAGGGAGATTCGTGACATTCGCCGCGCTGGATGTATCAAACTTTGGGCGCGTACGCAGATACCCCCGTTGGCAGAGAACGTTTGAGAATTGATTTTCTATCGTTGTCTGTAACGAAATTGACAAATTTCTTTTTTCCTAAGATATCTTGACCGAACAAGGAGCGCTTTAAATGACGAACAAGAAAACAATTGCTAAGAAAGCCACCGCTCTAATGAGCGCGATCGCCGTTAGCGGCGTATTGGGGGGGTTGCCTGCCATTGCTCAATCTACACCGCAGTCTAGCGACAGCTCCAGCGATCGGATGAATTCACAAAACTCCTCCACGCCAGCAGAGTGCGTACCCAACATGAGCCAATCTTCTAGTGGCTCGTCAACCAGCGCCAATCAGGGTAGCCAGTTTGGCAACATCACCTCGAATCCCAACACTCGTGAGTTCCCCAATCAGACTGATCCCCGAGCTGGACTGTCTGACAACGGACTAAACAATCAGTCGAGCAGCCAGAATAATCAACTGGGAAGCCAGAACAACAATCAAACGTCCAATCAGTCGGCAAGCTACCAGTCGAACCGTCGCGTTGTGTCGGCTCCTGGCTCTCGCGCTGAAGCCGTCCAAAATAACGATGTGCTATCCAGCGGTGGCGCAACTACGGGTGGAGAAAGCCGTCAGATTATCTTCGCGGCAGGTGGTCGTAACGATCGCTCGGAAGGTGTAGAGCGTCAAACTACCTACAGCTCGATCGGAACTCAAGCCGGGAACACCACGAGCGGACAAGCCAATATGGGTGCGACGAGCGGTGGCTTTGCGGTGCAGAACGTTCTGCGGGCAAATGAAGGTAACAGAAACCAAGCCAACACCAGTCAGGTCAACACCAATCAGGCAAGCAGCAGTCAGATCAACACCAGTCAGGCAAGCATTGACCCTTGTGCTGGAATGAACAACACGCCGGGATCGACGCCCAGCATTCAGCAAGCACCTGCGCCTCAAATTCGTCAGTAACTTCGACTAATACCAATTCGAAATTCAGAATTCTGAGTTCCGAATTGCAAGAGCTGGATTTCATCAACGTTTCAGTCATTTGATCTGTAAGTGGAATTTAGGGAATTGGTATAAGGCGCATCTCTGTCGTCGAATAAAGGCTCCCGCCTGAACCTGAGGGTTTGGCGGGAGCTTGGTTATTAGTTGCCCGTTGCAGCGAAGCGATGCACAATCTAGCTATGTCTGACTCCAGCATCACCATTACTCTCAAGCTGTTTGCCGCTTACCAAGACGCCTACGGCGTTCCTGAACTGCAACTAACGCTTCCCCCAAGCACTCCGGTTGGCGAGGTGCTCGATCGACTGGTTGCCGAGCACCCTCAACTGGCACAATGGCGAAACCTCACTCGGTTCGGCGTCAATCTAGACTTTGTCGAACCAACGGCGGCACTTCAGGATGGCGATGAAGTAGTTCTAATTCCCCCAGTCAGCGGCGGGTGACGATCAGTTAGGCAGCAATCGCTAAGCCTCTACGAATCCGGCTTTTTAGCCCCCAACCGTCTAAATCTGGTTAATGGCTTGGAGAAGCCTTTACGTCCTCCGGGCTGGGTTTCCCTAACTGGACGGGTAAGACGCCTATCCCGCAAAGACTTTCATTCGTCGCACAGCGGATTCACTATTTCAAGCGCATGTCTCACGGACTGTTTGTTGGCTTAACGACGCTGGACCTGGTGTACCGAGTTGCGGGTCCGCCGATCGCGAACCAAAAGCTGGTGGCGTCGGACTATACGGTTTCTGCTGGGGGACCCGCGACGAATGCCGCTGTCGCGTTTCGGCAGTTGGGCGATCGCGCCACCGTTCTGAGTGTGGTGGGGTCACATGCCATAACGCACTTAATTCGAGCGGATTTGCAGACGTGCGGCGTCGAGCTGGCTGACCTGGCACCGACGCGATCGGAGCCGCCGCCTGTGTCCTCAATTCTGGTGACGGAGGCTACCGGAGACCGCGCTGTCGTCTCGGTCAATGCGGTTAAATCACAGGTCGATCCGGCAGCAATTCCACCCGACTGCTTACAAGACGTGGCGATCGTGCTAATCGATGGGCACCAAATGGCAGCAGGACGAGCGATCGCCGAACGCGCCAAAGAACAAGGAATTCCCGTGGCGATCGACGGTGGCAGTTGGAAACCCGGCTTCGAGACACTTTTGCCGCTGGTAGATTACGCCATCTGCTCTGCCAATTTTCAGCCGCCTGGTTGCCAAAGCGAGGATGTTCTGCCGTACTTAGCCCATTTGGGCATTCCTCACATCGCCATTACGCAAGGGGATCAGCCAATTCAGTACCGAACAATGAATCAGCAGGGCAGGTTAGACGTTCCTACAGTGCAAACCGTTGATACGTTAGGAGCAGGCGACATCTTTCATGGAGCGTTCTGCCACGCAATCTTACAGCAGGAATTTGTAGAAGCGCTTACGATCGCTTCTCAAGTCGCCGCTGAGTCCTGTCGATTTTTTGGCACGCGTCGCTGGATACAGGAACGATCGAGTGACCTCACTGTCGATAGCCAATGACCGCGTAGAACGGATCGCCACCCGATACTCCCAACCATTGCAGCATATTAGGAGCCTGCGATGCCCGAACGATCGCTTCAGGCGGAGTGAATCCTGGAACCGCTTGAAAATATTGTTTCACGAGCTGGACTCGGCTTGTCTCAGACCCTTCGCGCCATGCCTGAATTGCCTTCTGATAGAACATCCGATTCGAGAAGCTGATGATAGCAATGCCGCCGGGTTTAAGAATGCGGTGAATTTCCGTGAAGATGGCTTCTGGGTACTGCAAATACTGAACAGAGACAGTATTTAGTACGGCATCGAAGGATTGATCTTCCAACGGCAGCTTCGGATTCTCATTCAGATTTTGCAGAAAGTAATGGTCCAAACGGGAATTACGCGCTAGTTCCTCGGCGTTCATGCCGTGCCCTTCTACGTGGGCAAATTCTAGCTCCTCAGGCAGGTGAGAAACCCAGCTACTCATCATGTCGAAGACGCGGGTGTTGGGTTTCAGTCGCTCCCGGTACAGGTCCGTTAGCTGCTGAATAAAGCCCTCATCTACGTGGGTGACGAAGCGGGGATATTCATAGAACAGAGCATCGCTGGTGGCGTCGAGTTTGGTTCGCTGAGCAGGACCTAGCATGGTTTAGAGCGTCAATCTTAACTAATGGGCACCAATGAAGATACAAGTCTGAAGATATGTAACCATCACGGACTGGTGCAAGGTTAATCCAATGATCCCCCGATCGCCATCGACCCTAAGGAGGCTACTTGT
>NZ_JACJPG010000530.1 GCF_014695955.1 Leptolyngbya sp. FACHB-36 | reverse complement strand
CAGTCTTGTTGCTCAGCTTCCTGAGCAAGAGAAAATACAGGTTGCGAGGAGATAGTGGGAGACCAGTAGGTATCTCACGCTACATCGTTTTTGAAGTTGAGCCTGCCTGTTAAACCAATTCTCTGAATCCCAGCGATCGATCAACGACTAAACCGTTGACGAAATCGAGCGGTTGCAATTCTATCGCTGGCGTCCGCGCAGCGAGTGTTGCGAACTGCGAATTGCAAATTCCGAATTGGTATAGGTTCTGTCAGTCAACCAGCGTCTTCAGCCACAATTCGTACCGCATCAGAGCAGCGGCTAATGCAACAAACCGTTGAGGCGTCACCAAGGGATGCCCCTAGTGACGCCTCAATGATTTCAAAACGAATGGCGGTCAGCTGACCAGCCGCGCTGTATGGTTCCGTCTATGCTGAGTAGACGTTTAATGATCGCGCTTAGAGAAGCGGTGCTCTAAGCAGAACTGCTGTCATTCAGTGGTTCAGGACGGCTTTGATTCTGTCGGCGTCACGCTCCAATCTGGTGGGGGCGACTGCTTGCCGTACTTGTCTACGAGTACCGCATAGAAGAAGCCACTAAACAGCGTTTGGGCACCCATCAGGATCAGCACCATGCCCGTGACAGCCGCGCGAATTCCTGAGATGGGACCAAAATTACTCTTGAGCCAAACTTCGATGACAGAGAACTCAAAGATTAGCCCACCAATAATCATGGCGGCGGCAAGCAAGATAATTCGCTCGATGTTGATGCTGTTAACCAGTTTGTCCATCCGGTGCGATCGCTGCTGCAACCGGTGAGTCAGCATGTACAAGTGCGCCAGAATGCCCGTCAGAATAAGCTCATAGCCCAGCAGACACGACAGCGCCGCCACCACGATCCAGTGGTCATTGAATCGCAGATTGCCGAAGTAGACGAACTCGCCGCTGGGAGACAAATTCAGCACCAGCGTCAACAGCGCCCCTACCAAGAACAGCAGCGCTCCCGGTAGCCAGTAGATGTACTTTGGCGCAAACAGCAGGATGTACTTCAGGTGCCGCCAGCCATCTGCCCACGGGCGCAAGTGCGGGGCGCGATCGCGCCCGTCTTTGTGCAGTGTAATCGGCACTTCAGTGACGCGCAGCCCCAGCACTGCCGCTTTTACCAGCATCTCCGAAGCAAACTCCATCCCGTCAGACTCTAACTTCATCCGGTTAAACGCGTTCTTCGTGAACGCTCGCATTCCCGAATTCACGTCGGAGAACTTAGCGGGATAGAGCAAATTCACCAGCCACGTCAGCACTGGAGTTCCCAGGTGGCGGTTTTTCCAGGGCATTGCGCCGGGCATAATTCGACCGCGCAGCCGCGATCCAATGCAGAAGTTGTAGCCCAGCATCAGCTTTTCGACAAGGTGAACAGCTTCGCGGAAATCGTAGGAGTCGTCGGAGTCGCCCATAACGATGTAGCGTCCTTTTGCAGCTTGGATGCCCCAGCGCAATGCGGCACCGTAGCCGCGAACGGGCACATCAACCACTCTGGCACCCAGCGATCTGGCAAGATCCTGGGAGCCATCAGTCGAGCCATTGTCGGCAATCACGACTTCACCAGGAATGCGCAACTGGGCGATCGCCTCTTGCGCCTTGCGGATGCAAACGGGCAGGGTTTTCGACTCATTCAGGCAGGGCATGACGATCGAGACTTCAGGCTCTGCGTTGGGATCGATAAAACTACGATTCGTTTCCAGAATGTTGTTGACCATGCTTTAGGCACCACTTAACTAAACGTCTTACCAGGCGATTGAACGTGAACGATGACTCAGGAAACGGTCTCTCGGCGCTACTTACTTCTGCAACAGGTATGCATAGTATTTTGTTTTGCCAACTCGCTGCCAGCCTTCTCGGCTAGCCGCATCCAGCGCTATAACGGGGCGCTTCCTCACCAGCACCTTTGCTCCAGTCTCCCGGATAGCCTGAAGGGCAGAGGCTCGATCGGCGGCAGAATAAACCCAGAACCTCTCTTCATCCTGAGTCTCCGCCACAATCTTGACGTGCGCGAGACGCGCCCACGGGATGTGCGTGTCTCGCCCCTCGATCGCCACGCGATCGCCGGGTTGAATGCCCATCTGCTGCAAAGCTTGTACAGTTTCCCAGTACATGTGCGGTGGTCCGATCCGAATCTCTTCAAGGTTGCTCTTCGCGTACCCCAGCAGTCGCCCATGAGCGATGAGCACCACGACAAGCGCCACAATTGTCAGCCGTTTGCGGGCGATCGCCGAGTCGGGCAACCGCACTGCCAGAAAGCAGCCTGTGAACAGCAGCACAATGAATGGAGCCAAATAGCGAGTACTCGGCTGCACGTCGTAGGAGGTCAGCGTCAAATCGGTTCCGATCATGTAGGCTCCTAGACCCGCAGCGGCAGGAAGCAGTAGCCACCACGCCTGCTTCGCCGCACGATTCGGTAAAAACCGTCCGCCCAGCGCCAGCAGAATCAGATAGAAAATCAGCAGAAACGCAAAGAACTCAATCGTGCAAAACTGAACATTTTTGACCAGAACCGCAATTTGTTTGTTCAGGTCAAACTTGGCTTTAATGCCGTCGTACCAGTACGACGGATCGGTCCAAGAGGGATAGGTACCGCCGAGCGGCGTAGCAAACTCAAACACGACCGGGTTGTCATGAATCTTACGGCTTGGGTGCTTGGGAATGCCGTATTGGGGACTACCTTGCCAGTGCGTGTCTTCGATTAGCCGCTCACCCGGATTAACGAACCAGACGTAGTTGATTTTGCCGGTATCGCCGATCGTGAACCGACCCTTGCTGAGCGACAGCGCCGTTACAAACGGTCCAGTCACCAGCCCAAACACCAGCAGCGCCACTAGAACACGCGGCAGCGCTCGCCGCAGATTGCCTGCCGCAAACAGCGTCACACCCAGAAAAATCAGGGCGATCGGAAACATGACGGCTTTCGACAGGTACGCAAATCCCAGCGCCACGCCCAGCGCCACAAAGCTAGACCACTTGAGCTTGCCCATGCTGATTCGCAGCAGCATTGCCGCCGCGATGTACATCATCGTGATCGTCAGCATGTCCGGCGTATCCGTCAGGATCTGAATCCAGGCTAGAGAGGTCCAAAGAAACAGCGTGTAGCCGCATACAAGCCACACCCACTCCGGAATCTGAAACGTCTCACGGCTCGTCGAAGCCGCGATCGCTTGTCGGCACCGCAGCAGTTCGTTCAGAAACAGCTCAAAGCTGATCAGCGCCCCCAAGTAAATCAGAAAATTGACCAGCTTTAGCGTAGGAAACTCCCAGTAGGGCGTCGGCTTGAGCACCGCAAATACGAATCCCAGAATCCACGAATACAGCGGACTCCAATATCCGTTAATCGCGTTGCTCCAGTCGCCTCTAGCGTAGGCATCGCCGACATCCAGGTAGGCAACCGCGTCCATCGTGGCGATCGTGAACCGATACGCCAAGGCTTGCAGCGCTCCCAGCACGATCGCCAACGTCCAAAAGCCCGCCCGCAGCACAGACCGCTGACTCTTCTCGGAAGAAATCGCTTTATTGACGGTATCCAGCGTGATCAGATGTGACATAACTCTGTTTGAGCTTCGGTGAAGAACAGGTATTCAACAAGCGTGTCCGGTCAACCTAGGGCTGCAATGGGTAGGCGTAATAGCCTGTGCTGCCGATGGGAAGCCAGCGCGATCGCGCAATCTCGTCCGGTATGCGTTCCGACGATTCCACCACGATCGCGCTGGCTCCTGCCTGCTTCATCGCGCTGAGCACCTCCGATTGCACCGTTGCTCCCACTGCCCAAAAGCGCTCTGCGTTGGGAATTTGAGCAATAATTCGCACTCGTGCCAGCCGCGCCCACGCTTGATGGGACGGATCGGGACCCAGAATCGCAATCGGGCTACCGGGCTGAATGCCAACCTGCTG
>NZ_JACJPG010000053.1 GCF_014695955.1 Leptolyngbya sp. FACHB-36 | reverse complement strand
ATGATGGCAAACAGCAGCGCAAACGGAACCTTCATCGCCAACAGCACTGGAATCAAAAACGCCGTCATGAACGCGGCTAGCAGCACTTGGCTGATGAAGAAATTCTGAAAGTTCAACCGCAGCGATTCCATCAGCGGCACCCCGACCTGCGGCGGCATCAGGTTCATCAAGCCAAACCAGACTCGATCGCCATACAACAGCATGTAGAACGACAGCACCAGAATCAAAATGCCATCGATCAACCCCGTCAGCGTGCCCAGCGCAACAGTCAGCGCCTGCGTTGCCAATGTCTGAAGCTGGCTTTCTATCTGAGCATTGATGCGTCCGCTAACCCCTCTAAGGTCCAGCGGCAGATTGCGCGATCGTGCCCACGTGTCCAGCGCCAGCACGTTTTCCTGACTGGTTTTTAACCACGCTGGAATTTTTTCCTGGAGCAGTTGAGTTGTTTGATCCAGAATCAGCGGCACTAGCGTTACCCCTGCCAGCAGCAGCAGCATAAACGTGGCGAGCAGCACCAGCGTGACGGCTTGCGATCGCGTTACCCGCGCCCGCTCAAAAAACCGCACCGGATAGTTCAGCAAAAACGCCAGAATCGCCGCGATCACCAGCACCGTGATCAGATGCTCGAAATAGCGATAGATCTGCGTCAACAGCCAGACATTAAGTGCCAGGACGGGACCGCTCAGCCCAATGATCAGCAGGCGTTGAAGCTTGACTGGACGATTCATCATGGCTCACTAAGGCGAAGCGTTTTGGCTCACTGACGCTGGCTGCGATCGCGGCTTGAGCGCCTGACCTCCTATTACTAGCAGGACGATCGCAACTGTGCCAATCCCCAGTGGATTCGGCATCCAAAACACCGCCTCCAAATGATTCACCTCACCGGGCGTTAGCTGCCAAACTAGCTGCTGTCCCTGCCGGGTGGCGGCGATCGACTCCCGAGTTGTCCGCGCTCCCCAGGGAGCCTCTAAGCGAAACTCCAAATCGACGAGTTCAGTCGGACTCAGGATCACCGTTCCATTCGAGGACACGCCCAGCGATCGCAAATCCAAATCGTACGCTAAACGGTTGCGCTCCAACAGCAGCAGATTACTGCGGGACAGCGACAGGTGCGATTCAATATCCGGTAAATCAGGCGTTGCGGTCCCCCGGGCTTCAGTCGCCGGACCAAAAAATTGATTGAACTTCGCTTCCAGATCTGCCCCGTTGCTGAATGGAATCCGCACCATGAGATCCTGCGCCGATCGCCGCAAGACCCGTCCGCCGACCTGTCGGCTGCGCTGCTCGATTGTGCTGAGCCACTGCCGCACGGTGGCGTCGCTCAGGCTTCGCAGCCGCTCGCCGACTTGAATGTGCTGCACAATTTCCCCCTGCTGGGGACTCTTGAAACGAACGCCAACGTCGTATTGGACGCAGCCCGACAGCACGAGCGACGCTAGCAGCAGCAGGCAGACGGTTTTCACGCGCTTGAACCAGCGGGGTACAGCGGCGATCGTGCCGGAAGATTCTACAGCGGGGAATTTGTGGTTCACGGTTTCCTAGGGCGTGTCGGACTTCTCTATCCATCTAACAACCATTTCGCGCCAATGGCATCGCCTCATCCCTGACTGAGCCACAGAAGTCCACCCAAGGTGGCAACCGCAGCAATCAGCGCCAGCCAGACAAACTGGTTCTCTTTGGTATTGAC
>NZ_JACJPG010000529.1 GCF_014695955.1 Leptolyngbya sp. FACHB-36 | reverse complement strand
GAGCCGAAAGCGACGATCGGGTTTGCCGGACGTCGCGTGGTCGAGCAAACCCTGCACGAAAAACTCCCTGATGGCTTCCAAACCGCCGAGTATTTGCTGCAGCACGGCTTCGTAGACGCAATTGTGCCGCGCACGCAGTTGAAAAAAACGCTGGCACAGCTGATCCGCCTGCACCAACCTGTGCCGACCGCGTCTCCACTGCCCGTGTCCCAGTTGCCTACGGTGCGATCGTTCAGCGCGGTAAGACCCGACTAGTCGGTAGAGGAATTCAAAATTTCGAATTTCGAAATTTTGAATTCCTATCTGATCCCCACTCTCCAAATTTCTCTCAGAGCAACGACTTCACGGGTGGAAAGGCAGCCAGTGAATTCGCTTGGGAAAGGGCACGCTCAGTGGCATGATATTGGTATCGAAAAAACTCAATCCAACTGGATGGCGTAGCCACTATGGGGTTTGCCGAAGCTGGAACTAACTTGGCGTGACGCTTTCCCGATCGCAGTATCCAGGTTTCGTCGATTGAGTCAACCGTCCATAAAAATCGATATACCCGAATCACCCAAGGAGAACCATGCTTAAAAGATACATTTGGCTCGCGGTAGCCACTGTATTTTTCGCCTTTCAGATGTTGGTTGGCAGTGTCGCGGCGGCTGAACTTGACGCCGGAACGCGCACGGTCCCGCTGAATGAATCTGGCGATCCCCTTACCCTCAGCTTGAAGCAGGTAAAAGAAGGCAAGCGCCTGTTTCAGTACGCCTGCGCTCAGTGCCATGCTGGCGGTGTTACTAAAACCGATCCGAATGTGGGTTTAGACCCCGAAGCGCTATCGTTAGCAACGCCGCCGCGCAACAGCATTGATTCGCTGGTGGACTACATGGAAGACCCCACTAGCTACGATGGAGCTGAGTCGATCGCGGAAATGCACCCCAGCCTCAAGAGCAAAGACACGTACCCAGAAATGCGGAACCTGACTAAGGACGATCTGGTGGCGATCGCGGGACACATCCTGCTTCAGCCGAAAGTGGTGGGCGCCAAGTGGGGCGGCGGCAAGATCTACTACTAAAGATAGTGAATTAAAGGAGCAGATTTTGTGGGGTAGCATCCTGTCGGTCTCTGACAGCAAGTATCCTACTTAGTTGAATCCGTGCTCCTGAGTAGGGCAACGTCAGTCGCTTGAAGATAGCTAACAGCGATTAGCTAATTGCTGTTAGCTACTATTGTTTATCCGGTTTGTTAATGCTGCACCGCTTGGCTTCACGCTTGCTGATTTTGGCTTTGCTTCTCTGCTTACTCTGGATACCGTTTAGCCAACCTGCGTGGGCAGCGGTCGATTCCTACGTGACGCGCTATTTGAAGGTAACAGAGCCAGTTCCGCTTGAGATGGACCACCAGGGAGACACGCGCTTGTTTTCCTTGGAGGAGCTGTCGGCGGGTAAACAGTTGTTCGAGCGAAACTGCTTGAACTGCCATGTGGGAGGCGCAACGCTACCTGACCCAACGGTATCTCTGTCGCTGTCAGACTTAAAGGGCGCAACGCCACGACGTGACACGATCGCCGGACTCGTCACTTACCTACGCCAGCCGATGACCTACGATGGCAGCGAAGAAACGGTATGGTGTCGGGAAGTGCCGGAAAGCTGGCTCTCGCAGGCACAAATCGAGAATTTAGCCGGATTTATTCTCCGTGCAGCGCAAACCGCGCCGGGTTGGGGTAAAGAAACCTTTCAAGACCAGTAAGAGAAACCCTTTGAGAAGTTTGACAGCTTGTCAAAGATTTGGTCTAAGATCTGAAGAGTAGACATATTTTTCACAAACGCTATGAAACTGCTTGCTTCGGTTACGAAAAGCTTTTACGTGATGCTGTTCACCGCGCTACTCGTGGTTGGCAGCTTTGCATTGTCGATCGCCCCTGCATCGGCAGACACCGTCACCGTTAAGATGGGCGGTGACAATGGAATGCTGGTGTTTCAGCCTGCCAACGTTACCGTTAAGCCTGGTGACACGGTAAAGTGGGTGATCAACAAAGTGCCTCCTCACAATGTGGTGTTCGATGACAAGACCATTCCGGGTCAGGACAAAGCGCTAGCGAAGTCGCTATCTCACCCTGCTCTGGAAATGACCCCCGGTAAAGAGATTGAGCTAACCGTTCCCAAAGATTTAGCACCCGGTGAGTACAGCTACTACTGTGCTCCTCACCGTAGTGCGGGCATGGTTGGTAAAATCACTGTTGAGGGTTAATCACTCGGTTGAATCTCTTAATCGACTAACGGTTAATTGCTTCAGGTTCTCCTCGTTTTGCTGAGCTATTAAAGACGCCTTGAGCGATCGCTTGCGCGTGGTCTTGTTTATGTGCCCACCTTCGCTATGAGGAGAACCCCGTTGAGAAAATTGTTAGCTATTGTTTTGCTGACGATTGTTTTCGTTGCTACCGCCTTCACTCCATCTGCTCGATCGGCTAATTTGGTCAGTGGTGCGAAGCTGTTCACTGCAAACTGTTCAGCTTGCCACATGGGCGGCAGTAACGTCATCATTGCAAACAAGACGCTGAAAAAAGAGGCGCTAGAGAAGTACAGCATGGATTCTTTAGAAGCCATCAGGACTCAGATTATAAAGGGAAAGAATGCGATGCCTGCTTTTGGACACCGTCTGAGTGAAACTCAGATCGAGGATGTCGCTTCCTATGTCTTAGGACAGGCTGAAAAAGGCTGGTAAACGTCTATCCCAACTCATTTAAGTCAACTATTTCCCCTCTAGATGCAGAGGGGTTTTTTGTGTACAGAGCAACTTGAACAAAATCTGTCTCCAGATCAACGTGCATTTCCTCTAGGATTCGGTATATTCCTGTTAACCGATTCAAAGGAAAATTTAGTGGTTCCTCTTCGTGACAACAATCCAGTTACGATTACGCCTTACGTTACCTACGCGCTGATTGCAGCGAACGTTCTAGTATTTCTATACGAATTGAGCTTAACGCCAGATCAGCTAGAGCAGTTTTTCCGAGTTTGGGCAGTCGTTCCAAGAGAATTGACCGCCAGTCTTTCTGGAACGCTACCCAATCAACCGCTTCCTGAATGGATCACTCTATTTAGTTCGCAGTTCTTACACGGCGGCTTTCTGCACGTGGCTGGAAATATGCTGTTCCTTTGGATTTTTGGCAACAACGTTGAAGATCGCTTGGGACATGTCAAGTATTTAATCTTCTATCTTGCTTGTGGTGCGTTGGCAGCGCTAACACAGTGGTTTTTCTCGTCTGGCTCGGCAGTGCCCTCGCTAGGGGCAAGCGGTGCGATCGCAGGTGTCATGGGAGCATATATTCTCCGCTTCCCGAAAGCCGAAGTGTTGACGCTAATTCCGCTGTTTATCTTCATTACCACCGTTCGGATTCCAGCAGTTTTCTTTCTGGGCTTCTGGTTTTTGCAGCAGGCATTTTACGGCGTTGCCAGTTTGGAAGCCCCTGCAAATATTGGTATGGAAGGCGGCGGTGTTGCTTACTGGGCGCACGCAGGCGGGTTTGTTTTTGGCGCAATTCTGGGTCCGCTACTGGGGCTGTTTTCTGCCTCTCGAACGGCAGAGTCCTGATGAGCAAAATTGGAGTATAACGGTACCGCCGTGATCCCATTTTGCGTGTGAATTACCAAACTGCTCGTCACTTACTAATCTGTCAGGGAATGGCAGCTGAGCCGGATGATCTCCTGTGCCGCCTGAGGCAGAAAGTTCCACCCATTCCCGGTCAAATAACCACCATTTTGCTGGCGCTAAAGGTTGTAGACGATCGCCTACAATCTGCTACGGAAATAGAGCGAGAATTAGCGTGTTCGCTCTATCTGCTGGCAAGCGAAAGTCGGCAACAGTTCGATCTGGGGCGACGATCAGGAGTCGCGTGGCCCCCGCTGCTCGATGAAGACTTAGGGCGCATTGCTGCTGGCGTCCGGCAAATCTTTCTGGGAACGCGGCAGACTGCCGCTATGGGCGGCGCAATTCAGCCTCTAGCTTAGGCAAATCGTCTCGTAGAAACACCGTGACTTTGCCCATGTAGGCAAATCCATCGGGTCGTTTGGCGATCTCTAGCCAGTAGGCATAGCGATCGCCCTCGCGCACCTCGCCCTGCATCCCACTGTCGCGATCTGGATAGGTGTAGACGAGGGTTGCCTGACGATAGTCTTGATGGACGATCGGTCCGTAGATAATGCGCAGCGCTTCTTCGAGACGACCGCGACTGACCCCACGAACCAGATTCGTCAAGGAGAACTCTTCAGCTCGAATGACGCCTTGAGGTGCAGATGCTCTACCTACCGGCATGAGGGAAGCTTGAAACGTAAATCGCTGGGCAGGCGTATGGCTTTTACGAACCAGCAGGGTTTCATAGGGGGCGGGCTGCAATGTCGGGTGCGTCCGAATCCACAGAGCAGCCTCTTTAGCCGTCTGACCTGGAAGCGCCTGCACTCGCCCTCCTATCAGCGTCAGTCCTAATCCCACGCCGACCAACCAAACTCGTTTCATCCCCACCTCTCATGCGTCAATTGGCGTCCGCTGCGTGATCGCTTGAATCGTCGCCAGCGGCACTTGGTAGAAGTATTGTCGTCGGAACTGTTCTTCTCTGACGGCATTAAAAAAACGATCAACGAACTGCCCGAATTCTGCATCTGGCTGACGCTCCTGCCAAGTCACGTGGAAGGC
This sequence comes from Leptolyngbya sp. FACHB-36, assembly GCF_014695955.1. GTDB lineage: Bacteria > Cyanobacteriota > Cyanobacteriia > Leptolyngbyales > Leptolyngbyaceae > FACHB-36. The sequence goes on along the minus strand of NZ_JACJPG010000529.1, from coordinate 1,266 downwards.
GTTCTCTGCATAGTCGAGGGAAAACCCAAGGGAGTTCAATGACTGGATGCCCAGTTGCAGCGCCCGATCGCCAATTCCCAGCTTGTTCAATAGCTGCTGCCGCGTTGCCGTGTATCCTGTGCGACTGAGATACTTTGCAATGCCGACGAGCGTTTGCCAGGTTTCCTGGACATTCGTCAGCGGTGGAGCCGAGTACGAGATCGCCAGCGGTCGTCGTTCTAGGCGCGATCGTCGGACCCACACCTGCAACTCTGCCCAGCTTCCTGGACACCGCTGAACCTGCAAAACCTCCGCAAACTCACCGTGTGGTTCTGCCTGCCCTCGCCAGTCCAAAATCGTCTCCGTCTGATCCCGCTCCTGCACGGTTGCCGACGGACGCACTGCAATCAACCGCACTTCATAGCGTCGCTTAAAGCTGTTGCTGTCTAGCTCCACAACGACATCGCAGCGTCCCTGAGGCAGATCCTCCTTGTAGTGCCCCCACCAAACTCCCGCAAACCCTTCTGATGCAGACTCATCCCACAGTTCAAACTCTGTCTTGATGTACTGCACCTGCCGCCCTTTCCAATCCTGAATCTTTTTGTTCCAGACCTGTTGAAACCAGCAATCTTGAATCAGCAGCCTGGGAACCGGATTGCCCATGCCGCACGGTTCCAGCAGCTTCAACGCTTGAAATAGCGGCTTGCCCAGCTCCGACACCGTCACGGCAAGATCGACGGGTAGCAGTGGCGCGGGGATTGTGCTCGATCGCTGTGCCATTCCTTGATTCACCGCATCGCGAAACAGCGGCAGATTTTCCACAGGCAGGCTCAAGCCTGCTGCATAAGGATGTCCGCCAAAGCGATGCAGCAGGTGCTCTTGATCCTTTACTAACTGGTACAGGTCGATTTGATTGGTCGACCGCGCCGAGCCACGGGCGATCGGTCCCTCGATGCTGAGCAAAATCGTGGGTCGCCCATGCTCCTGGGCAATCTGTCCAGCAACTAAACCCAGCACCCCCGGCTGCCACTGCTCGTCTGCCAGCACGATCGCGTGAGCGGTGGACAAATCAAGCTGGGCTAGTTTCGCCTGAACCTGTCGCAGCACATCGGCTTGCAGCGCTTTGCGGCGGGCGTTTGCTAACTCAGTCGCATCGGCTAAATGGGTGCAAAGGTGGGTGTCGCGGCTCGTCAACAGTTCAACGCAGAAGTGGGCATCGCCTTGAATGCGGCTAACTGCGTTGAGACGGGGACCAATGCCAAACGAAATATCCGTGGGACGATCGCC
>NZ_JACJPG010000528.1 GCF_014695955.1 Leptolyngbya sp. FACHB-36 | reverse complement strand
TAGATGTCGGTAAATTCATCATTGCCTGCGTCCGAACTCACGTGCGTTCTATTAAAAGGAGTATCCTGTGATACGTAGAAAATTGCAACAACCTGTTTCGCTCCGTAATTTTCCTTACGATTTCTTAAGATTTGAGACGAGTGGAACGCGGCTGCTTGAACTGAGATGGGAACCCAGCGATCGGCGAATCTCACACACTATGATGGGAGCGTCGTCTGCTGCGGAATGATGCGATTCCAATCCCTAATTTGCGCTTGGCTGGCAGGAATGCTGCTGTTGGTTGTGCCTGCTCCGGTACAGGCGGCTCCGCTGAATTCGTCTGCCTCTGTGATTCGGGCAAAAACATCCCAGACGGTGTCGCCTCAGCAGGTTTTGGAGGAACTGGCGAACGCCGATGTGGTGTATCTGGGAGAAACCCACGACAGCCCCGAAGATCACCGCGCCCAACTGGAGATCCTGCAAGCGCTGCATCAGAAACGATCGGACTGGACGATCGGCATGGAGATGTTCCAGCGCCCCTATCAAGCCGTTCTTGACGCTTACTTAGCAGGAAACCTCACGGAAGCAGACCTGCAAGAGCGCAGTCAGTACAAAAAACGCTGGGGCTACTCCTGGGAGTTTTACGCAGAGATTTTGCGCTTCGCCAAAGCGCAAGGCTTGCCCGTAATTGCCCTGAATACACCCACTGAGGTTACCCGTAAAGTCTCTCGTCAAGGACTGGAGAGTTTGACACTCAGCGATCGCCGTTTTGTGCCGCCGCTGTCAGCGATCGAGCTGGGACCGCCGGAGTACCGCCAGCGCATGCAGGAGGTTTACGAGCAGATTCACCAGGGCAAAAGCAACAGTCTTAACTTTGAGCGATTTTTTCAGGCACAGGTGCTCTGGGACGAAACGATGGCAGAGCGAATTGCTCAAACGCTTCAGCAAGCACCAAAAACCCGCATGCTTGTGCTGGTGGGACAGGGACATCTCTTCTACGGCGATGGCATTCCCAATCGGGTTGCTCGCCGCGTCCGTCGCCCATCGTTCTCTCAAATTTCGGTGCTGCTGAATCCACCCGATGAGGTGCGGACGCCATCGGATCGTCCAATCGCCGATTACTACTGGATGTCTTCACAGAAGTAGTCAGTCTGCGGGTTTCACGATCGTTGGGCTCGGCAGCATGTAAATGACCCCAGAAACCAATGTCAACGCTACGGCAACCCAGAACGCAACGAGTGTGGGCACCTGCCACGCTGTCGAAAGTGGCGCAATCAGTAGCGCGATCGCCCCGATCTGGCTGACCGTCTTTAACTTGCCCCAGAGGTTAGCGCCAGGGATAGTGCTGCTGTCGCGCAGAGCGGGGTTGACGCGCCATCCTGCGATCGTCAACTCCCGTGCCAGAATCAGAAACACGCCCCATGCAGGAACCTGGTCGAGTTCAATCAGCGCCAGCAGCGGAGCCAGCACCAGCAACTTATCGACGAGCGGGTCGAGAAACTTACCGAGCTCCGTTACTTGGTTAAGCTTGCGAGCGAGATATCCATCCAGCCAATCGGTTCCCGCTGCCACCAAAAATACCGACACCACGACCCAGCGCAATTGCAGTGTGGGATGACTCAATCCATAAAGGATCACTGGCACTGCCAGCAACCGAGAGACAGTAATCCAGGTCGGCAGGTTCATGGTGTTGCGTTCAGGGTAGGGAAATACGATCGCTTCTACCCTACACCTTAGACCTACTGTATGAATGCGGATTTTAGACTTGAAAGGTTCTGGCAGGAGCCTCTAAAATGCGCCTTTCTTCAGCAGCACCGCTTGAATTGTCTTAAGAATCAGGTGTAGATCGTACGCGATCGACCATTTCGTCTGATAGGCAATATCCATACGGACAATCTCCTCAAAGTCCGTCACGCTAGAGCGCCCATTTGCCTGCCACTCCCCAGTAATTCCGGGCTTAACGTTGAGGCGCTTCCAGTGATGCCGCTTGTAGCTGAAGACCTCATCGACGGTGGGCGGGCGCGTACCCACTAAACTCATATCGCCTATCAAAACATTCCAGAACTGTGGCAGCTCGTCTAGGCTAGTGCGACGCAGCAGCCGACCGATCGGGGTAACTCTAGGGTCGTTGCGGTTTTTAAAGATGCCGCCGCTTGCTTCGTTGTGAACCAAATGCTTTAATTTGTCGGCATTCGTAACCATTGATCGAAACTTCCAAATGCGGAAGGCTTTGCCCTGCAAGCCGCAGCGGATCTGGCTGTAAAACACTGGACCGGGATCGTTAAGCTGAATTGCGATCGCCACGGGCACCACCACCACCGCAGTAATCGTCAAACCCACGATCGCTCCGGCAATGTCGATCAGTCGCTTGGTTCTACTGATTGCGGAACAGTGGACGCTGGCAACGTGCGGTATTGCTGCTTGAGTGGGCGTAATCTCAGAAAATTTGCTGAAATACTTCAGTGTTGATAGAGACGGCTCTGAAGAAACGGGAACATCGGTAGACGCAGAAATCGTTGGCTTCATCGAGATTCAGCTTGACTTTCCCACTACCATAAAGAATTGCCGTGATAATCAGCGTTCTCAGGTGTAGTGTTCGTCCAATCTTTGAGTTAGCCAGCTGGTTTTTGAAGTTTCGATAATTTTCTACGCTCATAGCAGTGTGTATAAAGCTACTTGGCACCTCAAAAAGCGGATTTTGGAATGACCTGAGTTTGCGCTAGCTGCTGCGAGACAGCAGCGGCTCCATAGCGATTGAGATGGCTGGGGTCAATGTAGTAATCATGCTGAGAAAGCCAGCGGCGGCTGAGGTCGTAGAAGCGAAACTGCTCGGTTCTGGAGGCGGCTCGCATGAATGTGCGAAACTGCCGCTCATACTCGGTGCGCGATCGATCAAAATACAGTTGTGTCAGCGGCAGATTGACCACGATGAGCGGAATTCGTTTGGCTCTGGCAAAA
>NZ_JACJPG010000527.1 GCF_014695955.1 Leptolyngbya sp. FACHB-36 | reverse complement strand
AGCGATCGCAGCTCTGGAGACGAATTCGGATCTTCGTAATCAACGGCTGCATGAATAAAGCCAAGTGTTTCCATATTGCACCTGTAAATGTTTAAGTAACGAGACAGTAGCTACCACACCCCAAACGCAACTTCCTGAAGCTTTTGAGACTGAATTTGCTAAAAAGAGTCAAAAATTATCAAGCTTGCCAATGATAGACAGCGTTGCATCTACAGCAAATACTATCAGCTTAGAAAAATCGGGTAAAGCGATTTTCAGGAACATTTAATGAGCGGCAAATACAAAAGCCTGCTGGGTTCTTGGCGCTAGATTGCGTAGATACGTAGTTACGGATTAAAGCATCACCTAAATAGGTGAACTCTTCCATCACTACTGCTTACTCCGGCTGTTTGAATCAGCCTGATTCAAAAATCTCTGAGCATTAAAGCCGTCTGTGGCTGGAAGCGAATTAAATAGCGACAGCGGTTGAACCGCGTGGGTGCTGTCTCGATCGCGCCGGACGTTCAGTTGGTGCTGCTGCACAAAACGTCGGACAGACGCCAGACTCGTTGCAAAGCTGATCCCCGTATTCTCACCCGTGCTCGACTCCCAAATCGATCGAGCAACGCCAATCAATTCACCCTGTTGATTCAGCAGAGGTCCGCCGGAATTCCCCGGCTGTAAAAATAGATTCAGCTGCCAATCCCCATTTTCGCGAGTTCCCATAACGGTGCCTGTCGTAACCACTCCCGGCTGATTCAGCGGACTGCCGATCGCGCAGACGGACTCATTCGATGGCTGCGTGACAGAGTGCGCCAGCGGCAGGGTGGGCAGGCGCGCTCCAGCGTCGAGGTGCACCAGCGCTAAATCGTTCTCGGTATCTGCTGCGATGATCTGTCCACGGTGTCGATCGCCGTCCAGCAGCTTGACCCAGATCTGCCTAGCTCCCCGTACAACATGGTGACTGGTGATTACTATGCCATCGGCATCGATAATGCTGCCAGCGCCAATTTCCCGTCCCGCATAGATTGTGACGACCGCAGGCTTAGCAGACTGACAGGCATCACGGGGCTCAGTCCAACTCTTGGAGGAGACGCGATCGTCCGGCACGATCGTCGGCGCCGACGAGTCCGGCAGCGAGGCGGCAATCAGGCTGAGGTGCCGAGCCAGCAGCAGCAGCACACCCACGAAGATCCAGCGTGCCAACATCATGAGCATGAGTCAATTGATCCACAGACGACCTTTGCACCCAGTATCTCAGCCCTCACTCCTCACCTCGCTAATATGTTGTGACTAAAACCTCCGTAATTTTCCCTCGCTTTGCGGCGTTGGAGTTAATCGATCGCGCCGCAACAATGGTGTGAATGGTAAAGCCTTGGTAGAGGTCGCGCACAAACGGACAATCCGAATTTGAAAGCATAACCTTCACGCCTCGCTCTGCCAATGCCACAACAACATCTCGCAGGCGAAGTTGGTCTGCTTGCGTGAACGAATCGCGATTGTAAGCGGTGAATTTGCTCGTAGCGCTAATCGGATGGTAGGGCGGATCAAAATACACAAAGTCCTGCTCTGTGGCGTAGTCCATCACCGTGTCAAAACGGCATTGTTCAATCCGAGCCGATCGCAGCGCCACCGAGACTGCACCTAGCAGCGCAGCGTCACAAATGGCAGGGTTTTTGTACCGACCGATCGGCACATTAAATTGTCCTTTCGTGTTTTCTCGATACAGTCCGTTGAAACAGGTTTTGTTCAAATAGATTAGTCGAGCAGCACGCTCAACTGACGTGCCATGGCTGGTCGCGCGAACAGTGTAGTAATAGTCTGGCGAGTGACGATCGCGGTGCTCTCTCAGTTGCTCGATCAGGTCCTCTACGCAATCCCTAACGCAGCAAAACACGTTGACTAATTCTGGATTGATATCCATCAAAAAAGCCTGTCGCGGCAGTAGATGAAAAAATACTGCGCCCCCTCCCAGAAACGGTTCGTAGTACGTCGAGAACTGTTTGGGAAAAAAAGGAATGTATTGCTGAAGGAGTTGACCTTTGCCGCCTGCCCACTTTAAGAAGGGACGCGGATATATCGATCGCGCGAGTTGGGTCTGCATTCGTCCATCATAAAGGCGATATCGGCAGCTTCAACCATTTCTTAGCGACGCAGCACGAGCGTTCTTCCCTAGAATGGAAACAAGTGCAACGGTTTCTTCCGGCGATTCAGCCACGATTCATCGATTACTATGCAAAGTTTCTGGAATACCATCTCGAAATACCCGCTTTTTCTGCTAAGCGTGATTCTGGGCGTTTTGTTTAACGCTATTAGACCGCTTGCGCCCCTCTTAAAGCGCCCAAGCACGGCGATCGCTCTAATAGGTGCAGTGCTTGCAGGAATTGCCTTCATTGGACTAACGCTCCGGGCAATGCTGGGCTTCAGCCCGGTTTAGCGAGTTTTTAGTCGTTGGTGATTAGCCTGTTGGTTTAGCCATTAACCGGACTACGCTTGCTCGTAGCTCACTGCTAGCGACTAACCACTGACAACTCAACTAACGACGTTGTAACGAAAAGGCAGGATTACTGAAATGGCTACGAATCGTCGAGTTGCCCGCGTTGCCGAATCGATCAGGCGCGAGGTCAGCCTGCTGCTGCTCTCCGGCATCAAAGATGACCGCGTGGGGACAGGCATGGTGAGCGTGACGGATGTGGACGTGTCGAACGACCTCCAGCATGCCAAGGTTTTTGTCAGCATCTACGGCACAGCTGACGCAAAAGCTGAAACAATGGCAGGTTTAAAGTCAGCAACAGGTTTTGTGCGCAGTGAACTGGGACAGCGACTTCGGCTGCGTCGCACACCAGAAGTTGTGTTTCTAGAAGACGATTCGATAGAGCGGGGCAATCGCGTTCTTTCGTTGATCAATCGCCTCAGTCAGGAGCGTAAACCGGATGGCGAGTCGGATGAAACAGATGGCATTTCGGCAGAGGATAAATAATGATGAATTTTGAATTCTGGATTTTGAATGAGGTGGTGTAATTCAGAATTCAAAATTTATCGTTCACAATTTTCATCCCTCCATGCCTAACCTTCCCGCTCTAGACACGCTTTCTCTGGCGCAACAAGTCGCGCAGATGGTGGTTGTTCGTGCCTCTGGCTACCTGTTCGATCATCAGATTCAATATCCCGCGTGGGAACCTGTTGCTGAAACGCTGCGCCACTGGGTGCAGGATTGGGGCGTGGGCGGTGTTATTCTGCTGGGTGGCAGTGCGGGCGAGCTAGTGTTGCGGACGCAGCAGCTACAGGCGTGGGCGTCCGTGCCGCTGCTCATTGCTGCCGATGTTGAGGAAGGCGTCGGGCAGCGGTTTGCCGGAGCAACGTGGTTTCCGCCGCCGATGGCGCTAAGCGCGATCGCCCAAACCCATGCCGATCAAGCCGAACAGCTTGCAGAAGCGATGGGAGCCGCCACTGCCCAAGAGTCCTGTGCGATCGGGCTGAACTGGGTGTTGGCTCCGACTGTGGACGTCAATAACAATCCCGCCAACCCTGTCATTAATGTACGGGCGTTTGGTGATGTGCCTGAGACGGTGAGCCGTTTAGCCACGGCGTTTATTCGCGGCGCGCAGCGTCATCCGGTCCTGACCTGCGCCAAACATTTTCCAGGTCACGGCGACACGGCTGTCGATTCTCATTTGGATTTGCCCGTGATCCCGCACTCGTTGGAGCGCTTGCAGCACGTGGAACTGCCGCCGTTCCGAGCCGCGATCGCCGCTGGCGTGGATTCGGTAATGAGTGCCCATCTGCTGATCCCGGCGCTCGACTCGACGCAGCCTGCGACGCTGTCGCCGCGGATTCTGACGCAGCTCCTGCGTCAGGAATTGGGATTCGATGGGCTAATTACGACCGATGCGCTGGTCATGGGCGCGATCGCCAACCGCTACGGCGCAAATGAGGCGGCTGTGCTGGCAGTGGAAGCCGGAGCCGATATTCTGCTGATGCCGTCCGATCCGGTTGGAGCAATTCAGGCGGTCTGTAGCGCGGTCGAAACGGGACGAATCGCCGCTGAGCAAATTTCTGCCTCGGTGAATCGGATTTGGCGCGCAAAGCATAAGGCGGCAGTGGTAGACCAGCCCACGATCGCGTCGCTGGGAACTGGAGAGACGATCGCTGCCGCGAGTGCGATGCTGCAGGCGTCAATGCAAGTTCACACGACTGCGTCGTCGCGATTGACTCACCTGCATCCCGACGCTAGTAAGCGCAATCTAATTTTGGTGGACGATGCGCTGGGGTGTGACTTTTTGGGGCGGCACACGCCTGCGATCGCGCTCCCTGCGGCAATGGGCTATCACTTGCAAATTGTGGACAGCCGATCGGCTATGACCGATCTCGCACCCGAACCGACGCTGCTGCAACTGTTTATTCGTGGGAATCCGTTTCGCGGCAGTGCTGGTCTAACGCACGCTGCCGAAGCGTGGCTGCACTCGCTCCTGCAATCCGAGCAGCTACATGCCTTGGTAATCTACGGTAGCCCATACAGTTTGGAGACGTTTTTGCCCATCCTGCCCCAGGATGTGCCCTACGTATTCACTTACGGACAAATGCCGGAAGCGCAGGCGATCGCTCTCAATAGCCTGTTTGCCCCATAAACTTCTCAGGGCAAACGCATCTAAATCTGAACTTAAGTATCAAATCTAGCGACTAAGCTCACTGGATGCAGGTGACCTCTGCAATTCAGCCGCGCATCCTAGTGCGTTTTGGTGCAGCGACTTGTTGCAGACTCGCTCTGTTGAGGCAGAAGTGCGTAGAAACGTTGCAGGAGTGGATCTAGAGGGTGTGAGAAGGTACAGCGAAAGGATTATTTCGTCGAGGAGAGCCGATCGATGCAAGATTCGCTTCAGGTCGATTCGTTTCAAAGCTGCTTCTGATTGGGCGTTGGAGCCTGCGGCAGAAGTCCCAACTGCTGCATCATGCCGATATCGTCTCGATTTGCCCAATGCTCCACAATTCTCCCGTCGTGCAGTTTGTACCAGTGAATCTGCTGCACCTCGAAGTGCTTCCCTGTCGGCTCAACACCCACCAACAGCCCGCCGTTGATTGGTATCTTTCCCACGCCCTTGTGCGTGCCGCTAACCATGACACGAACGATTACAGTATCTCCTTCAGCAACCATGTCAATAATTTCCTGATGCAGGTCGGGAAACGTGGTGTAAAGATCATCAAGCACGAGGCGGAAACCGTTTCGCCCAATCAGACGACCATGAGTTTTCACGTCTTCGGCAAAGCTGATGACGGCAGCATCCAGTTCACCACGATTGATTTGCTCATACTGTTGGCGAATGATGTCTTGATTCATCTTCGTAGCATCCTTTGTTGACTTTTAGCAAAGCGGTGTCTGCGCCACTAAAATACTTCAAGATCAACCTATCGTGATGATTCTCACATCATCTTTTCAAGAAGCCTAAAGCAATGGTCACGCGAGAATCGAAGTACGGCATCCATGTCATAGCTAACTACTATTTTGCTGGATTCTGAGAACACAATTGTATACGCGTGTATACGCGGTGAAGAGCTAACGCCCGACTTCAGGTGCGAGGATGAAGCGTAATACGAGTCACCTGCAAGGAGTTGTTCGGCTGCGTCTCTCATCGTAGCCCGCGCGTCGATCGCTACTTCGACCTTAAGAGATTGTCTCGTTCTTAATTGCGTACCAGTCCCCAAAAAACAGGGACATATCTGCGTAGACACGCCATTCGCGGATTTGCAACCCGCTCATACGGTAAATGTCGGTGCATGATATCGTAATCGGGCGTTGGTCACGCAATCGCATGAAATGTGAGTCAACTTCAATCACCACAATGTCGTCGTAGTTCCATTGGAGTCGCAGTGTGTGCCCCTGCCACAGAGCATACTGGTTTTGCCATTCCATGTAATCCCGGATGCCTGCAACACCGTAAACTGGCTCCCGTGCGCCAACCTTGTACATAACGTCAGAGGTAAAGTATGCGGTTGCCGCTTGCCAATCCTGCGACCCTACAAGACGCTCCATCGTTTTGACAGCTTCGATTTGCGACATTGCTTGCATCGTAGATCGCACTCCTCGCTTGCCTACCATTCGCATATCTTCCTATACCCACAATTATGGCAAAGCGAGGCTTCTTTCAGTTGTTACGCTGTGTAAGCAGCCGAATGTTCCTAGTCAGCGGTTGCCGACACCTTTGCACCTTACCCAAGCGGTTTGAATCAATTCGCTGCACCCGAATTGTTTGGCTGCGTCATGCAGCTCTACTGCTCTCGAAATAGTCCCAACCATTCGTTCTGAAATGCCTCTTGATCTCTAACATTTATAGGCTCTATTGGACGTGGAACCTAACCATTCAAGGTTCGTACCCAATTGTGCCAGTATGTTGCTTTTCGTGAGGTTTGCTTGACCACGACCTCTGGGGCTGGATCAGCTCGCCAAAAAGTTAAAGAATAAAAGTCTACAGTCGGCTCACTTTCCAACGTGGTATCAACATCATCCCCAACATCCATGTTGCAGGCACAGTAACGCACACGGTAGTTCTTTTTCTGAAGTGGAATATTACACACACGGTTAGCATTCCAATCAGTTAAAGCTATCTCTCCTAAACCGGGGGTGAAGGAAACTTCTACAATTTCTTCCCAAATGTTACCCAAAGGGAGCGGGGCATCTAGTACGTCAACGGTAAAGCCAGCTTCGCCTGTATGTAAACCAGTGATGAGAAAAAGGGCACCTGGTAATGCTGCTCCGCATAGTCCGTTGTTTTGCCCACGAAAAGCATCTTCCAAATAAATTCCGTTACTGTCTGAGGATTCAACGTAAGCTTGACCGTAATGAACCCACAATAACCCCTCAAAAATTCGTGTCATTAGTATCTGGTCAATTTGAGAATTTGTTTAGGGTGGCTTTGACAGCTAACAATTTATTAGACAAATCTAATCCTTATATCTACCCCGATCAAGGTAGTATGCGGACAACTCGCAGTCTATCTACCCAAAACGGCGATCGACGCGGCAAGTTGTCCGCCTAGTAGCCCTAGTACGGGTAGATACGGACGCGCACGAGAGCGACGCGAATAAGCGCTCTTAGGGCGGGGGCGATACGGCGTCTCAGCGATCGTCCCCTGCCGCATCTGTTCCCGATCGCTGCTTTAGATGCTTTTGCTCTGATAAACCCCTGAAAACTCTGTCCAAACGGACATCTCAGGATGATAAGCTAACGAATGCACTCAAAAAACTAGGACAAAGCCTCAATGACCGGGTCCCAGGTTCCCTACCTCCTTCGTGCCGCCCGTGGAGAAACACTAGACCGTCCGCCTGTTTGGATGATGCGGCAAGCGGGACGCTACATGAAAGCTTACCGGGACCTGCGAGAGAAGTATCCCTCGTTTCGCGAGCGGTCCGAGATTCCCGAAGTAGCGATCGAAATCTCGTTGCAGCCGTGGAAAGCGTTTCAGCCCGATGGCGTCATTTTGTTCTCAGATATCGTAACGCCGCTGCCGGGATTGGGCATCGACATGGATATTGCAGAGGGCAAGGGTCCGATCATTGCCGACCCAATTCGCACCCAAGCTCAGGTCGATCAGCTGCGATCGCTAGAGCCAGAGGAATCGCTGCCGTTCATTAAGCCAATTCTGAAAGCACTGCGCGAGGAAGTCGGCAATCAATCGACGGTTCTGGGGTTTGTTGGTGCGCCGTGGACGCTGGCTGCCTACGTAGTCGAAGGCAAAGGGTCGAAAACTTACTCGGTGATCAAGAATCTGGCGTTTTCCGATCCGGCAGTGCTGCATCAGCTTTTATCCAAGTTTGCCGACGCGATCGCCACTTACGCCCGCTATCAGATTGACTGCGGTGCTCAGGTGGTGCAGCTGTTTGATTCTTGGGCAGGGCAACTGAGTCCTCAAGATTACGACACCTTTGCGCTCCCGTATCAGCAGCGCGTCTTCCGTCAAGTAAAGGCGACTCACCCTGATACGCCGCTGATTCTGCTGGTGAGCGGCAGCGCAGGACTGCTAGAGCGTATGGCAAAGTCTGGAGCCGACATCCTGACGATCGATTGGACCGTAGACATGGCAGATGCACGCCAGCGGTTAGGCTCAGAGATTGGCGTTCAGGGCAACGTCGATCCGGGTGTGCTGTTTGGCTCCAAGGACTTTATTCGCGATCGCGTCCTAGACACGATCCGCAAAGCGGGTAATCGCAGACACATCCTTAACCTAGGGCATGGTATTCTACCGAACACTCCTGAAGAAAATGCTGCCTATTTCTTTGAAATTGGTAAGCAGGCGGATCAGTTATTGGCTGTTCACGCCTGAGGAGCCAGAAGAATTCAACATTGAAACCTAAAAGTGCAACACTAGAGAAGCCATTTTTAGGGTTCATCGTTAATTTTTCAGTGTCCTTAGCACGGGTACCTTACCCGATATCCCTCCGAACTTCCAATGACATCCAAGCGGATTTTTGTGACTGGTGCGAGTGGCTGTATTGGTCACTATGTGGTTGAGAGCCTGATTCAAGAAACCAACCACGAGTTGTATTTACTGGTCAGGAACCCCGCCAGGCTGAAAGTGAACTGTAACCGCCCCGGCGTCACGGTTCTACAAGGAGATCTGCAGGACATTGACACGTTTAGCGACATTCTCAGGACAATTGATTGTGCAGTGCTGATTGCAACAGCTTGGGGCGGGGCACAAGAGGTCTACAACACCAATGTTCTAAAAACGATTCGCCTGCTGAACCTGCTGGATCCAGCCGTGTGTCAGCAGGTGATTTATTTTTCCACTGCTAGTATTCTCGATCGCAATAATCAGCCGCTCAAAGAAGCTGGAGAAATTGGCTCCGACTATATTCGCTCCAAATACGTCTGTTTTCAGGAGCTTTCTAAGCTGGCAATTAGTCCACGTATCACGACGCTGTTTCCAACGCTGCTGCTGGGCGGCGATGCCTACAAGCCCCAGTCACACGTTTCTTCTGGCGTCCGGCAAGTCATACAGTGGATCGATCTGCTACGCTTCATTAAAGCAGAAGGCAGCTTTCACTTCATTCATAGCAAAGACATCGCCCAGATTGTCTCTCATTTGATTGACTATCCTCCTTCAGAAGGAGAACCACGTGAACTGGTGCTGGGTAATCAAATGGTGACGGTGGATCAGGCGATCGAGGGCATGTGCGCCTATCTGCACAAGCGCATTTACTTTCGGATTCCCCTAACCCCGGGTCTTGCGAATCTGCTGATTGCGCTGTTCCGCATTCGTATGGCAGCCTGGGACCGCTTTTCCATGAACTATCGCCATTTCACGCACCGGACTCTGGTCAGTCCTGAAACCTTCGGTATGCCGACCTACTGCGCAACCCTCACCGACGTGTTGAAGCTAAGCGGCATTAAACCCCGAAAGAAGCATTAGCCGCGATCAGACATAGACGCTACCTGCAAACAATCACTCCGCAGGCGGAAAAATTGAGATCCTTAGTTTCTCAGAAATGTGACTTCGGCTAGAGGAACCTCTTGTAGCCAGTATCTAAGCTGTTAGACGTTAAAAATGTGCGATTTGCGTTGCTGTGACGCCTGCCAAGCGAAGTCGATCGCCGGATTCCTCAGGAATTGTCGGGCATCGGTTGGTTCACACGACAAGTAAACGCTGTCAGGGTTCCCTGAGCTGGCGCAAATGGCGGAAGGAGAATGGTATGAAATTGTCGACTGCATTCTTAAAGAAATTGCCCCTGGGAAAAGTTTTAATGGCGTTTTTAGCAGGCGTGGTGCTGCTAGTTACAACGGCTTGCAACGCTCCGGCTAACGACCTGGGTGCTCGTCCTAATAACCCGCCGGTTCAGATGGGTGGCGCCAACAATCCCCATAAGGGGGGCGGTGATGGCTACACCGAGTACAAGACTTCGACCGATCGCGCCGCTGTGAAAGGAAAGAAAGACCGCGCCAGCTTGTTGTCCGATCATCTGATTGCGTCTGCCCCCAAGAGCAACGCATCGGATCTGCTCTATCCGGAATCGAATGCGCCAAGCACCGAGAATCCGACGATCGGACCCGTTGGGGCAAAGGGCAAGGAGAAATTCTTTGACGCCAAGCAGATTCCGGCAGAGCGTCAGCCAGTGCTCGATCGCAGTGACCCGAATGTCCAAATTCTGGAAAGGTCGGGACAAGCATTCAAAGATGCCTCTGGTTTTCTGAAAGATGCTCGTAGAACCGCTGTCGAAGGCTCGGAAACAGAAATTGATCCGGGTGTTAACAATCAGTAAGTGTAGGCTGTCTGTGTCGCCGCTCTGCGCTATCGCATCGATGCAGACAGCTATTCAGGTGTGTCTTACGCAAGCAACAAGCAACTTATAAGGAGTACCTTCATGAAAAATCTGTTTGCCTCTTTAAAGCAAGTTCTAATGGTGGTTTTAGCGGGTGTTCTGCTACTGGTCGGCACGGCGTGCAGCCGCGTCGCTAGTGCTAAGGTTCCTGCTAACGATCGCATGGTTCCCGGTCAGGTGCAGCCCTTCGAGGGCGGCATGAACAACTTCACCGACGTGGACAAAACCCGCTTGGATACGAGTGAGGTAGATGCCAAAGCGAAAGCGCTGACAGACCGCGTGAAAACGAACATTGACGAGAAGCGTGCCGACAACGTTGATCAGTACGTCGAGAACTATCGCACAGGCACTCCGCTGAACGAGCGGGTTGAGAACATTGGAAAGGATGCCCGTCGCGGTGCTGAGAACGCAACCGATGACGTAAAGCAAGCCACCGATCGTCTGGGTGACAAGACCGCCCGCACGGCTGACGATGCTAAATCAACAGCCGATCGCGTTGGCAATCAGACCGGACGCGCGCTGGACAACGTTAAGGACAACACCAAAGCCGCTGCTAGAAATGTCCCTTCGGACACCAAAAGCGCGATCGACAAAGCTGCGAGCGCTGTGAAGGACAAGGCGGATGATGCGTCACGCTCGACGAAGCGTGCAATAGACAAAGCCGCATAGTCAACCGTGTTAGGCTAATTAGCTAAATGCAGGAGTGGGGCGCATGCCTCGCTCCTTTCTGCATTTAGGAGTGCTATCTAGGGAGTGCTGGGTTCGTCTCGCGCCCCGATCGCCATTTGCAGCACCGTAGGACTGCCCCCGGCCTGATGGTACTTATCTGCCCAGGCGCGAATAATTTCATCTAGCTCGTCGAAGGCTTTCTCCATCTTTTCTGAAGGAATATCCAGCTCCTCCAGCACGCGCATCACTTTGGGCTGTCGGTCTGCCCAAGCGTTCATCAAGCGGAAAAATCGCGCCGTATCTTCCACCATGATGTACGTACGCTCTTCCTGATTGTCAGGGGAGTAAGAGGCACGAGTCAGCGCGTAGAAGGGCATTCCCCACGGCGAGTCGATGCGCGTCACTGTACCCGAGTAGATTAATCGTCGCTTTATGTGTTCTGCTAGCGCTTCGCTTAAGGGCATTCGACGCTCTGGAGGCAAATCTTCTTGAGAGCGAGTATGCAG
>NZ_JACJPG010000526.1 GCF_014695955.1 Leptolyngbya sp. FACHB-36 | reverse complement strand
ATTGTGGGGCACGACTGGGGCGGCACGATCGCTTGGAATCTGGCGCAGAAGTTTCCGCAGTCCCTGAACCGCTTGGTCATTCTGAACGCGATTCCGCCACAGCAATTTTTGCAGGAGTTGGTTGGCAACCTCGATCATTTGCGGCGGAACTGGCATGTGCTTGCGTTTCAAGTTCCGGGCATTCCGGAGTGGCTGATTCAGCAAAACCTAAAGGGATTTGTCAAAAACCTACTTCAGGAACAAGCGATTCGCAAGGGCGCGTTTTCCGAGGAAGATACGCAGGTGTATCGGACTGCGTTGGCAAAACCGGGCGTGCTGTCGGCAGCGCTGAACTACTACCGCCAAATGCTGCTGCCGTGGAATTGGGTAAAACAATGGGGACTGAGTTCGAGTCCGATTACGGTGCCAACGCTGGTGCTGTGGGGCGAAGACGATTCGCTGCTGAGCTATAGCCTTACCGAAGGACTCGATCGCATGATTGCCGCTCCGTTTAAGCTGACGCGAGTGCCCCATTGTGGTCACTGGATTCAGCAGGAAGTTCCTCAAACGGTTAACCGCGAGCTTCTAACTTTTCTGCGGCAGTAGGGGGGCGAATGCGGGATGTGGAGCGCCAAACCGTTAGGCAATCCTTCAGCAACTCTACGAGCTATCAGTCACTTTGCTCTTGCAGAGTAAGCGCTAGAAAATCAGTAATTGTTTGATCAGAATGCTACCTGCGATCGGGCGACTCAATCGCTGCAAACCGCTAAATCACTACCAAATTCAACTGATAGAAACTGTGCTTTCTATTACTTAGACCCAATTTTCTAACGTGATTAAAAAGACTACGGTTCTTTCCGTAGGAAGATGTTTGTCACGAAAGAGTTGCTTTAAGTTATACAAAGTTAATCCGCGGATGCACTAGCTGGAGTTGGTTCTACCGTATTTAACTAGTACCTTTCTCGCTCTTTGATGATACGCTCTGACGGCTTCGTCCAGCAAGCAAACAACGTGCAACCAGCACTTCAACATCTTAACTTTAGGCTGCTGACTATGAACTTTGCAATTAAAGTCGTTCAACCTTCTGATTTTTCAAGCGTTGATGCAATCGCTCAATTTCAGACCGAAATTGAGCATGTTCTTCAATCAGGAGCGGACATCATCTTAGTGGATCTCAAGCAAATCACGTCGATTACGAGTGCTAGTTTTATCGTCCTGGTTAAAGGCTTGAAGGCGTTGCTTGCGCCCGAACGCCAGCTTGTAATTTGCTCGATGAATGAACAAGTTCGGATTCTGTTTGAGCTGACAGGGCTGGATGAGGTGTTCAAGCTGTTTGCCGATCGTGACGAGGCGCATCAGTATCTACAACCCAGCAACAAAGTTGAAGTGCTCAAGTCAAAGAGCGAAGTGCCCAAAGCGAAACCGAGTGTGAGCACGCTGAAACTTGCTGGCTGAGACCAGTAGAAATACTTAGTTAATTGAATCTTAAGGGGACGCGGTAACTACCGCGTCCCCTTAACTTCTTTCAGGAGGAAGAGACGAAACGCCTCTCTCGACGGACGCTTCCGGTCTCAGCAATCGTTACCGTTTGAGTGTTTATTAAGGAACATTAAGCATATGCAACTTAAACCCATCAGTGAGCAGGTGGTTGCCGTTGTGGGAGCCTCTAGCGGCATTGGGCGCGAAACGGCGCTACAGTTTGCTCAGCGCGGTGCGAAGGTCGTTGTGGCATCGCGGAGCCGTCCCGGACTGGACACGCTCGTAGAGGAAATCCAGCAGGCAGGCGGCTCCGCGATCGCCGTCACCGCTGATGTTGCCGACTTCGAGCAAGTCAAAGCGATCGCCGACAAAACTGTGGAACAGTACGGGCGGTTGGACACCTGGGTTCACTCGTCGGCAACCAGTGTGTTTGGTACGTTTGACCAACTGACGCCGGAAGAGTTTAAGCGCGTCATTGAGGTGAACTTGGTCGGACAGGCGTACGGTGCAATGGCAGCGCTGCCGCACCTGAAGCGAGAGGGACGCGGATCGCTGATTCATATTTCCTCTGGGGAAGCGCGGCGATCGCTGCCGTACCAAAGCGCTTACTCGTCCTCAAAGCACGGGGTGGAAGGATTTTTGGATGCGCTGCGGCTAGAACTGCTGCACGAAGGTCACAACATTAACGTGACTCAAATTTTGCCTGCGGTGATTAATACGCCGTTCTACAACAAAAGCCGCACGAAATTGGGTGTTAAGCCGACTGGCTTGCCGCCTTACTACCAGCCCAGCCTTGTTGCAGACGCAATCCT
>NZ_JACJPG010000525.1 GCF_014695955.1 Leptolyngbya sp. FACHB-36 | reverse complement strand
TTTGTGCTCATCAACGTGACACGGTTGCTTGGGGCGAAGAGGTAATACCCCACTTGTCGAGATTTTCCTCTAGCTTCCTAATAAATTCAACATCTGCTTCAGGAAGCGGCTGGCTTTCGCTACCAAATATCAGCTCGGTCGAGGCAGACTGCTCCAAGACAGCAAACGCCTGCCGAAACTGCTGGGGACCCGCCTCGATCGGAGCATCAAAGTGGCAGGGAATAATGCGCTGAAACTCCCAGCTTGCGACGCGGTTTGCCCAAACAGTCACGGCTTCAGGAGCGTGGTCGAGGATCAGCGCTTGCAGAACCGGGGCCACAAAGGGACGACCGTCCCCGCGCAGGGCATTGAACGATCGCTCCCAGCCTTCCTGCCACTGGAACGGGAATAGCCCGAAGTAGGCTTTCTTGGAGCGGTCTGGTGCGCTGAATGCTTCCCGAAACGTCTGTCCGAAGCGTACAGGCTTCAAGGCGCTAGGTTGAAAGTAAACCGCAAACAGCGCAATCCGTTGCCAGCCCTTGCGGCGGTTAGCTTCCGTGTCCTCGATCTCGTCCAACGCGCTGTCTCGCGCGTGGAACAGCAAGGGGTAAGCATCCTGCTGAACGATCGTCGGAGGTTCCTCCGGCACCGATAGGACAGTATCGGTTACAAGCAGGGTCCGCGATCGTCGGTGAAATAGGGCAACCTCCCCAAACGTTCCCAGTCCAAGATTGATGTCTAAGATCGCGTAGTCAAACTCGTCTGCGAAGGGAACCAGCGAGCTGTCAAGCGGCAGCGTCTGTGTCCGTCGCGGGAAACCTAGCCAGCTCAGCGGCAAATTGACTGGAAAACTCCACTGGTTCGGTGTGACAAAGACCTGAGCATCAGGAAAAAATCGGGCAAACGGACCGACGAAAACCTTGTGCTCCAACCCCGAAGCCGTCGGCAAAAGGATGTATCGCACCTCGCCGTGCTCTGCCTCCAGTTCTTTGACTAAGCGAATACATTCGCGGGTCGGCGCGATCGGCGCGTAGACAAGCAGCCCACCGGCTTCAAGCTTGACAACCGTCATGCGGACGGGCACGACGGTGTAAAGGATACCTTGCATCTGGTCAAAGGTCCAGATGGTGTCTGGCACCACTTCCTGCCGGAGGGTGCGCCGCTTGTTGTGGGGATAAAGCGGCACGAGAAACCAAAATAGCCAGGACCAGTCTCCCGCTGGTTCATGTCTCTTCTCTAGACTAACGGCGCGATTCACAGGACAGCCTCCCTGATTCCCATACGCTTCAGTTTAGCGGACCCTGCCCTCGTGCGGTTTCCCTATCAAACCCCGCTCGCGTAAAAATCCTGTTGGCTCCCACCTCCGGCTAGCGGTTGAGTCGGTACCTGCCTCGATACAATTAAGGCTATCCTTCATTGCTAGACTGCCTTGGCTGCTGATTCTTCCAACCGACCCATTATTCTCCTTGTGGATGGTCACTCGCTGGCGTTCCGCTCCTATTTTGCCTTTGCTAAAGGGCGCGACGGCGGGTTGCGAACTAAAACGGGCATTCCCACTAGCGTTTCGTTTGGCTTTTTGAAGGCGCTACTAGAGGTGATGGACTCGGAAAAGCCGCAGTACGTGGCGATCGCGTTCGATCGCAGTGAAAAAACCTTCCGCCACGAAGCAGACGAAACCTACAAGGCAGACCGACCAGACACGCCGGAAGATTTCATTCCCGATTTGGCGAACCTGCAAGAGTTGCTAGCAGCGCTAAAGCTACCAGTTCTGACCGCTCCAGGCTACGAGGCGGATGATGTCATCGGGACGCTGGCACGTCGCGCCAATACAGAGGGATTCCGCGTCAAAATTTTGAGCGGCGATCGCGACCTGTTCCAGCTTGTAGACCCTGACCACACCATTACAGTCCTTTACCTCAGCACCACCTACGGACGCGGCAACCCGCCGCCAAGAGAATTTGGACCGGAGCAAGTCAAAGACAAGCTGGGCGTCTCGCCCGCTCAGGTTGTGGACTACAAAGCTCTCTGCGGCGATCCGTCGGACAATATCCCCGGAGTCAAAGGCATTGGCGAAAAAACAGCCGTGCAGCTCCTCAGTACCTACGGATCGCTAGAGCAGGTTTACGCCTCGCTGGATCAGTTGAAAGGTGCCGTCAAGCAAAAGCTGGAAGCTGGCAGAGACGATGCCCGTCACTCGCAATATCTGGCGCAGATTCACCTGAATGTGCCGTTGAACCTGGATTTGGATGCCTGCAAACTGCACGGCTTCGATGAGACGGAACTGCTGCCGGTGCTGGAAAAATTGGAGTTTCGATCGTTCCTGGGCAAAATTCAGCAGTTTCAGCGTCGCTTCAGAGGTACGGATGCGGACGATACGGAGCTATCGGAAACCGAAGGCGCGATCGCCGCTGCTCAGGAAGCCGAGGCAATTCCCCTGCCGCAGTACAAGGACGACGATCTGTGGTTCTTCAGCCCAGAGGAAACGGCGTCTGCTCAAAACGAACCTGCTGTGGTGATCTCGCCACAGATCATTGACACCGTGGAGAAGCTAACGGCGTTGGTCGACCGCCTCCGCGCCTTTACCAACCCGCAAACGCCGATCGCTTGGGATACCGAGACTACGGCATTGCAGCCACGTGACGCTGCTCTGGTCGGGATTGGCTGCTGCTGGGGACCCGGCACTTCAGACATGGCATACATTCCCACGGGACACACCGAGGGCGGCAACCTGGACACGGCAACGGTCCTTGAGGCGCTGCGTCCCATCTTAGAGAGCGCCGAGTATCCCAAAGTGTTGCAGAATACCAAGTTCGATCGCTTGGTGCTGCGCTGTCAGGGCGTTAATCTCGCGGGCGTGGTATTTGACCCAATGCTGGCAAGCTACGTGCTGAACCCGGAAGGCAACCACAGCCTCACAGAACTCAGCCGCACTCACCTCGGCATTATGGCGACGACCTACGACGACCTTGTTCCCAAGGGCAAGACGATCGCGGATGTGTCGATTCCTGAGGTTGCTGACTACTGCGGCATGGACGTGTACACGACGTTTCTGCTGGTCGATAAACTCCGCGCCAAGCTAACGGAACTTCCGGTACTAGAGCAACTGCGGCAGTCGATTGAACAGCCATTGGAACCTGTGCTGGCACAAATGGAATACACGGGCATTCGCATCGATCGTAGCTACCTGAAGGGACTATCGCAGCAGCTAGAAACAGAACTGGCGGCGATCGAGCTGCGAGCTTACGAATTTGCCGGACAAAAATTCAGCCTGGGTTCCCCTAAACAGCTCAGCGATTTGCTGTTTAACACGCTGGGATTGGATAAGAAAAAGTCGCGCAAAATCAAAACGGGCTACTCGACCGACGCCGCGACGTTAGAAAAGCTGCAAGGCGATCATCCCGTTGTCGATGCGGTTTTGGAACACCGCATCCTAACGAAGCTGAAATCAACCTATGTGGATGCGCTGCCGCTGCTAGTGCGTCCCGATACGCACCGCGTCCACACCAGCTTTAACCAAACGGGCACTTCGACGGGTCGCTTGTCCTCCTCGAATCCTAACTTGCAGAACATCCCCATCCGCACTGCCTTCAGCCGCCAAATCCGCAAAGCGTTCACTCCGGAGGAGGGCTGGATTCTCGTTGGGGCAGACTACTCGCAGATCGAACTGCGGATTCTAGCGCACCTGAGCCAGGAACCTGTCCTCGTTGAGACGTACCAGAAGAACGAAGACATTCACCGTCTGACCGCGCGGCTGCTGCTAGAAAAAGACGACATTAGCTCCGAAGAGCGTCGCCTCGCCAAAATTATTAACTTTGGCGTCATCTATGGCATGGGTGCTCAGCGATTTGCGCGGGAGTCTGGCGTTCCCACGACACAGGCGCGAGAGTTTATCGATCGCTTCAACGAGCGCTATGCCAAAGTCTTCGAGTATTTGCAGCAGATGCAGCGCGAGGCGATTTCCCGTGGCTATGTGGAAACAATTCTCGGTCGTCGCCGCTACTTCGACTTCGAGAGCGACAACCTGCGTCGTCTGCGGGGAACCAGGGCAGAGGCGATCGACTTGACCAGGATCAAAACCCGCAGCCAGAGCGATGCCGGACTGCTGCGGGCGGCTGCCAATGCGCCGATCCAAGGCTCCAGCGCCGACATCATCAAAATTGCGATGGCGAAGCTGCACGACCTGTTGCAGTCTTATCAGGCGCGGCTGCTGCTGCAAGTTCACGACGAACTGGTGTTTGAGATGCCGCCGGATGAATGGCAGGAGCTAGAACCCAAGATCAAGTTGGAAATGGAGTCAGCGGTTAGCCTCTCAGTACCACTCCTGGTGGAAATTCACGCAGGCAAGAACTGGATGGAGACAAAGTAGGGTATCAGAAGCGATCGAGCTTACAGCCAAGGCTCATCGTCATCGTCATCCGCAAGGCTGGCGTCCACAGTCCGCTTCGAAGGTACTGAGTTAGGCGTAGCAGTATCAGGCGTGTTCTCGACGGTTGACGTGTTCTGGACGGTTGAATTGACAGTCGCTGTAGATGGATCGTCGTCCCAGTCGTCGAAATCGGATGTGCTCTCGATCGCAGAATCAGGAACCGTCGCAGGTGGAAAGTCATCCCACTCGTCAAAAGTGGGCGTGCTCTCGACCGCAGAATGGTCCACTACCGCAGGGTTAGGCGATGTTGCAGGTGGAAAATCATCCCACTCGTCAGCGGCGGGCGTGCTCTCGACTGCAGGATTGGGAGCCGTTGCAGAATCAGGAACCGTCGCAGGTGGAAAGTCATCCCACTCGTCAACGCTGGGCGTGTTTTCGACGGCAGGGTTGGGAGCCGTTACAGGTGCAGAGTCGTCCCAGTCCTCGAAAATGGCGTCGAAGTCGTCGATCGAGTCGCTGACTGGCTCGACGATCGTGTCTTCGTGAGGCTCCTCGTTCAACTGATCCTGTAGGATCTGCGTCTGCTCTTTCACCTGCTCGACAAAGCCCTGACTCGTTTCCTGGATTTGCTGCGTGAGGTGTTGCGTGTTCTCGCGCAGCTGTGCATTAAGAGATTGCACTTTCTCCTTTGCCCGCTGCGAGAGCGATCGTGCTCGTTCTTTTGCCTGAGAGGTCAATGACTGCGCTTGGTGCGTCACCTGGCTGTATTCCTCTTTAAGCACCTCGCCTGCTTTCGTCAATTTGCGCTTGATGCCCTCCCGATAGGCGCTGAGCGAATCCACGGCTGAATCTGCAACCAGCACTCGTCTGCGTCCCATACTAAGAATCTTGCTGGGAGGCAGCAGATAGATCCCCTCGGTGATAGCGCTCAAGTCTCCCGTGGTGAATAAATAGTCCGAAATCAATCCAGTTTTGAGATGAAAGCGGTAGTCGATGATTCTACCAATTCGCCTACCGGAATCACTCCAGACTTCGCAGTTGACTAGAGACTCAAGCTGGCGAACTTTTTCAGCGTCGGTTTCCTGCGGACGAGAGCTTACCAAAATGGTGCTGTCGCCAAGCGTGTGAATCTGCGCCAGGTTGAACGCGCCTTTCTGGTTTCCCAGAAAGCCCGACTTGCAGATGAAGCCCAAAACCTTGTGTGCAGGCGTGTATGCCCACAGCGTTTCGACGCGCCCCAACTCTTCCATGTTGGTTCGATCGATGACCAATCGATTCAGCAAGTCGTTTTGTCGAATCAGTTCGGGTTGCGTCGTCATTGATTCAGCATCCTCTGACAGTTATGCTCATCACTTTGATCCTAAAGCGCAGATGAGCGATCGAGTAGCCCAGACAACCGAACGTTTATCGGGCTGCTTTCGCTGGAATTGTAATCCGAAACTCTGCACCTTGTCCGGGTTCAGACTGAACTTGGATCGTGCCTGCGTGCTTCTTAGTAATAATTTGATGGACGATCGCCAATCCCAATCCGGTTCCCTTGTTGACCACCTTTGTGGTGAATAGATGATCAAAGACGCGCTGTTTGATCATCTCTGGCATTCCAATCCCGGTATCTCGAATACAAATCTCAATGGATCGATTGTCATTGATCGCGTTGGTCTCGATGATGATGCAGTTTGAGTTAACGCTCTGAGCCTCAGATGTGCATCGCTGATTGAATTCATCCAAGGAGTCGATCGCGTTTGCCAGCAGGTTCATAAACACCTGATTTAGTTGACCTGCATAGCATTCAACCAGCGGTAAGCTGCCGTATTTCTTGATAACTTGGATCTCTGAACGAGACGCCGTGCCCTTCAGCCGATGCTTTAGAATTAGCAGCGTACTGTCGAGTCCATCGTGAATATTGCAGGTAACCGGACGTTCATCATCTCCCCGCGAAAAGTTCCGTAAACTGTTGCTGATTGTGCGAATGCGCTGAATGCCTGTTTCCATTGATCTCAGCAGCTTCGGCAAATCGTCGCGCACGTACTCTAGGTCGATCGCGACCATTTTTGCCTTGATGTCTACGCCTGGTTCAGGAAAGGTCTGCTGGTACAGATCGATCAATCCAAACAGATCGCGGATGTACTCCAGCGCCGGTTTCAGGTTTCCCGCTAAGAAACCAACCGGGTTGTTAATTTCATGCGCAACGCCCGCTACGAGATTGCCCAGCGCTGACATCTTCTCGCTCTGAATCAGTTTGAGTTGTGCTTGCTGAAGATCCACAAGAGCGGCTTCTAACTGCTCGGTTTGGGTCTGCAATCGCTTCTGCGCTCGTTCCGCTTCGTCTCGCGCTTCATCGAGCGCCACCACCTGCGGCAAACTAGTCCAGCAGGCGATCGCCACACCGACAAACGCCACCAGCAGCAGCAGAATAATGACTAACTCATTGCGAGGTCTAACCGAGCGGGTCAATTCGCTGCCAAACCACCAGCCAATTAGGACAGAACCGCACAGCAGCCCAATCAGCGTCACCACTTGCAGCATCAGTGAATCGACCAGTTGAGCAGGCGGACGAGTTCGGTAGCGCTCTAGCCACCACGCTGGCTCAAAGCACGCCAGTGGAATTCGACGAATGGCAGCGTCGATCGCCAACACGCCGATCGGGATCAGCAGCCCAATCAGAAAATTCTGCCAGCCCCACGCCAAGCCGCCAATTCCCAAAATCGCAACTTCGACCAGAAAAATCCCTAACGACAATTGGGGAAACAGAACCTGCGGTTTGCCCCGCTGCATCCAAAGCCCCAGGTGTAGCATCATAAAGGCAACAAACCAGGCGATGTTGCCCACGATGATAATTTGAGCAATGTGACCCCACAGCAGCAGAAACAGCGATAGCGCCAGAATCATCACTAAGCCCGGAGAAAACACTCCGCGTGGAGAAACGGCAGCGAACACAGGCGCAAGGTGCTGGTCGATCGCAAGCTGATACAAAATACGCGGGCAGTTCGACACTGCCGTTGCCATCGCTAGCAGACAGGAAGACGCCAGCAAAAAGGTAATGACGAGCGATGCCGACGTTCCCCAAAAATGCTGAGCCACGTCCAGCAAATTGAGAAACACGTTATCGTGCGGCATGGGGTCGATCGCCAACCGCGCCACAACCCAGGACGCACCAACGAATACGAGCAGACCCAGCCAAGCAGCGATGTTGAGGCACCGCAGCGTTTGCGTCGGGTGGCGACTCTCAGCCGTAAACGACGCCGCCGTTTCACCTGCATAGGTGGCGTAGGTGACGAACAAGAACCACTTTGCCCAATCGGTAAAGCCAGGAACTGCCCAACTGGACGGAAACAGCCCCGGACTTGCCGGCGACAGCATTAACCAACCCAGCCCGTGAACGCTAAAGGTGACGAGCAAACCAACCGCAGGCAGCATAAAAAACAAATGCAGAATGCTGAGGGCGCGAGTGCCGCTAAAAGCAACCACAAACGGCAGAACCGTAAAACCGACGCGCAAAAGCACTTCAGGACACGCCAGCCCGATCGCTGCAAAATTCGCCTCAATCAAATTCGTTAAAACTACGGCGCTAGCCGCAATGACAGCCACCCAACTGATCACGTAGCCGATCGCCGAGTAGCTTGCCAGCGTCGAATTTGGTTGCAGTAGCCGAGTTAGGTAGTTAGGAGTTCCCCCAGCAATATCGATCCAATCCGTGCCCAAACGCTTGACCTGGTAATTCACCAGCATCCCTACGATCGTCGCTGGAATCCAGACCCAGATGGCTTGGCTGCCTAGGTCCGCCTGCATCGCAACAACGACGCCGACCCAAAGCGGAATGCCCGTTAATCCAAATCCCCAGGTTTCAGCAGTGCTGAGGTTTCTAGGTAAGCGCGGTACAGATGCCGAACTGGGAGGGCTACTAGACTCAAACATGCGGGTAGGAGACCATCAGTAACGCTTTCCAAGAATTTCCCTAGTGTAAACGGCTGTTAACAGAAATAGCGTGTTGAACAGCGAAAAATGGGTTCCATGAATATCTTCATAAGGTAGAGCTGAAATTCAGTACTTTTATAGAGGAGTGTTAAGAGATTGATGTTAAATTGAAATAGTTGGTGTTTGAAGGTTGTACAAACGTTGAAACCTTACGCCCTAACTGGATACCACTTGCTGTGGTATCTGGAGATGAAGCTAAAGCGAAAGCGGCAGTGCGACCCCGCCCTATCTTGGGTGGATGGTTGTGAGGCGCCCAGTATGAACTGACCGATCTGTAACTTGAGGTTCGCGACTTGTTGGAACAGACGTCGCTGAAGTCTTAGAGAACGCTCTCTTACACTCGCGGACTGGATCGGTCACGTTCTCCTTAAGAGAATTGTCTAACTAAATAGCCCAAACGCAGGTTTTGCTGCTTTGAGTTGACGCTTCGACGCCATTGGTCTTGCGTCCCTAACCGCGGGTTGCTTGTTTTTGACAGCCCTTGCAGCTTTACCTGATCGCACCTTTCCATCCGGACGTAGGTG
>NZ_JACJPG010000524.1 GCF_014695955.1 Leptolyngbya sp. FACHB-36 | reverse complement strand
GAACCCAGCTTGAGTGAGCCGTTCGACGATCGTTCCAGCGCAATTCCTTCGACGTTTAAGTAGCGCAACGCAAGCTGCAACCCAAACCCAAGCGCTGCGTCCGAGTCCTCGCAGACAGATGCGGCTTCTCCGCTCGCGTTTGTTGGCGGCAGCACGGTTAGAAGGGCGCGGCGCAAAATTCCGTCCGGGTCGGCTTCCAGATTCACTGCCCCAATCTGGTCTGCCTTTAATCCTCCGGGCGGCAGGAAGCCATGATCGAAGCGATCGCGCACTCGACACACCGCAATCAGTCGCTCAGTGCGCTGCATCGTTTCTAGAAGCTGAAGATACTCCAGAATTGTGTTCTTCCCGGAGCCAACTGGCACATCACGAATGATGTCCAAGCCGATCGCGCGGGGAGCGAGTGCCTCCAGGTTTTCCAGTAGCAGGCGCACGGTGCGATCGGTCAGCGGAGTTTCACGCGCGTGACTATCCTGATCGTGAATGCCCACAATCAGCAGGCGATCGTCTGGCTTCTCGCTTGGTCGCAGTCGCGTGAGTTGATCAAATCCGCTCAATTCCAGCGGTTGCAAAAAGCCTGTCTGCCGCACCCCAATGATCACTGCCGTCACAACCGCACTTGTCACCAGCACAGTTCGACTGGCAGAAAGCCGCGATCGCCCATGAAACAACATCGCCATTTACTATCCGACCTGCGGAGTTTGCACAGGGAGATATCCCATACATACGCCGCTAAAACGATTGATCCGGAAAGGACTGCCTGCATAAACCTGCCATTTGCACCCTGTAAATCCTCACAGCCGCGATACCGCATCGTTAATTGACTGCGCGTTATGACTCAATCGCGGCACCAACTTACTGAGGTGATTTATGAACAAAATGCGTCGAATGCTGATAGCCGCGTCGCTTGTGACAGGATTAACGCTAAACATTGCCCTTGCACCTAGCTCTGCACAGCAGCCCGAACAGGCTGGTACAGAAACCTTAAGCAGGTCGAGAGCTTGTAGACAGGTCAATGGCGAGGTCTTTGCCAGAACCGAGCTATTTTTTGGATTGTCAAAGTCGGATGGTTCGACAATATCCGAGGAGGATTTCCAAGATTTTGTCGATCGCGAAGTGACAGGACGCTTTCCAGATGGACTGACGTTACTATCTGGCTCTGGTCAATTTCGGGACTCAAATGGCACGGTTGTCAAAGAGGGATCAAAGCTATTAATTCTGCTGTATCCGTTCAGCAAGGAAAGCAGTCGCGCGATTCAGGACAT
The DNA here is from genome assembly GCF_014695955.1 of Leptolyngbya sp. FACHB-36. Taxonomy (GTDB): domain Bacteria; phylum Cyanobacteriota; class Cyanobacteriia; order Leptolyngbyales; family Leptolyngbyaceae; genus FACHB-36. The sequence continues at coordinate 878 of NZ_JACJPG010000524.1, read as the reverse complement.
TCGTGCTGCATACGTTACCGCGTTTCAACAACAGTCGGTGCTGCGGGTTGATGAACAATCGTGTGTATCGTTCTAAAGCACAGCCGCTTTAAATCTCAGTAATGAGCGGCTAGTGACTCGCTTGTCCGTGCTGGGTCGATCGTCCGCAGCCAGTTTCTGCGTGACGATCAGTGCACGACGCTGAATCTGCTGCAACAAGCGGAAGGTGAGAACGTGGATCGAATCGTTTTATCGAAGATAAATCAGCCTCACTCAATCTTCACGTACCATCGTGCCGTTTAATACAGACGTACACTAAATTCGACGGAAGAATCAGTGGCGCAGCCACTAAAGGAGCACTACCCCATGTCCTCTAGAAAACTTAAACGCATCGTTGCCCTTGTCCTTCTCTGTCTTGCCCTCTTTGCAACCCAAGTTGCGGCTCAGGAACAGCCACAGGCAAAAAAACGGTGTCTGACTGAGTGTAAACCCCGCATGGGTATCGTTTCAGCGTTTGGTAGCGAGGCAGACATCCTCCTAGCTGAAACAACGCGCAAACGGGAATACCGAATTAACGGCAATGTCTTCACGACGGGGGAGCTTAGAGGCAACCGTGTGGTGGTGGTTCTAACTGGGGTGAGTATCGAGAACGCCACCATGATTACGCAGCTATTGATCGACCATTTCAACGTTCATCACCTGCTGCTTAGCGGCATTGCAGGCGGCGTTGATCCTGACAAAAAAGTTGGTGACGTAGTCATTCCTGAGCGTTGGGCACAGCCGCTAGAGGTCTACTTTAATGGAGACAGCAACGTGCCGTCTCCCTGTGGCACACCTGGTGATTTAACCTGTTTAGGTTTAAAGCTGTCCACGTTTACCAGCACGCCAAATTCTGACTA
>NZ_JACJPG010000523.1 GCF_014695955.1 Leptolyngbya sp. FACHB-36 | reverse complement strand
GCAAAGGCGATCGGTCAAACTGCCGCCATTCCCAAAGACGATTCTCGTGGCGTTGAAACGTTCTTCGACGGTGTCAAATTTGATTCTGAAAATCCCTCTGCATACCTGAGTAGCCTCAAGATCAAAAGGGCTTGAGCATCAGTCATTATCAGCCGTTCGTTGTCGTTAGCGACTCTCGATTAGCAGCAAACGAATCACGCGCCACAAATGACGAATAACCGGATTGGTAACAAATCGAGCAATCCTCAAACTCTATCCCTCCTACCTTAGATATCCAGAAGATATCCAGATCTCGCTGCACGCCCTTCACACTACGCACTCTATGACGATCAACTCCTCGCTTCGTCGCACGGCTCCCTCTCCAGCAATGGAAAAGTTTAGTAAGGTCGCTAAAACTTTAATTCCCGCTGCTATTTGCATCGGTATTGTGTTGCTAGTTTGGCAGCTACTCTGCATGGGTCCCGAATCCAAAATGCCTGGACCTGTGAAGGTGATTGAGCAAACCTGGCTGTACATTCTCAATCCCTTTTTTGATGACGGAGGCACGTCCAAAGGCTTGGGCTGGCAGATTTTCATTAGTTTGCAGCGGGTGGCGCTGGGCTACTCACTCGCCGCGATCGTCGGCATTGCGATCGGCATCATCGTGGGCACCAGCACCTTCATGCGCAACGGACTCGACCCGCTAATTCAAGTGCTGCGGACCATCCCGCCGCTGGCGTGGCTACCGATCTCGCTAGGCATTTTTCAGGACAACAACCCCGCCGCAATTTTCGTGATTTTTATTACGGCAATTTGGCCTATTTTGATTAACACGGCGGTTGGCGCTCAGCAAATTCCCCAGGATTACAACAACGTCGCCAAAGTGCTGCGTCTGTCGCGTCAGGAGTACCTGAAGAGCATTCTGATTCCCTCGACCGTCCCCTACATTTTCACTGGACTTCGCATTGGTATCGGTCTAGCGTGGCTAGCGATCGTCGCTGCCGAAATGCTGAAAGCGGAGGGCGGCATCGGCTTCTTTATCTGGGACGCCTACAACAGCGGTAACGAAGAAAGCATGAGTCAAATTGTTATCGCAGTCCTCTACGTTGGCATTGTGGGCTTAATCCTCGATCGCTTCGTCGGCTGGCTCGGCTCCCTCATCGTCTCAGAACGATAATTCCGAATTTTGAATTCCGAATTTCGAATTCAAAATTTCCCACCCTCCCTTACTCCTCACTCCCCATTTCCTATGTCAGTCTTCCTCGAAGTTGACCACATCGACAAAGTATTTCCCCTCTCTGGCGGCGGCACCTACATCGCGCTCAAGAATGTTGATCTCAAAATTCAGCAGGGCGAATTTGTCACGCTGATTGGGCACTCTGGCTGCGGCAAATCGACGCTGCTGACGATCGTTGCTGGACTGGAGCAGCCCACACAGGGCGGCGTCGTCCTAGACGGGCGGCAAGTGACCAGTCCTGGACCCGATCGGATGATGGTGTTCCAGAACTACTCGCTGCTGCCGTGGCTAACCGTGCGGCAAAACATCGCCCTCGCGGTCAACAAAGTGATGAAGCAGTTGCCCAAAGGCGAACAGCGCGGCATTGTCGAGCAGCACATCGACCTGGTCGGGTTGCGCCATGCGGCAGACAAAAAGCCCGCTGAACTCTCAGGCGGTATGAAGCAGCGAGTGGCGATCGCTCGCGCCCTCGCCACTCGCCCCAAAATGATGCTGCTGGATGAGCCGTTTGGGGCGCTGGATGCGTTGAGCCGGGGCAACCTGCAAGAGCAATTGATGCGGATTTGCCAGGAAACGGGCATGACCTGCCTAATGGTGACGCATGACGTAGACGAGGCGCTGCTGCTTTCCGATCGCATCGTCATGCTCACGAACGGTCCAGAGGCGCACATTGGACAAATTTTGGACGTGAAAATTCCCCGTCCGCGGCAGCGCATGGATGTCGTAAACCATCCCACGTACTACGCGCTGCGGAACGAGATGATTTACTTCCTCAACCAGCAGAAGCGCGACAAACAGCGCAAGAAACAGCAGCCCGTGGTGATTGCCCGTCATGGGTTAGAAAAAGTGAACCTGGACATTGGCTTTATTCCCCTGACCGACTGTGCGCCGCTGGTGGTCGCCAAAGAGCGCGGCTTCTTTGCCAAGCACGGACTGGAAGAAGTCAACCTCTGCCGCGAGCCAAGCTGGAAAGCGATCGCCGATGGCATTTCACTCCGGCGTTTGGATGCGGCTCAGATGGTGGCAGGAATGCCGCTAGCGCTGACGTTGGGCATTGGCGGCAATGATCCGCTGCCGATCGTCTGTGCCCTTGTCACCAGCCGCAATGGCAACGCCATCACCCTCAGCAAGCACTTTTACAACGAAGGCGTCCGGTCGCTCCCTGACTTCAAAGCAGCGCTCGATCGCACGCCGGATAGCGTTCACACGCTGGGCGTCGTTCATCCCACGTCGATGCACAACCTGATGCTGCGCTACTGGCTGGCAGCAGGCGGCATCGATCCCGATCGAGACGTGAATCTAGCCGTCATTCCGCCTGCCCAAATGGTCGCTAACCTGACCGCAGGCACCATTGACGGCTACTGCGTCGGAGAACCCTGGAACACCCGCGCCGTGAGGGAAGACCTTGGATTCGTTGTCGCGACCGATTTAGACATCTGGGCAGGACACCCAGAAAAGATCCTCGGCGTCCGGGAAGACTGGGTTAATCAATATCCTCAAACTCATTTGGCGCTAGTGCGGGCGCTGATCGAAGCCTGCGACTATTGCGACGATCGCCGCAATCGCGAAGACATTGTGGAGTTGCTGTCGCTGCCGCAGTACCTCAACACGTCGCCCGACGTCATCCGCCCTGGCTTCCTCACCCCCTACGATCGCGGCACGGGTGAACCACAACCTCTGTACCGCTACAACCAATTCTATGTCGATCAAAGCAACTGCCCTGGTCGCGCCGAAGGCTTGTGGGTGCTGACGCAACTGGCGCGCTGGGATCTAACACCCTTCCCGCGCAACTGGATCGAAGTTCTGGAGCGATCTCGCCGCGTCGATCTCTACGGTCAAGCCGCTCGTCAGCTAGGACTGCCCGACACAGACCCGAACCGGGACGCCTTCTCGCTCTTCGACGGCACCGTGTTCAATCCTGACGACCCGATCGGCTATCTCAACAGCTTTGCCATCCACCGTCCGTTCCGCATCGAAGAAATTCTCCTCGATCGTGTGGCTGCTCACGCCTAAACCCGATCACGTTTTGAATGGTGCCGTTGCCCTCAACAAAGCGCAGACTTCAAACCCGTTGCAACGCCAGTAAACTCCAAATCCCCTATTCACCTATGCAAACTCTCCATAGCCCGCAGACTGTTCAGTCAACCCGTTCGGAGCCGTTTCTGGTGATCGATCACGTCACCAAGGTTTACCCAACGCCCAGAGGACCCTACACCGTGCTGGATGGGGTCGATTTGGTCGTGAACGAAGGCGATTTCATCTGCGTCATTGGGCACTCCGGCTGCGGCAAAACGACTCTGCTAAACATGGTGTCGGGATTTAGCAAGCCCTCGACTGGAGAAGTGCGGCTTCAGGGAACGCCGATTACCCGTCCCGGACCCGATCGCATGGTGGTGTTTCAGAACTACGCGCTGCTGCCGTGGAAGACCGCATTCGAGAATGTCTACTTGGCAGTCAAAGCGGTGTATCCCCACAAGTCCAAGCAAGACAAAATGGACATTGTGCGAGAGCACTTGGCAATGGTTGGTCTGGAAGAAGCGGCGGACAAAAAGCCGCCGCAGCTATCGGGTGGAATGAAGCAGCGGGTGTCGATCGCCCGCGCGTTGGCGATCTGTCCACAGATGCTAATTCTGGACGAGCCGTTTGGTGCCCTCGACGCCATTACCAAAGAAGAGCTTCAGGAAGAGCTGCTGCAAATTTGGACTAAGCAGCGCGTCACCGTAATGATGATTACTCACGACATCGATGAGGCGCTGTTCCTGGCAGACAAGATTGTGATGATGACAAACGGACCTGCCGCCACGATCGGCGAAGTGATGGACGTTCCGTTCCCTCGCCCCCGCGATCGGGCTCAACTGATGGAAGACCCCAAGTACTACACGCTGCGAAATCACGCGCTCGACTTCTTGTTTAGCCGCTATGCACACACGGACGACTGATCGCGGCTCATCTACTAGCTGTTGGTGATCCACGTAATCCTTATCCGCTGTAGATCCTATGTCGAGTTCAACGCCGCCCCACCGCGAGGATTTCAACAGCCTAGAGCGCTTGAAACCCAAGCCGTCCGAGTCAGCTGCCGCATCCGAATCGGATGGTGCGCAAGCAACCGCGATCGATCCGACCGTACGGCAGTTGTTGTGGATTGCTTCTTACTACCTCCAGGCGGTCGCCACGGGTCGGACGGCGTTTTTGACGCTACAGCGGCAGCAGCAGCCTGTCGGCACAACCGAGGTGGGGACAAGCTGGATCATCGGACGCAATGCGGCTTGCGCGATCGTGCTGCCCTACGCCTCCATCTCTCGACTCCATGCCGCGATCGGCTACTGTCCCCAGCACGGCTTCTACGTCCTGGATCTGGGCAGCAAGAACGGCACCTACGTCAATCGTCATCGTCTAGCGCTGCTGCGAAAGCAGTTTCTGCAAGACGGAGACACGGTTACCCTAAGCACGATCGCAATTCTGGTGATGCTGTCGGGTTGGAAACAGGCTGAGACGGCAGCGTCGAGCTTGGCACCGACGGCTGAAGTAGACTGACGCGATCGTGTTCAGCAGGTCTAAGTTTGGTAATCTGCGATACTCCGTGACTCAGCGCTATGGTACAGACTCCCACTCCCTGGTCCGATCGCATCCTCTGCTGCTACGTCAACACGACGACCCAACTGCAACAGGCACGGATTGAACACGTCTCTGGCGGGCTGTTTGAGCGCCTCGTGTTTCCCCAGCAGCGCCTGCTGTTCGAAGCAGTTCCAGACGCGGTGTTAGAGATTTACATCCACATCGCTAACAGCGCTTCTCTCCTGGAGCAAATTCCCTGTCTTCGGCTACAGGTGAACGAATTGCCTGCCGAGATTACGCCTGCTCATCCCGATTCCGCTGATTTATCCGAATGACACCATTGCACACCAAAACCCTCTGCCCCTACTGCGGGGTGGGCTGCGGTTTAGAGGTTCTACAAACGACATCTCGTCCTGGCTCCAATTCTGACGCCGAACGCTGGCAAGTGCGCGGCGATCGCGCGCATCCCTCTAGTCAGGGGATGGTCTGCGTTAAAGGCGCGACGGTGGTAGAGTCGATCAACCGCGATCGTCTCCTCTATCCCATGCTGCGGGACTCGCTGAACGAGCCGTTTCAGCAGGTGAGCTGGGAAACGGCGCTGGACCGGATTGTCGAGCAAATTAAAGCGGTGCGGCACTCCCACGGTCCCGATGCCCTGTGCATGTACGGGTCGGGGCAATTTGTCACAGAGGACTACTACACGGCGCAAAAGCTGATGAAGGGCTGCTTGGGCACCAATAACTTTGATGCCAATTCGCGGCTGTGTATGTCATCGGCAGTGGCAGGCTACACGCAAAGCTTTGGTTCCGATGGTCCTCCCTGCTGCTACGAGGACTTAGAGCTAACCGACTGCGCCGTTTTGATTGGCACAAATACAGCGGAGTGCCACCCGATCGTCTTCAACCGCCTGCGAAAGTACCACAAGAAACATCCGCACGTCAAACTCATTGTCGTCGATCCTCGCCGCACCGATACGGCAGCTGCGGCAGATTTGCACCTTGCTATTCGTCCCGGAACCGACATTGACTTACTGAATGGCATCGCTCATTTACTAGTGCGCTGGGGCTACCTCGATGCTGACTTTATCCAGCAGCACACGCAGGACTTTGACCGCTACGAAGACGTCATTCGCTACTACCCTCCGGAGGCCGTTGCGGCGCGCTGCGGCATTACCCAGACCGACCTGGAAACGGCTGCCCGCTATTGGGGCGAGTCGCAGCGGGTGCTGTCGCTTTGGTCGATGGGCATTAACCAGTCGTCCGAGGGCACTGCCAAAGTCCGAACGCTGATTAATCTGCACTTGATGACTGGCATGATTGGCAAACCGGGGGCCGGACCCTTCTCCCTGACAGGACAGCCAAACGCAATGGGCGGACGGGAAGCAGGCGGACTGTCCGGGTTGCTGCCCGGATACCGCTCAGTGAAAAATCCGCAGCACCGCGCCGAGGTGGAACAGGCATGGGGGCTACCGATCGGACAAATCGCCGCTGAGCCTGGACGCACGGCATGGGAGATGATCAGCGGACTAGAAACTGGCGCGGTCCAGTTTCTTTGGATTGCGGCAACCAATCCGGTGGTCAGCATGCCGGATTTAGAGCGGACCAAAGCGGCACTGCGCCGATCGCCCTTCACGGTGTATCAAGAAGCGTACTACCCCACCGAAACGACCGCCTACGCACACGTGCTGCTGCCCGCAACGCAGTGGAGTGAAAAAACGGGCACCATGACCAATTCGGAACGCCGCGTCACCCTTTGTCCTGCCTTCCAACTTGCTCCTGGAGAGGCGCGAGAAGACTGGGCAATTTTCGCAGAAGTAGGTCGCCGCTTGGGCTTTACCGACCAGTTCGCCTTTTCTACTGCCGCCGACATTCATGCCGAGTTCGTTCAGCTCACCCGCGATCGCCCGTGCGACATGAGTGGCATCAGCCACGATCGTCTCCGGCGCGAGGGTCCGCTTCAGTGGCCCTGCCCAGACAAAAATTTTGAATTAGAAATTAGGACTGATGAATTAGCGGATTCAATTCAAAATCCAAAATCCAAAATCCAAAATTCCTCCCGCCTTTACACCGACTTCCGGTTCCACACTCCCGATCAACGCGCCCGCTTTGCTGCCTATCACTCGCGCGGGTTGGCGGAGCCACCAGATGAGCAATATCCCTACATCCTCACAACGGGGCGGATCTACGGACACTGGCACACCCAAACGCGAACGGGTCGAATTGATAAAATCCGCCAGATGTATCCCAACCCGTTTATTGAAATTCATCCCCGCGATGCTGCGTCCTTGGGGATTGAGGATGACGCTTGGGTAGAGGTGCGATCGCGGCGCGGCACTGCCCGATTTGTGGCACGAGTGACGCGGGCGATCGCGTCCGGTACCGTGTTCGTGCCGATGCACTGGGGCGGACTTTGGGCAGACCAGTCGGAAGCAAATGCGCTAACGCACCCGGAAGCCTGCCCAGATTCTGCACAGCCGGAACTTAAAGCCTGCGCTGTGCAGTTGAGTCCGGTGCACTTGGACAACGCCGTGCGGACGATCCAGCCCATGCGACGAGAAAATTGCGTATCTTCGCTGTCCACTTAACGATCGTGGCTAGCGGCAGCAAGCTCAGTACTTTCGCTCTTGTGGCTGAAACAGATTGATCACCACAGGCTTGTACTGAATCTCAATTCCTGCAGGCGAGTAGTACGCCAGCGTGTGCTTGAGGAAGTTGGCGTCGTCGCGCTGAGGGAAGTCTTCGCGGGAGTGAGAGCCGCGGCTTTCCTGACGATTGATCGCCGACGTCAGAATCATCTCGCCTACAATCATGAGGCTGCGGAGTTCCAGTGCCTCAATAATCTCGGTGTTCCAGAGCGTTCCTTTATCGTCCAGTCGGATTTGGCTGTACTGCTGCTGAATCTGCTTTAGCTTGCTGAGTCCTTCGCGCATAACGCTTTCGGTGCGAAAAACGCCGCAGTGCTCGGTCATACAGTCTTGATACGCCTGCCGAATTTGGTTAATCCGGTACTGTCCAGGCTGGTCGAGGAGCGATCGAATCTGGCTAGCAACCTCGCTCAGGTAGGAAGTTTCATCCAGGTCAGGGAGTTTGCGGGACTGGACGTAGCGGGCGATCGTTGCCCCCGTGCGCCGTCCGTACACCACACACTCCAGCAGCGAATTACTACCTAACCGATTCGCACCGTGAACGGACACGCAAGCCGCTTCCCCAGCGGCGAAAAAGCCGTCTACCAAGTCGTCAGAGCTGCTGCGTACCTGCCCATCTGTATTAACCGGAATGCCACCCATTGAGTAATGCACCGTGGGACGCACAGGCATCGGTTGATGGACCGCATCGATGCCAACCAGCCGATGTGCCTCTTCCCAGCAGAAGGGAATCCGGCTCATGATTTTTTCTCGTCCCATGTGGCGCAGATCGAGATAGACGAAGGGACCTCCCGCACTGCCATCTAGATGCACACCGCGACCAGCGCGAATTTCGCAGGTGATGGCTCTAGAAGTGATGTCGCGGGGAGCCAGTTCCATCCGGCTTGGCGCGTACTCCTCCATAAACCGCCGTCCCTCGCTGTTGATGAGATAGGCGCCTTCTCCACGCACGGCTTCGGAAATCAGCACGCCTACCGGATACAGCCCTGTGGGATGAAACTGCACAAATTCCATGTCTTCTAATGGCAGACCCGCCTGTGCCACCATCGACAAACCGTCGCCCGTGGAGGCGTAATCGTTTGAGGTGGTATTGTAGACGCGCCCATAGCCGCCTGTGGCAACCATGACCGCTTTAGCGCGAACTACCGCCAGCTGACCATCCTGGATGCGGAACATGACGACGCCCTTTGCCTGCCCGTCTTCCAAAATCAGGCGCAGCACGTACCACTCGTCGTAGACCGTGACACCGTGATGCATCAGGTTGCAGATGAGTTCGTGCAAAATCGCGTGTCCGGT
>NZ_JACJPG010000522.1 GCF_014695955.1 Leptolyngbya sp. FACHB-36 | reverse complement strand
CCCACGACGGTAGCGGTACCACTCTGGTGCAGCCCTGGGTGCGTGCTCCACTAAAGGTACAGCGTCCGTTCTACCCAGAAGGACCCGAAATCTGTCACAGTGTCTTGCTGCACACGGCGGGAGGTGTGGTTGGGGGCGATCGCCTCTCCATCCAGCTTCAACTGCAACCTCAAGCGCGCGCGTTGATCACAACCGCCGCCGCTAGCAAGCTCTATCGCACCAACGGATTGCAGGCACAGCAAGCGGTTCAGGTTGAGGTTGCCGAAGGTGCCTGCTTAGAATGGCTCCCGCAGGAAACGATCGTCTTCGATCGTGCCCACTATCGTCAGACAATGCAGATCGATCTGGCTCCTGGCGCAACCTGGCTTGGTTGGGACATTACCCGCTTTGGACGCACCGCCAAAGGCGAACGGTTTACCAGCGGCGAGTGGCGATCGCACACAGAAGTCTGGCAAGCAGGCAATCCGCTGTGGGTCGATCGGCAGTGGCTTCCGGGTAGCGAAGAACTGATCAATAGTCCGCATGGACTCGCTGGATGCGGAGTGGTTGGCAGTTTTGCGTTTCTGGGTCAGTCGGTGGAACCAGAATTGGTTGAGAAAGCACGTCAGTTGTGGACGGGCGAGGGCGAAGTTGGCGTAACGCGATTGCGTTCTGGCAGTGCCTCCTCCGGAGAATCGGGTTTGCTCTGTCGCTATCGCGGCAACTCAACCTCCGAAGTGCGTTACTGGTTCACAGCCGTTTGGCACTTGATCCGCGTATCATTTCTAGGACAATCTGCTTGCATACCGAGAGTCTGGGGAGTGTAGATTACGATGCAACTAACGCCGCAAGAAAAAGACAAGCTGCTGATTTTTACTGCTGCACTGTTAGCAGAGCGCCGCAAAGAACGCGGCGTTAAACTCAACTATCCTGAGGCGATCGCATACATCACAGCGGCAATTTTGGAAGGGGCACGAGATGGACGATCGGTGTCTGACCTCATGAGCTACGGCACAACACTACTGACCCGTCAGGATGTGATGGACGGCATTGCTGAAATGATTCATGAAGTCCAAGTGGAAGCCACTTTTCCAGATGGCACCAAACTCGTTACTGTGCATAATCCAATTCAGTAAGCGAGTTGAATACCCAATCAGGAACGGAGGAGCGGATGATTCCAGGCGAAATGCTAATCGACGATGGCGAAATTGAGCTGAATGCAGGCAAAGAAACGACAACCGTGAGCGTGGCAAATACGGGCGATCGTCCGATTCAAGTTGGCTCTCACTTTCACTTTTATGAGATCAATGCGGCGCTACAGTTCGATCGTGAACAAACACGCGGACTGCGACTGGATATTCCGGCGGGAACGGCTGTCCGATTTGAACCGGGGGATGAACGGACGGTAACATTAATTCCTTTAGCAGGCAGCCGCGAAGTGTATGGATTCAACGCCAAAGTTGAAGGCGCACTCGACAGCAAAGGCAGCAAATCTAAGCGCAAGAAAAAATAGATCAATGTATCGCCTCTACAATTTTCCGCTTTCTGGAAATTGTTACAAAGTTCGCTTACTGCTAGCGCAACTTGGCACTCCGTTTGAGTGTGTCGATATTAATATTGTGCAGCAGGAAACACGACTACCAGCCTTTTTGCAGAAAAACCCAACTGGCAAAGTTCCGGTACTAGAAATTGCGCCGGAAAACTATTTGGTCGAATCAAACTCGATTTTGCTCTACTTAAGTGAAGGCACAGATTTTTTGCCGATCGATCGTCTGGAGCGCACCGAAGTTACTCAGTGGCTATTCTTTGAGCAGTACAGTTTAGGTGCTAATCTATCGCGTCCTCGGTTCTGGATTTCTGTCACCCAACAAGCAGAGCAGTTTGCGCCTATCATTGCCTATCATCAGGGATTGGGCAATGTGGCACTAGAGGTGCTGGAGCAACAGCTAAAAACGCGATCGTTTCTAGTCGCAGAACGCTACACGATCGCAGATACTGCGGTATTTGCCTACACGCACGTTGCTGAGCAAGGTGGGTATGATATGAGCCAGTTTCCAGCGATTCAAGCGTGGATTAAACGGGTTCAAGCTCAACCAAACTTTATTTCAATTGTGTAGACAAGCTGGGGCTACTTCGACTGTGGGCGATCGTGTGTCTC
>NZ_JACJPG010000521.1 GCF_014695955.1 Leptolyngbya sp. FACHB-36 | reverse complement strand
GTGCGATCGGGATAGAGCGGGTCGCTCTTGCTGCTGATGTTCTGCTCGTTTTGGGCGCGGAACGTCAGGGTATCGGTCAGCGGCACGCTCAGGCGCGAAACGATCTGGTTGCTGTCGTCGCCCAAGCGCTCTGGGGTGGCGCGGTCTTCCCGATTGCGGTTGACCCACTCCACTCCCAGCGTTGCGGCTCCCAGCTTTTGCTGCACGCCCGCCCGGATCGTCGTCAGGCTGTTATTGACGCGGCTGCCAGGAATCGGCTCTGGCTCCGGGTTAAACAGATCCGGGAAGGTGGTGCGAATCGCCGAGGCGATGCCAAAGTTTTCTTCGTGGTCGTACTGGAACTGCAGCTGCGTCCCAGCAGCGAGGTTTGCCGCCAGTTCACCGCCGTAGCGAGTTTGCCCCGGCGTAAAGCTAAACGTGGCGTTGTTGGCGAAGTTCTCCTCGACCGATCGATAGTACGCCCGCGCCAGCACGCCTGCAAATACCGCACCTGTCGCCTCAAATCGATAGGCGCTTCCCTGGACATTGCCCAGGAAAATTGAGTCATTGTTGGAGCGGGCATACTCTGCAATGATTCGTCCCTGTTTGCCCAGCGGAATTAGCGTATCCACCCCATACAGCTCGAAGGTGCGATCGCCCTGATCTTCGTTTAGGTAGCTAACGCCCGCCCAGCTTTCGAGTCCAAACGCTCGCGAGAAGTTGTACTGCAAGCGTCCGGCGTACAGGCGGGTGTCGCCGTCACCGTTGCCGTCGAACTGATACGTGACGATAATGCGCCGCACCAGCGTCCGCCCAAACAGGTCGAACTCGGTCTGCTGGATCGGGCGGCGGAACAGCAAGGCACCGCGATCGTAGTCCAGTTCGTAGTCGGGACCGCGCACAAGCTGCTTGCGCTCGATCACCGTGCCGGGACGATTGATTTCCTCGGTTTCCACCACAACGTTTTCACTGCCGCCCACGACTAACCGCTGCGACAGGAAGTAATAGCCGCTGGTGCCGTTGGGCGCGATCGCGTCGCGCTGGAAGCCTTGAATGTTGTTGGCAAATAGAGCGGTTAGGCGGAGATTGCCAACGTTAAAATTGCCCTTGAAACCGTGCAGTTGGCGACTGGTTGCTGTAAAAAACTGCGACGGTGCCGCAAACTCAGGGGTGCTGTAGTCGCCCCACATAAAGAAATCCGATCCGGCTCCCGCCACCGGAGAGGTGCGCTCGAAGCGGAGATAGAGGCTGTCGATCGAGGGCGTCAAATAGTCCGTCGTGGAACTGTCGCCGTAGACCGGGTACGCCTGATCGCAAAACTGCGGGTCGCGGAACAGGCGCGTGGTGCCATCGCACTGCTGGTTCAGCGGACGCTGATTGTTCAGCGCACCCGTTAGCAGCCAGTCGCCGATGCGCCCAGTGGTAAAAATGGCGGTGGTGACGTCGAAGCGGGTCGCGTTGATCAGATCCGGATCGAGGAAGTCGCGGAAGCTGCCGTAGTAGTCAGTTCCGGCATTGCCCAGTCGCAGATTGATTACGCCAGAGACGATCGGGGCTCTCAAGTTCGTGATGAACTCAACCTGCGTGTACGCTTCGATCTGAGTGGTCGATAAGTGTCCAGTAATCGGGATACCCAGCGGCGTCTGCACCCGATCGGCGGGGCGAGATCGTCCGTTGGTCTCGACCTGAATCGTGTCATCGGGGGGCTGAATCTGGCCGTCCTTGAGGTCGCGCCGTTCGCTCAAATCGGCTGCCGCCCGTACCCGCACCTGCTGCGGTGCCAGCGACGACTGCAACTGCGCCGTGAAGCGACCATTGCGGGCAATAATCTGCAATCCAGAACGATCGCGGTCCTGGTCGGCGTCCACAAACCGTCCCGCACTTGCCGAAAGCGTCACCAGCGCGTCCTGTTGGACCACTGCGCCCGACTCGTCTACGATCTGTCCTTCTAGGCGCACGGTCGATCGCCCGTCTGCGGGAACGCGCGGGTCCGACGTGGGCAAAAATTCCAGCTTCGCCTTAATTTCTTTCACCGTCACCGTGACGCTGGTGACGCTGCCGCCTTGGGGCTGCACGGCTAGGACGTTTTCGCCCTCTTTCAGAGGTACGCCGTACCAGACTTGCGTTACGACATCCCCGCTCGGTTGCGTTTGCGTCCGCACGGTGGGGTCGATCGGCTGACCGTTTACCGTCACGCTGATCGCGGTTCCTGCGGGATACTGCACGACAAAGTTGGTGGTGCGATCGCCCGTCACGCTTGCTTGCGGCGACACAATTCGCACGCCGGACGCCGCCTGCGGCGGTGGAGTGCTGTCGGTGGGAGCTTGAGCAATCGTTTGATGAGATCCGGTGAGCGCTACAGCAGAACCGCTAGAGGCAACGAGGGCGGCTCCGACTAGCGACGACAGCAGCGCAAAACGAATGGCTGAATGACGCATATTACCGCCGCCCCTCCTTAAAGCTAGGTGTCACGGCAAAGTTCATCCGTCCCATTCCGCCAGGCGGCAGCCGTACCAGGCGCGAGGTACTGTTTGCTTCAATCCGGTACTGGTTTGGAGCGATGGTATAGCCAGGCAAGCTGGTCAGATCCAGGGTGCCGGTCCGGTAACCCGAAATGACGTAGGCAAGCGAGAATAAACCGTTGGCGTCGGTTGTAACGCGGTTGCCATCGTCCATGAAGATCACCGCGTTTGGCACGCCAGGTTCTCCAGGCTGCTGCTCCCCGTCAAAGTTTTTGTCGACGAATACTCGCCCGACGATCGTGCCGCAGTCGGACAAGATACCAGGTCGAATCTCTAGGCGATGGCTGGCGGTGTTGCTTCGGATGTCGGCACCGCCAGGAGACCTACCAGCCGCCGCTGCCAAGTTGCGTCCGGTTCCTCGAACCGCGTCCGGCATCAGAATCGCTGCATAAACGAGCGTCAGCGTTTGCTGGGGGTCTAAGCTAGGGTAGGTGAACGTAAGATTGCGTCCGTTAATCCTTGGCTCAGGTAGATTGACCGTCGTGTTGCCCAAGGATGCCCGTGCCGACCCCGATACGTATTTCAACCCGAGCGGCAGGGTGTCTGTAACTTCCAAATTGCGTACGGTAGCAGACCCAGAGTTTCTGACCAGCAGACGGTAAGCGACGGTATCGCCTGGTTCAGCGGCGGCGCGATCGCCCGTTTTGACAATTTCTAATCCCGCTTGCCCCACTCGTGCAGGCAGCGTGGTCGGGTTAGATTCAGTATTCCGAACCGGACCTCCGGGTGTATCCCGAAAGTTTGCCGTTGCGGTATTGGGAATTGTGATGACTTGTTCTTGAGCGGTGGCAGAGAAACCCTGAAAGCTAATTCCCGAAAAGAGAAGTGCTTGTAGAACTCGTTGGTAGCTGCACCCCAACTGAGCGGCAGGAGGCTTTATTTGCTGTAAACCATTCATTTAGAGGTTCAATCCAAACCGGCGATGCTAAATCCCTCAGTAGATGCACTGGTTTAACCAGCCTTCAAATCTTGTCTCAATGTCCGTACACGCTGGTTCGTATGAATGCTAAACGTTGTCGCTAAATCTAGGGAAAGATTCAACGATGTTCGCTGCTAACTCGGTATTTACACAGAGTTCATGACACGAGATTTTACAGAATCCACAATACATTGTCAAAACTTTATAATTTCTTCAAATGATTACTACCCCTAGTACTGGGCTTTGGGCTTATCGATCGCCACAATTCTTCATTATTTGAGCGGTTCCCCGATGTAATCAAACTGAGAGTCGAACTAAGAGAAAACCGATTCGCTTATGTGGTAATGGACTAGACCAAGGCAGCGATTAAAACCGTTACACTAGAAAAGTCGAAAGCCGCTGTCTCGCCTTCTCTGTGGGCGGATTGCCTACTTACTGATTTCGTGGTTTTAACGCTCGATCGCGCTCAAGAAAGGCAGGATTTAGTCGGATTTTAATCAGCAGGATCGAGCCGCCTCGACTAGTGCATCCGCTAACAGCATTCATCGAAGGTTGTCGAAACTATTGAAGCGATTTGTCCGCTGCCTGCGCTCGTGAAGCATTGTGTCATTCCCTTCTCTGGACCCCGTTTATTCCCCTATGGCAAAGTTCCAGATTCAAGCACCCTTTGAACCAACAGGCGACCAACCCACTGCGATCGCCCAGCTTGTGAACAGTCTCCAAGCCGGACACCGCTATCAAGTGCTGCTAGGCGCAACCGGAACCGGAAAAACCCACACGATCGCCCGCACGATCGAGAAAGTTGGGCGACCCGCTCTCGTGCTGGCGCACAACAAAACCTTGGCGGCGCAATTGTGCAACGAGCTACGCGAATTTTTTCCAGACAACGCGGTTGAATACTTCATCAGCTATTACGACTACTACCAGCCAGAAGCCTACATTCCCGTCAGCGATACGTACATCGAAAAGACTGCCTCGATCAACGACGAGATTGATATGCTGCGGCACTCGGCGACACGATCGCTATTCGAGCGGCGAGACGTGATTGTCGTGGCGTCGATTAGCTGCATCTACGGTTTGGGCATTCCCTCCGAGTACCTGAATGCATCAATTCCGCTGCGGGTTGGTGAAGAAATGGACCCACGCCAGATCATCCGCGACCTTGCCTCCGTGCAGTACACTCGCAATGATTTGGATTTGGGACGCGGACGGTTTCGGGTCAAAGGCGACGTGCTAGAAATTGGTCCTGCCTACGAGGATCGGATCGTTCGGGTCGAGTTCTTCGGCGACGAGATCGACGCGATTCGCTACATCGATCCGGTGACGGGCGGTACGCTGCAAAGCATGGACGCGGTCAACATCTATCCGGCACGGCACTTTGTCACGCCAGAAGATCGGCTACAGGCGGCGTGCGACGCGATCGAGCAGGAACTCAAAGAGCGGCTTGAAGAACTGGAGAAAGACGGCAAGCTGCTAGAAGCGCAGCGCCTTGAACAGCGGACCCGCTATGACTTGGAAGTGCTGCGAGAAGTTGGCTTCTGCAACGGGGTCGAGAACTACTCGCGGCACTTAGCCGGACGGGTGGCAGGCGAGTCACCAGAGTGCTTGATTGATTACTTCCCCGACGACTGGCTGCTGGTCATCGACGAGTCTCACGTCACGATTCCGCAAATTCGTGGCATGTACAACGGCGACCAAGCCCGGAAGCGTGTGCTCATCGACCACGGCTTCCGCTTGCCCAGTGCTGCCGACAACCGCCCCTTAAAAGCCGATGAGTTTTGGGACAAGGTGAAGCAGTGCATTTTCGTCTCGGCGACTCCGGGTGACTGGGAAATTGAAGTGTCGGGTAAGCAGGTGGCGCAGCAAATTATTCGACCAACAGGCGTGCTGGACCCGGAGATCTTTGTTCGCCCGACGACTGGACAGGTAGACGATTTGCTGCACGAAATCCAAGAGCGGGTACAGCGCCAGGAACGGGTACTGGTAACAACGCTGACCAAGCGCATGGCAGAAGATTTGACTGAGTACTTCCAAGAGCGCGGCGTCAAAGTTCGCTACTTGCACTCCGAAATCAACTCGATCGAGCGGATCGAAATTCTGCAAGACTTGCGGAACGGTGAATTTCACGTGCTGATTGGCGTCAACCTGCTGCGGGAAGGGTTGGATCTGCCGGAAGTGTCGCTGGTTGCCATCCTCGATGCCGACAAGGAAGGCTTTTTGCGGGCAGAGCGATCGCTGATTCAGACGATCGGTCGTGCCGCCCGCCACATCCACGGGCAAGCCATTCTCTACGCGGACAACATGACCGACAGCATGGCGAAGGCAATCAGCGTCACAGAGCAGCGTCGCGCGATCCAACAGGAATACAACGAGAAGCACGGAATTGTGCCGATGCCGATCATCAAAAAGTCGAGCAACTCGATTCTGTCGTTTCTGGAAGTCTCTCGTCGCCTCAATGCTCAAGAGCTAGATCAGGCATACGACCAGTCAGAAGACCTGCCGTTAGAAGACATTCCCACGCTAATTACGCAGCTAGAAGCGCAAATGAAAGAGTCGGCGAAAAAGCTAGAGTTTGAGGAAGCCGCCAAGTACCGAGACAAAATTAAGCACCTGCGCGACAAGCTGCTGGGGCGAAAAAGTTAGTGATTAATGATTAACTGCTATTGATTTAGCTAGTCACCGATCAATAGCAGTTAATCCGTAGAAGTACTTAAGAATCTAACAGCTAAAAACCGGTAGCCAGCCGCTAATTCTTAATTCCCGTTGTCGCAATTCCGCGAATAAATTCGCGTTGACCAACAAGGAACAGCAGCATAACAGGAACTGTAGAAATTACTACAGCTGCCATTAACAGCGACCAGTTATTGGTAAACTGCTCCTGGAAGGCAGCCAGCGCCAGTTGAACCGTCTTTAGTTCGGGACGAGTCGTAAAAACTAGCGGCTTGAATAAATCATTCCATTCACCAATAAATGTAAATAAAAACAGCGTTACCAGTGCCGGACGTGCGAGCGGCAGCATGACACGCCAGAGAATTTGCAGTCGATCGGCTCCGTCTAACGCAGCGGCTTCTTCCAACTCAATTGGAATGGTTAAAAAGTACTGCCGCATCAGAAAAATTCCGAATCCATTGGCGGCAGTCGGCAAAATTAATGCTCCATACGTATTAATTAAATGTCCCCATTTCAAAATTAGAAAAATGGGAATGACTAACATTTGAAATGGAATCACTAGCGTTGCCAAAACGATCAGCAGAATCAACTCTCTGCCACGAAACTTCAGCCTCGCTAGCGCATAGCCAGCAAGTGCAGACGTTGCGATTTGTAGTCCTGTGACGGCTAATGCCACGATCGTCGAGTTGGCAAAGGCAAGGAGAAACCCTCCCTGCACCCAAGCCTGACGGTAGTTCTGCCAGGACACTGCGTTCGATCCAGGTGCGCTAAACGAAGTTGCTAGCACCACCCCCAATGGCAGCAGCACAATTAATGCCCCCGTTACCAGCAGCAGCACAATTAGCCATGATATTCGTTTGTCACCAGGAACCTGTTGATCCCCATTCCCGTCCAGATTCTGGATAGACATTCTCGATTTCCCACAATTAACAAGTTAAAGTGATACAAGCACGAACTTGAAACCGTTCCCTCGGTTCAACGCCCCCATCCTGTTATTTCAGTGCCGAATTTTTAATCGGCTTGCATTCCTGAGGAGATAAAAAAACCTATGCCGCAGCTTGAGGCTAGTGTAATCGACTTCCAAAGCGAGACTTATAAAGACGCTTACAGCCGGATCAATGCCATTGTCATTGAAGGCGAACAAGAGGCAAATGAGAACTACATCAGGCTAACGGAACTGCTTCCCGACAGCAAAGAACAGTTGCTTGGTCTTGCCCGGATGGAAAACCGGCATAAAAAAGGCTTTGAAGCCTGCGGACGCAACCTCAGCGTCGCACCCGATATGGAATTTGCTCGGCAGTTCTTCGCCCAACTGCACCAAAACTTCCAGCAGGCAGCTGCCGAAAACAAGGTTGTGACCTGCCTTTTGATTCAGTCTCTGATCATCGAGTGCTTTGCGATCGCTGCGTACAACATCTACATTCCAGTGGCTGACGACTTTGCCCGCAAGATCACTGAGGGTGTTGTTAAGGATGAGTACACCCACCTAAACTTTGGGGAAGAGTGGCTGAAAGCCAATTTTGAAGCGTCCAAGGCAGAACTAGAAACCGCAAACCGTCAGAACTTGCCGTTAGTCTGGCAGATGTTGAATCAGGTCGAAACTGACGCCGAGATTCTGGGCATGGAGAAGGAAGCGCTGGTGGAAGACTTCATGATTCAGTACGGTGAAGCGCTAGGCAACATTGGCTTCAGCACCCGCGAGATTATGCGGATGTCAGCGATGGGATTGTCTGCCGCCTAGCCTTGCAGTTGATCACTTAATCTTGTGGGGAGGCAAAGCAGTCTCTCCACAAGGCATTAACGGTGTTAGTGCCACTGCTAAAACAGGGTAGGAGCTACGAAAGAATTCAGCGATCGCAGTCCCTATTAATTATTCAGAGTAATTACTTCCATAAGTACTCTAAATCACAAATCTTACCGATGGCTGCGTTTTAGTATCGCCAGGTACATCGGTGAGTCCCCTTGATGCGGTTTGCTCATCAAGGAGCGTGTTTTGTCTGAGTTGCTAATGTCTCGCAAGGTCGTTCATGTTTGGTTTAATTGGTCATCTCACTAGCCTAGAGCACGCCCAGACTGTTGCAAAAGAGTTGGGCTATCCAGAGTACGCCGATCAAGGGCTCGATTTTTGGTGCAGTGCCCCACCGCAAATCGTAGACACCATCACCGTTACTAGCATCACTGGACAAACGATCGAAGGCAAATACGTCGAATCCTGCTTTCTGCCCGAGATGCTGGCATCACGCCGCATCAAAGCTGCAACCCGCAAAGTCGTTAACGCGATGGCGCACGCTCAGAAACACGGAATTAACATCACTGCGCTAGGCGGCTTTTCGTCGATCGTCTTCGAGAACTTCAACTTAGAGCAGGTCAAGCAGGTCCGCAACGTCATTCTAGACTGCAAGCGCTTCACGACAGGCAACACTCACACCGCCTACGTTATCGTGCGTCAGGTAGAGCTAGCCGCTCCCAAATTAGACATTGATCTGTCAAAGGCAACAGTTGCCGTTTGCGGTGCGACAGGTGACATTGGCAGCGCGGTCTGTCGCTGGCTCAGCACTCGTACAGGCGTTGCAGAACTGCTGTTAGTGGCTCGGAACCAAGAGCGGCTTCAGGAGCTACAAGCAGAACTTGGTCGCGGCAAAATTATGGGACTGGAAGAGGCGCTACCGCAGGCAGACATTATTGTCTGGGTTGCCAGCATGCCGAAAGGTGTTGAAATCGATCCCGCCACGCTCAAACCGTCTTGCTTGCTGATCGATGGTGGCTACCCGAAAAATTTAGGGACGAAGATTCAGCGCGAAGGGGTTCACGTGCTCAACGGCGGTATCGTCGAGCACTCGCTGGATATTGACTGGCGGATTATGAAAATCGTCAACATGGATGTTCCCGCCCGTCAGCTGTTTGCCTGCTTTGCAGAATC
>NZ_JACJPG010000520.1 GCF_014695955.1 Leptolyngbya sp. FACHB-36 | reverse complement strand
ACGCAAATGAAAACCGCTCCGCCGCCGCTGAAGGTGGTGAAAGGGCACGGCGTTTTGCTGGAACTCGAAGACGGGCGGCAGATTTTGGACTGCATCTCAAGCTGGTGGGTAACGATTCATGGACACAGCCATCCCGTGCTGGCAGACGCGCTGTACCAGCAGGCACAGCAGCTAGAACACGTCATTTTTGCGGGCTTTACGCATGCGCCCGCTGAACAACTAGCGCGTAGGCTGCTGACTCATTTGCCAGCGTCCCTGACGCGGGTGTTCTTCTCAGACAATGGCTCCACGGCGATCGAGGTAGCGCTAAAAATGGCGTACCAGTACTGGCGCAACCAGAAAGAACCCCAGCGAAAAACATTTCTCAGCTTTGAAGGCGGCTACCACGGTGACACAATCGGTGCGATGTCGATCGGGCGCGGCTCCTCGTGGTGGCAGCGGTTTCGTCCTCTCATGTTTGACACAGAGCTTGTTCCCTTTCCTGCGACATTTGATGATGATCTGCAGGTAGAGACGAAAGAAACACAGGTGTTGGAGAAACTGGAGCGGCTGCTGAAACGGCGGGGCGATCGATACGCAGGCATCTTCATTGAGCCACTGGTGCAGGGTGCGGGAGGAATGCGGCTGTGTCGTCCGCAGTTTTTGCAGGCGCTGACTCAACTGGCGCGTCAGTTCAACGTGCTGGTGATTTACGACGAAGTAATGACGGGCTTTGGACGCACGGGCGACTTGTTTGCCTGCCTCAAGTCTGCCACCGTGCCCGATTTAATCTGTTTGTCGAAAGGGCTGTCGGGCGGCTGCTTGCCGCTGTCGGTGACAGTGGCGACCGAAGACATTTACCACGCCTTTTGCGGAGACGATCTAGGGCAGACGTTCTACCACGGGCATTCGTACACGGGCAATCCCCTTGCCTGTGCAACTGGAGTGGCGTCGCTAGACCTGCTGGAGCAAAATCCGGATGCCTATCGACGGCTGGAATCGCTGCATCGGCAATTCCTCGATCGCTGGCTGCGGGACCACCCTCGACTAGAGCACGTGCGTGTCTGCGGCACGATCGCCGCCATGGATGTAAAGACCGACAGCGCAAGCGGGTATTTCAACGCGATCGGTCCGATTCTAAAAGCGCGATTTCTGGCGGAAGGCTTTCTGCTGCGCCCGTTGGGGAATACGCTTTACCTGATGCCGCCCTACTGCATTACCACGTCCCAGCTTGAATCCATTTATCAGGTGATTCGCCGAGTGCTGGACTCGCTCTAGCTGAAGCTGTAGAAGTTGACCGAGCCAAAGTTGGTGGCAAAGGCAACGTTAAGCGTTTCCAGGGCTTCAATCAGCCAGCCGATGCCGCTTTCCTTTGTGTGTGCCTCGTAGTGGTTGAACAAAATCGAAAAGCGCTTCTCTAGGTGGGGTTTGACCTTCTGACAAAGCAGAACAATCTTCAGCAGCAGATTGACTGCAAACGTGGTGCCAATATTAGTAATTAAATCCAGGAAGACAAAGTGGCTCGGCTGCTGTGGACTCTCCACCACCAGGAAATTGAGCAGGCGGCTACAGGTCCGCAGCAGCAAAAACTCGTTGGGGCGCTGGCCGTCGTTTTCGGGCAGCGTGGTTTGCAGCTGCGTGTACAGCCGATCGTAGAACTGCCGCTTGCCATAGTCAGGCGCAATCGCCGTTGAAAGATAATCAAACAGTTCGTCTTTAAACACCCGATAGGATGGCGTGTGGCGGCTGTACGTGAGGAAGTGCTGCGCCAAATCGCGCTGGGTGTGCTGTCCATCGACTTTGCAGAGAAACTGATTCAGCGCCAGCCGCAAATCCTGATCGCTGAGCAGCGTCGGATTTTTAATCATTGCTGAATCGTCGCTGGACTGTGATCGAACAATTCGATGGGTGATGTACTGGGATAAATCCACTTCAAACTGGCGCTGCGCCTGCACTTGAATTCGCCGCACCGTGCGTCGCTGGTCATCAATGCTGTCTTCAGCCAGGAGACAATGCTCGTATAGGTAGGGATAGCGGCGGATGTAGCTGCCCAGTGGGCGGCTTTGCGTCATCCCCTCGGTGTCCTGCCGCAGCATGTCCGTCAGCCGCCGCAGCGTCTGGTACTGGTCGGTGCGGGTAAACAGCCGCACATGTTCGCGCAGGCGCTGAGACGATCGTCCTGACGTGCCAGAGGCGACTTCAAACACGTCCACTAGGCTGGGAATTGCTCCCTGAAGCCGAGGATGCATCAGCCAGCGATTAATCAGAATGTAGCAGCAGCGATTGAGAATGAACTTGAATTCTGCACTGCCGCTGTCCGAAGAGAGGATTCGCTCGATCGCCGCTTCAATTTCAGGCTCAGGATAGCCACTACCCTCAACAAATAGCAAACGAAATCGTTCAACAAGCTGGTTCGGTGACTCAAGTTGCGACAAATTCAACCAGTGGCGGTAGAGTTGTTGCTCTTCCAAGCTGACTGGTCGATTGTAGTGGTCTATCCAACTGTTCACCCTTATGACGCTCCTTGTGCAGGTATTGAGAAGGTATGAAGCCAGCCTCAGAAATGGTTGCGGTATGGTAGAGCCGAACTACCAAGGATTATAAAGGCAGATTATACTCACTGAGTCTAATCGCTCCGATTTTAGCGGACAGTTCCTCAGCTGACCCTGTAAAGTCGCGACACTATGCGGTTAATCGAGATGTGATAAAGTTTTTTGCTTGGTTTTCGCGATCGCCTCCGTGAACTTCATGAAACCTTTAAGAATTGATACGCTAAATTGACACATTTCCCCGTAGTCTTGTCTAGACTTTCCCCAAATTACTCGCTATAAATAGATTACACCTGTCACGTTTGATACTTTTTGCTCTGTCGAACCGCCGATTTTAGAGCAGCTTCTCAAACTGGCACACCGGGGATGCACTGCCAGACCGCTTGAGTAGAGAGCGATTGCAGCAGATACTGTTACCTAGACGAAGCCGCGATTTCGCGTTTCCGTCGTCAAAGCTTTCGAGAATCTGGTAGACGAAGGTCTTGCCTTGCACGGTTATCAGATGTAAATGCAAGTCGGTTTACTCCGAGAGCGCGTTTCTCTGGTGCAAAGATCTCTATTCTTCTTTAGGCAAACCCACCCCCCGCACCTTCCATGTCAGCCGATTGTGCCGCTATTGCTTTTTCTTCCACAACTCAATCGATCGAGCCTTTGTCGACGGCGTTAACTAACGCAAATCCATACCAAAGTGACCTACAAGCACCCTTAAACGCTTCGTCTAGCGCGATTGAGAGCAGTCTGAGTTCTACTGCCACCCCAGCTATTCCACGACTTCCATTAGATTCGTCAACGATCCTTCCTCCAGGCGGGGTTCTTCTAGCCCAGGCTGATTTTAATGGGGATGGCAAGCTCGATCGAATTTGGCGGAATAGCGCTACGAAAGACGTAAATGTGCGCTTAGCCAACGGCAGTGCGACAGACTCACCGATCGAGAAAGTTGAGTCCGTCTGGAAAGTTCAGACGGCGGCTGACTTCAACAGCGACAAAAAAGCGGACGTTCTCTGGCGCAACGAGCAATCAGGCGAAGTTTTGCTGTGGTTGATGAACGGTGCAGCTAAAGAAGCTATCTCGATTAATACTGCTCCGATTTCCTGGAAGATTCAGGCAACGGGCGACTTTAATGGAGACGGCAGTCGAGATTTGCTGTGGCGCGAAGAGGCAACGGGCAGCAATGCTGTCTGGCTGCTCAAAAATGGTCGTGGGCTTAACTATGCTTTTCTACCAGCCACACCGGGAAGCAACCTGCAAGTTCAAGCCATCAAAGACTACAACCAAGACGGAAAAGACGATATTGTCTGGCGAAACTCGTTGTCGAATGAGTCTACGCTGTGGCTAATGAATGGTGCAGAAGTCATCAGCATGAGTCTTCTGGCGTCTGGAGACAGTGCAGCTACTCTGACTGTCGGCGAGGAAATCGTTCTTCAGGCTTCAGCCGCTCAACTGACAACTGTTAGTAAATTAACATTCGGCGGCAAAGAAGGTGGTACTGGAACGTTTCAGATTCAGCTCAGCCAAGCACCCACTGCCAACACGACGTTGACCTTTACCACGGGCAGCTTTCTGACAGTGGATGCGGACAACACTGCTCAGAACGGCACACAGACGACGATCGTCTTTACGCCGCAAGACTGGAACCAACCGCGAACCGTATCCTTTATTGCCGAACTGGATGGCTCTAGCACCAATCGGATTACGGGCAATACGGTGAGCTACAGCTTGAGCGGCGGTGCGGTGGGTAACGGCACCTATGACTTGGGCACGGTAGCGAATACCTACGCGCCCGACCTGACACGCTTCAACATTGACCTTGACTTTCGCAACGACTACAGCGGCTTTTGGACACCCGCACGACGGACCGTTGCTCAACAGGCAGCGAATGACTGGGCAACGGCGATCGCCAACGAGTGGACAGATTTCTCCTTCAGCGATGCGACGATCGGCAGACTGGAAACCTATCCGGGACGATCGGTTAGCTTCACGACCGATCGCTGGGTGGATGACGTTGTGGTCTTTGTTAACAACTACCTGGGTAGCTCAGGCAACGAACCCGCACTGGGAGGACCTGACTACGAGTTCGGCGGCTGGTTGCCCTCAACGTCTGGGACCTACGGCGTCATGCCACGGGTTGGACAAGTTGCCCTGAATCCCACCGTCTACTCGCAGTACAACAATACGGTTCTCTATCAGGCGGTGCTGCACGAAATTGGGCATGTTTTGGGACTGCTAGGACTTAACTGGACTGGCTACTCTCTGCAAGACCGCTCTAGCCCGCAAACTGCCGTCTTCAAAGGCGAGTATTCCAAGGCAGCGAATGGCGGTGTCTATGTACCGCTGCAGTCACAGGACGGCGGTGACTATGCCCACCCTGCCGCGAGTGTGCGATCGGTGATGTCCTACAGCGGTATTTACACCCTCGTCGGTCCCACGCAGGTAGACTACGCCATGCTGGCAGACACCGGCTACAAGGTCTATGGGGTGAACGCGCCAGCTAAGGCGTAAGGCATCAGGAGCCGATGCCTAATCGTCCTGCCAAACTGGGTGTCAGCGGTAGCAGGGTTGCCACCATCAGGAACAGTGCCAGCAGTCCTAGAGCGGCTCTGGCATCGTCCGGTTCGGTCAGCTCGTTTAGGCTAGGGCGCTCCAAATCGCGCTGCAAGAACAGCACGACGATCGCCCAGTACAGCGCTAGCGGATTTAGCAGCGACGCCAATCCCAGCACAATCAGCGTCCCGATCGTCGTGCGTCCGGCGGTTTTTCGTCCGTAGATTGCCTGCACGATGCGTCCGCCGTCTAACTGTCCCGCAGGCAGCAGATTCAGCGCCGTAATCACTAGTCCCAGCCAGCCGATGACTACTAGCGGATGCACTTCGACGATCGACTGCTGCAATGCTCCTCCCAACGCCACTCGCGCCAAGGTGCCGACTAAGATTGACCCCTGGAAAAACTCGGACGGCACCTGAAACAGACTACCTGGATGGGACAACAGCAGCCCGATCACAAGCATTCCGAGGGACACGACACCGCCCGCGGCGGGTCCAGCAAAGGCAATGTCAAACAGCACATTGCGATTGGGCACGAGTGATTCAAATCGGGTCAGGGCACCAAACGAGCCAATTTGCCAGGTTGGAATAAAAAACGGCAGGCTGAGGCGAACCTTGTAGCGACGCGCCAGAACCCAGTGCCCGATTTCATGGGCGGTGAGAATTGCTAGAATCCCAGTGGCTAAGGGCAGAGCTTCTGTCACGCGCTCCAGTGAGACAAACACGTCGAAGCCAAGCATTAATCCAGCGCTTTCCAAACTGGCAGCAACGGTTGCCACCATCAAAACGACGGCAAAGACTTTCTGCGGCAGGGTGGCTGGCTGTGGATCGCGACTGCTCGGCAGCACAATAACGACAGGCTTACCGTCCTGATTCTCGACCATAAACAGACGATAGCGATCGTCTAAGCGCTCCTTCAGGCTTTCAGATAGGCGGGTAAACGTTGGTTCTACCTCACCGCGCAAGTTGCCGCGAAAGATAACGCCTTCCTGATAGGGAATCGTCTCTGTAGCAAAGAAGGTATCAACGCCAAAAATTCCCTGAATCTGGCGTAGGTCCTCCGCAGGAATGGGAACAACCTCTGGTTCGTCAGCCAGTTGCGTCGGAGTGGTTGGGGTGCCGTCCAGTGCAGACGAATTAGAGTCTTCCGACACCGCGTCAGGGGTAGCTTCCGCAATCGAGGCAGCACGACGAGATAGGGCAGCATCCTGTCCCAAAGCTCTGACGCGATTGCCGATGAAAACGTAGAGACCTGTGGACAGAACAAATAGAAACAGCATTCCGACAAGGTTGAGGTAAATGCCCGCTGCAAATAGCCCAAAGAACAGTAGCCAGGGAGCCATCAGCACAACGGACTGCAACCACGCGAGAATGCCCAATTTGCCAAAAGGTCTGGCTCGGTAAAACCCCCAGCCTAAAATGCCTAACGCCACTAGCACCGTCAATGCTGTAATCATTCCTCAACCTTCCGCAGTTCGTTCGGCTTAGGTCAACTGCTCTACGATCGCTGAGAAATCTAGCGATTTATTTCAGCACTTTAAGTTTTATCACAGAGCCGCTACCGATAGATCTAATCTACCTGAATCCGGTGCGCTCCAACGGTTACTTGCAGGGGAAACGCATCGAAGTCACAGTCAGCGCTCTTGTGGACTCAACATTGCCGCAGCTCAAGGGAAAACGCGATCGTCGCTGGGTTCAGACGCATTTAGGGCGGCTGAGGGTTGAACGACCTAGGCGATGAGGACTTTGAGGAGTGTAGATTCTATAGAAATTTGAAGCGCTTACGTCTAGGATTACGGGGGTGAACGCAGCAATCAGGATAGACGATCGCTTCGATCAAATGAGCGCAATGACACTGCCATGAATATTTAAGAGGTTTTAGCATGAGTTACTTAGACTCAACTGCCCCAAGCACCGCTCAAGCAATCCTGAATCCAGATTTACCTGCCAATGCTTTATCAACCCTCAATTCCCTTTCTAGCCTTGATGACGGGCTAGGCTATCAGCGGCGATCGTCCACTTCTACGGCGAGTGACCCAACGATTAATGCTGCTGTCGCCACGGCTGCAGAACTCCCTGCTGAACCCTCCTCACCCTTTAGCCAACTAATTGTGTTTGGCGACAGCCTTTCTGATCCAGGCAATCTGTTCACCCTCAGCGCTGGGTTGGCTCCTGATAGCCCTTCCTACTTTAAAGGACGGTTTTCTAACGGTCCCATTTGGGTGGATTACTTTGCTCCTGAACAGGGCTTCAGCGAAAACTCTGTCATCAACCTTGCTTTTGGTGGCGCACAAACTGGACGGGACAATACGGGCAATCCGGTTTTTGGACTCAATCTCCTTCCCGGAGTTCTCAACCAGATTGACGCATTTGCGTTTCTGTCACGGCTCTTTGGTGGTGCGGATTCAGATGCGCTTTATGTTGTCTGGGCAGGTGGCAACGATCTTCTGGATCTTACTCCCGATCCTTTGGCGATCGGCGAAACGATTAACGACGCCGTGACCAATATTGTCACCGCTATTACAAAGCTGGCAGACTTGGGAGCCGAGCAAATTCTTGTTCCCAATGCGTTCGACTTTGGGCTGACCCCGCTTAGCATTCGGAACGGCGCGTCTTCAATTACGACAGGAGCTAGCATCGCGTTTAATCAAGCACTCGATCAAGCGCTAGAACCCCTAGAGCAAAATCTTGGGATTAACCTGATTGAAGTGGACTTGTTCAGCATTAGTCAACGAATTGCCGCAGTTCCCGAAGAGTTTGGGTTCACCAACCTCACGGACCCCCTAATTGACCAGGCAAATCCTGTAAACCCGGATGAGTTTTTCTGGTGGGATGAAATCCACCCCACAACGAGAGTTCACGAGTTGGTCTCGTCTGTGTTTGCAGTCTCGATCGCCGATCAACTGCCATCAGTAGCCAATACAGCCGTTAACAACAGCGCCTCGTTCTCCTTCACCAGCGCCCTCTTAGCCTGAAGTAGCCGTGAGATGCAAGGCAACCATAAAACAAGAGACAGTCCCTAGGGACTGTCTCTTGCTCACAGCTTATTTAGTAGCGTCGCTACTTCTGACCGATCTGGGCAGCGACTTCATCTGCGAAGTTGGTTTCCTCTTTCTCGATGCCCTCACCCAGCACGAAGCGGACGAAGCGGCGCACCTGAATGTTTTCGCCCAACTGAGCAATGTGCTGCTTCACTAAGTCATCGACCGTAATATTGGGGTCCCGAATGTAGGACTGATCTAGCAGGCACATTTCTTTCAGTCGCTTGTCGATGCGTCCCTGAACAATTTTCTCTTTAATATTGTCAGGCTTGCCACCGAGGTCATCCTTGCCCATCTCGATGTCTTTTTCTTTCTGGACAATCTCAGCTGGAATATCGCTGACTTTGACGTATTCCACGCCTGGATTTGCCGCGATCTGTTTAGCAATGTCCTGAACCAGCTTCTTAAACGCCTCGTTGCGAGCCACAAAGTCGGTTTGGCAGTTCACTTCGACCAAAACACCAAGGCGACCGCCCGTATGGATGTAGCTGTCTACCAATCCTTCTGCTGCTGTTTTGCCTGCCTTTTTCTCAGCCGAAGCAATGCCTTTCTTTCTCAGCCACTCAGCGGCTTTTTCTTTGTCGCCGTTCGTTTCTGTAAGCGCTTTTTTGCAGTCCATCATGCCTGCGCCAGTCATTTGACGCAGTTCGCCGACCATTTTTGCTGATATGTCCGCCATATGCTTTCCTCTTGAGCATTTAGTCGTTAGTTATTAGTTACCAACCATTAGTTTTTAGATCTTCAGCTAACAGCTAGCAACTAATAACTAACAACGGAGTCTATTCTTGTGTTGCTTCGTCGTCCGAGGCAACGGCTTCGCTGTCGTCGTAGTCGAACTCGTCTTCAGCGCCTTCGTAATCCTCGTAGTCGTCTTCTGCGTCAAGCTCACCGTGGCGACCTTCGTAGATCGCATCTGCCAGCTTGCCCACTATTAGCTTAATGGACCGAATGGCATCGTCGTTTGCGGGAATCGGAACATCTACTGCGTCGGGGTCGCAGTTCGTGTCAAGCAGTGCCACGATCGGAATCCCCAACTTTTGGCACTCTTGCACCGCGTTGTACTCCCGTCGTTGGTCTACCATGACCACCACATCGGGCACTTTGCGCATTGCTTTAATGCCGCCTAGATATTTCTGGAGCTTTTCCAGTTCTCGCCGCAGCACCGAGGCTTCTTTCTTCGGCAGCAGATCGAGGCCACCTGTTTCCTCTCGTCGCTCCAACTCTTTTAGGCGATCGACGCGGGTTTTGATTGTCACCCAGTTGGTCAGCATTCCACCCAACCAGCGCTGGTTCACGTAGTACGCGCCGCAGCGAGACGCTTCCTGAGCAATAATTCCAGCCGCTTGACGCTTGGTGCCGATGAACAGAAACTTCTTGCCCTGCTCTGAAGCCGTCCGCACATACGCGTAGGCTTCTTCCATCAGCTTGGCGGTCTGCACCAAGTCAATAATGTGAACCCCGTTTCGAGACGTGTAAATGTACGGGTCCATTTTGGGATTCCAGCGTCGGGTTTGATGCCCGAAGTGAACGCCAGACTCCAACAGTTGAGCCAATGAAACAACTGGCATAGTAATTTGAACTCCTGATTCGGGTTAATCCTCCACCCAGGTGCATTTCTAATGGCTCTTAGCGTTTAGCAACTAGCGGTTAGTTCTCGGAGGGAGTAACTAAATCACTAAAAATGAACGGCTAATAACCCTTAAGAAACACCCGAATTCCTGGATGTGTGGTGTTTGACAGCTTATCTAGGGTAGCACAGCAGGTGGGACCACCGCTGGCGTTTTTTGCGGTAGAAGGGGTGTTGGACGTCGCAGGAGGTAAGTTTTCAAGGCTGAGTCCTCGATCGCTCAACGCTGCTTACTGGAAAAACCGTTGAATTGGACACTCAAAGCCAGCGAGTAGAGGCGAAGTCAGGTTATCATCCCCTAGCAGCGTCACAACCCGCTTTAGCTGCGCGGCTTCTCGGCGATACACCTCCACGCGCTGCACCTGATAATCTGCAATCCAGTATTCCTGAACGCCCTGGCTAGAGTAAAGCTTGAGCTTGGCTTCTCGATCGCGCCGCTCATTGGTTGTTCCTGGAGACAGCACTTCCACGACTAGCTCTGGTGCTCCTGTCAGATGCCCGGCTTCATCTAAGATCGTTGCTAGCCGCTCTTGGCTAACCCAAACTACATCTGGAATGACGCTATCTTCCTGTGAAAAAATGACACCGGGTACTGGAATCGCTTCGCCACTGCCACGTTCCTCTGACCAGTTCTGTAGCGCACGGTAGATTTTCCCCATCGTAGTTTGATGCCTAGAATGCGGTGCTCTCGTCACAAATAGCTCTCCATCGATGATCTCGTAGCGCTTCCACTCATCCGCTGCTAAGAGATCGACGTCCGAAATTGTCCAGCGAACTTGGGCAGAACTGGATTGACTCATCGCACAACTCCGATCGCTCATGTTTTGAGTCTAAACAAAAAACCGGGCAGCCCTGAAGCTACCCGGCAATCTCAGCAAGTGAAATGTAACCTCGCGTTCTACACGCTCACAGCCGATTTTGCGACTTTGGCTGCTAGTTCGCCCTTGGCGTACTTCGCAGCGTACTCCTCCAAGCTGACCTGCTTGATCTTGCTAGCGTTTCCAGCGGTGCCGAACTGCTGATAGCGATCGGCGCACACCTTCTGCATGTACTTGATCGACGGCTTCAGGAAGTGACGGGGGTCAAATTCCTTCAGGTCCTTCGCTAGCGCTTCCCGCACCGCTGCGGTAATCGCGAGGCGGTTGTCGGTGTCAATGTTCACTTTGCGGACGCCACTCTTGATGCCTTTTTGAATCTCTTCTACAGGCACCCCATAGGTTTCGGGGATGGCACCACCGTGCTGGTTGATCAGCGCAATCAGATCTTCCGGCACCGAGGAGGAAC
The DNA here is from genome assembly GCF_014695955.1 of Leptolyngbya sp. FACHB-36. GTDB lineage: Bacteria > Cyanobacteriota > Cyanobacteriia > Leptolyngbyales > Leptolyngbyaceae > FACHB-36. The sequence continues at coordinate 7,965 of NZ_JACJPG010000520.1, read as the reverse complement.
CATGCATCACGAGGTGGGTGTTGGGCAAGCGGCGGTGAATTTCTTCGATGCGGCTGATTGCCAGAATTTCACCCGTCGGCTTGCGGGTGAATTTGTAAGCACCGTGGCTGGTTCCGATCGCCACTGCCAGCGCGTCCACTTGGGTTTGCTCCACGAAGTCAACGGCTTCGTCGGGGTCGGTCAGCAGTTGGGAGTGGTCCAGTTCGCCTTCAAACCCGTGTCCATCTTCGGCTTCGCCCTTACCCGTTTCCAGAGAACCCAGGCAGCCAAGTTCGCCTTCTACCGATGCGCCGATCGCGTGCGCCACTTTGACGACTTCGCGGGTGACGTTGACGTTGTACTCGTAGCTAGAAGGCGTTTTAGCGTCTGCTTCCAGCGAGCCGTCCATCATGACGCTGGTGAAGCCGTTTTTGATTGCGGAGTAGCAGGTTGCAGGCTCGTTGCCGTGATCCTGGTGCATCACGATGGGGATGTGGGGATAGGTTTCCACCGCAGCCAGGATCAGGTGACGGAGGAAGTTTTCGCCAGCGTACTTGCGGGCACCGCGAGACGCTTGCAGAATCACAGGGCTATCGGTTTCAGCCGCCGCCTGCATGATCGCCTGGATCTGCTCCATGTTGTTGACGTTGAATGCGGGGATGCCGTATCCATTTTCAGCCGCATGGTCGAGCAGCAGTCGCATTGGTACGAGCGCCATATACAGTTCTCCTGGAGTGTGTAGTCAGCTTATTCGGACGAAGCTAATTCTTACGATAATCTTAAGATACTTTCTTCCTTAGAAGATGATTCGTCTTCAGTTCAGTGGGACGAATAAGCAAAAATTCCTATTTGATTTTCTTATAGGTTTCGATCGCGTCTGGCTCGGATGCCCAGCGATCGCCCGCCCAACTCCTTGTCTCGCTGCCCGATCGCCACTAGACTGCTGGTGAGATTACTCAGCGGCTTTGAATTCAAGGAATTTTTATGTTTATCTCCGTCATCGCAGACTATGGCATTGGAGATCCAGCATTTGTAGAAGTGACACAGCAACTTTTGATGTCGCTTCCCCAGGCTCAGATTCAAACGCTGTCAGTGCCGCCCTTTAGCACTCTGGCAACGGGGTTTTGGATTGCGCAATTGGGGCTGAATCCCGGACCCGACGATCGTTTGATCTATCACAACTGCGCCCCACGACAGGACGACCCAGAAGCGCGGCGGGACAACGAAGGTGAAGGACTGACTTACGCTCTGCTGCCCAACGGCGTCAAAGTGGTCGGCGTGAATGCGGGCTACACGCTGTCGTTCATCAAGCACCACGCGAAGGTGCTGCAAACGGTGAATGTCTCTCGCGGCGGCTCCCAATTTCGATCGCGGGATGTGTTTCCTCCAGCCGCAGCGGCGGTGATGCAAAACGATTTCAGCCTGCTGGGTGACCATCTGAATCCAGACTACATTCCGGAGGTGCCGAGCGATCGGATTGCCTGGGTAGACGGCTACGGCAACATCAAAACCACGATTCCGGCGCACAGCATCCACTTAGAACCTCAAAGTAAAATCGTGATTCGCATCGGCGATGTTGTCAGCGATGCAGTGTACTCGGACGGCAGCTTTAAGGTGCCAGAAGGTACGTTAGCGTTTGCTCCGGGCAGTTCGGGTTGGACGTCTGCTGATGCTTCATCGGTGCGTTGGATGGAGCTATTTCTGCGGGGCGGCAATGCTTGGGAGCGATTTGGCAAGCCGCGTGTCAATCAGACTGTCACTCAAACGGGATTAGCGCCTAGGCAAGGCTGAAAAAAGCCGTGATTAGAGCCTGTTGACAGGCGGCTTGCAAAAGGACAAGAGAATGACCCCAATGCAGAGTAAGAACCTAGACTTCGAGCCGCTGACTGCTGCCCATGCTGACGATCTCTTCTCCATTCTGACCACACCCTCTGTCCTTGCCTTTATCGATCCGGATGGGAACCCACCGACCATAGAGGAACTCAGGGCGGAGTACGCCGCCCGTGCGAGCGGACCCGTGGTTTTGACAACGCCTAGCGAGCAATGGTTCAACATGGCAGTACGTTTGAAAGCTCCTCCCTCGCCAGCGATCGGTCGCCTCGAAGCGACAGGATACGGTGAGTGGGGCGAGGTAGCCTATTTGTTCGGTGAAGCTTGGTGGGGGAAGGGATTGGCGTTCGAGTCGATGCTCTGGTGGCACGATTACCTCGCGGCTGTTGTGCCAGGAACCGAATGGTGGGCGACGGTACATCCCCTGAACCAGAAGAGCATCCGGCTCCTGAGACGTCTTGAATACGAGGAGGTAGACCCGACCAAACGCCCGACACTTCACTCCTATGATCCAGGAGATTGCTGCTTCGTCCGATCGGCTCACGTAGCGGAAAGCACCATCTAAAACAATGCTCCATTCTCCAAAACCTCGGAGGTTTGCGTGAGTTCAGCCTGTTAACGATCACACCATTCGCGTTCTGAAACCCAAGACTGAGGTTGCAGCGCAAAGAAGCTACCAGCCCGATTCCCAAGCTGTTTGGACCCTCCGAAGCAGCACGATCGATGAAAATGGGCCAGAGCCTAGTAGGATCAATGAGTGCAACACCACTCAAAATCGCCCACCTAAACTGCTCATGATTCCAGATAGCATTGCCCCACATGGGGGACAGTTGATCAACCGAACTGCCTCTTCCCAGCAGCGAGCAGAATTCCTCGACAAAGCTGACTTTCTGCCCAGGGTGCAACTTGAAGATCGTGCCGTTTCGGATCTGGAGCTGATCGCGATCGGTGGATTTAGTCCGCTGACAGGCTTTATGAATCAAGCGGACTACGATCGCGTTGTCAACGAAATGCATCTGGCGAATGGGTTGCCGTGGTCGATTCCGATCACGCTGCCCGTGAGTGAAGACGTTGCCGCGCCGCTACAGGAAGGATCGCTGATTCGGTTGGACAATGCCTACGGGCGCTTTGTCGGCGTGATGCAGCTCACTGAGAAGTACAGCTACGACAAGCGGCACGAGGCGCTGATGGTCTACCGCACCAACGAAGAAAAGCATCCGGGCGTTGCGGTGGTGTATCGGCAGGGCAGCGTCAATCTGGCAGGTCCGGTATGGCTGCTTCAGCGCGATGTTCATCCGCAGTTCCCCACCTATCAGATCGACCCGGCAGAATCGCGCGCGATGTTTCGCGATAAGGGTTGGAAGACGATCGTTGGCTTCCAAACTCGCAACCCAATTCACCGCGCCCACGAATACATCATTAAGTGCGCCCTCGAAACGGTAGACGGTTTGTTTCTGCATCCCCTCGTCGGTGCGACAAAACAAGACGATATTCCGGCAGACGTGCGGATGCGCTGCTACGAAATCATGCTGGAGTACTACTTCCCGCATGAGCGCGTGATTCTTGCCATTAATCCTGCCGCGATGCGCTACGCGGGACCGCGCGAAGCCGTCTTCCACGCACTGGTGCGGAAGAACTACGGCTGCACGCACTTCATTGTCGGACGCGACCACGCGGGCGTCGGCGACTACTACGGCACGTACGACGCGCAGCACATCTTCGACGAGTTTGATCTAGACGAACTGGGCATTGTGCCAATGAAGTTTGAGCACGCCTTCTACTGTTTGCGGACGCAGTCGATGGCGACGACGAAGACCAGTCCCAGCACTAGAGAAGAGCGGATTCACCTATCAGGAACGAAGGTGCGAGAAATGCTGCGTCGGGGTGAACTGCCGCCGCCAGAGTTCTCTCGTCCGCAAGTGGCCGCTGAGCTAGCGCGGGCAATGCAGATTCCAGAGTACTCCTACGAGATTTAATCGAGGGTTCAACGTCCTCGATTTAATGTGAGTTCAATTACCCCCAACCGAGAATCTAAACCCCTTCTGTTGGCATGGAGGCTCGGTTTAGGGCTCATCAACCATAAAATTAAACGCTGCTAAATGGCGCAATCCGTCAGAACTTCAGCTAATCCTTCTAGAAGACGCTGATTTTCGGTTTCGGTGCGGACGGCAACGCGAAAATAACGATCGCCCAGTTCTGGAAAACTCAGACAGTCGCGGATCAGAATGCAATGCCGCTTCAGCAGTTCGGTTTGCAGTTCGACAACGGATCGTTGCGACCGAACAAGCAAAAAATTGGCGGCACCTGCGTACGGCAGCAATCCGGGTAGCTGCGAGAGTCCGGCAAACAACTGCGCTTTGGCGACCGCCAACCAGTCCCACGTTTGCTGTTGAAATTGGGTGTCTTTCACCACCACCTCACCCACCGCCGCCGCCAGCGCATTGACCGCCCACGGATCGCGCCACTGCTGCCAGCGCCTCAGACGATCGGGATGCGCGATCGCATAGCCTAATCGCAATCCGGGCAGGCTGTAGAACTTGGTCAGCGATCGGACAACGACAAGGTTTGGAAAGTCTTGCACCCACTCGACAACGCTCTGCGCTTCCTCTGGCAGAAAATCCATAAACGCCTCATCTACCACAACCAGCGCGAAGGTTTCCAACCATTGACGAATCGCGTCTTTAGAGAGAAGCTGCCCGGTCGGATTGTGGGGATTGTTGAGCAGTAAGCCTGAAGAAGCGACGGGGGAAGGGGCGATCGATGAAAGCTGCTCACGCTGTTCTAGCGGACATTCAAGAATGCTAGCGTTGAACGCCTTTAACGCGCGGCGGTAGTCACTGAAGGCAGGCGTCAGGAGGCAGGTTTGCTCTAGGCTCGCCAAATCGCGACACGCCCACGTCAGCAATTCTGCTGCGCCATTTCCCGGAAGAATCCAGTCGGGCGGAACTGAGTGAAGCTGGCAGAGGACAGCCCGCAAGGATTGATAGCTTGGATCGGGATACGCCGATAGGTCGGCTAGATGAGACTGGATCGCGACGATCGCCGAAGCGGGTGGACCCAGCGGATTAATGCTGGCAGAAAAATCAAGAATCGCAGCGGGAGAACAGTCGGCGAGGGAGGCAGCCCACACCAAATTTCCCCCGTGCGACGGTCGATGGAATGCGCTTGCCGTTTGAGACGGCTGATTACTCTTCTGAGCCAGGGGACACTTTCTCCTTGAACAGCTTTCCAGCGGAGAATGCAGGCACCTTCGTCGCTGGAATATCCATTTTTGCGCCAGTTTTGGGGTTGCGTCCTTCCCGCGCTTTGCGCTCTCTCGACTCGAACGAACCAAAGCCCACAAGGGTTACTTTGTCGCCGCCGCTAACGGCATCGACGATCGCATCCAGTGCAGCGGTAAGGACCGCATCGGCTTGTTTCTTGGTGACGCTGGCTTTTTGGGCAACGGCATCGACTAATTCGCCTTTGTTCATACGATATCCTTAATTGCTATAGAACATGACGCACCAGTTTAGATGTCTCTAGACAAAATGGTGCAAAAAAAATTCGAGTGAAATAACAAAAACAGCTGAAACTCCCGTAGGCTCGAATTTTCAATGCCCTATTTTATAAGCTGCAATTCAGTTCTGGATCGGTGAAACCTTTAAGTTATATGGCTTTTGGGATTTTTTTCCTAATTTTAAAAGCTTGTAACGATAAGCCATACCTATGAAAGCCGCTCCTGTTGGGCATTCTAGTCAATTTTTATTGAGCCATCTCTCGATCGCGCCTGCTAGGTTTTTAATAGCTGACAATGGCTGAAACGCTTGCTACATCGGAATTTGAAGGTTTTGTCTTAGAAATCAATAGTAGATCATTAACTAAAAACGGCTACACCAGAAGCCTGGTATAGCCGCAAAAGCATTAGATTTTGTGAGATCACTGTGCTTCCAATACTCGTCGCAAATCGTTACTGAGCAAAGCGTTATCTGACTTTCACTGGCGAAGCTCATGAAAAAATAGCTTTGTGCAATTAAGTTGCGCAAAGGCTTACACCGTAGCATCAGAAGCTAAACGATCGCCTCCAAGCGTTGGATCAATTTATCGGAGGGCAGCACGCCTTCGATCCGCTCGATCGGCTGACCTTGGCGAAACAGCACCAGCGTCGGCAGGGCATGAATCCCGTACTGCGTCGCCAAATCCGGATACTTCTCCGTGTCAATTTTGACGATCTTAAGGCGCTGGCTCAGTTGGGCATTCACCTGTTCCAGAATGTGCGCCATCATGTGGCATGGACCGCACCACTCGGCATAAAAATCTACCAGCACGGGCAACTCGGACTCCGACACCATCTCCTGAAAGCTGTTGAACTGCTTTTTTACTGCCATACTTCGCTTCCTAATTTCTCAAAAGCCAACACCTAATAGCTAACAGCTATCGGCTGAAGTAGCCATTTACTTTATGATGATTTAGCAACTTTTGTACCCTGCTAAAGAGGGAACCGAACGAGGACGATCATGGAAGCACTGCCAGAAAATCTGCAACGACTGAAGGGAAACGTCGCGATCGTGACTGGGTCCTCACGCGGTATTGGTCGATCAACGGCGCTGGCGCTAGCAGCCGAAGGCGCAAATGTTGTAGTCAACTACGCCAGCTCTAGCAGCGCGGCAGAGCAGGTCGTGTCAGAGATTGTGGCGTTGGGCAGTGAGGCGATCGCGCTCCCCGCTGATGTATCCAAAGCCGACCAGGTCGATGCGCTTATCAGCGCAACGATGGACAAGTGGGGCAGGATCGATGTCCTGGTCAACAACGCTGGGATCACCCGCGATACGCTGCTGCTGCGGATGAAGCCGGAAGACTGGCAGGCGGTGATTGACTTAAACCTGACAGGTGTATTTCTTTGCACCCGCGCCGTCAGCAAAATTATGCTGAAGCAGCGATGGGGACGCATCATCAACGTCACCTCGGTAGCTGGACAGATGGGCAACCCCGGTCAGGCAAACTACAGCGCTGCCAAAGCAGGCGTGATTGGCTTTACTAAAACCGTTGCCAAGGAGCTTGCCAGCCGCAGCATTACTGTTAACGCGGTGGCTCCTGGTTTCATTGTCACAGACATGACCGCTGACTTAAAGGCAGAACCGATTTTGCAATTCATTCCGCTGGCGCGCTACGGACAGCCCGAAGAGGTTGCTGGAATGATTCGCTTCCTCGCTGCCGATCCTGCTGCTGCTTACATTACGGGACAGGTGATGAATGTGGACGGTGGCATGGTGATGGCGTAGTTTCTAGACTGAACGTAAGCCGTGCCCTGAGAAATCTGCTATGACGATCGCGCCTGAGTACCTGCCAAGCAAGATCGAATATCCAGAGACAGACGGCAAACCAATGGCAGAAGGGGACGTTCAGTGTCGGTATGTGATATATGTGCCAGACGTGCGCTAGATCATCACTTCCAGTCAAGCTTGGATGTTTACGTTTCTGGTAATTTGCTTGTTTACTATGAGAAAGGCAATCCAGAAGCGGTGATTGCACCGGATGCGTTTGTGATTTTTGGGGTGAAAAAGGTCGATCGTCGCTCCTACAAAACGTGGGAAAACAATGATAGAACTCCAGATTTTGTTCTGGAAATCACTTCAAAGTCCACTCGCAGTCAGGATCACGGTCCTAAAAAGGGAGCGTATGCCTTTTTAGGCGTTTCGGAATATTTTCTCTACGATCCCACGGGTGACTACTTGAAGCCATCGCTTCAGGGATTTCGGTTAGTGGACGACAATTATTTTGCGATCGCCGCCTTGACGCTTGCGGATAGAACCGTAGTGCTATCCAGTGATGTGCTGCAACTGGAACTGCGGCTAAAAGATGGCAAGCTGCGATTTCACGACCCAGCAGCGGGTGAACTGCTGCGGAGCTATGAGGAAGTGGATGCGGCTCTATTAACCGCTGAGCAAGCGCAACAAGCTGCTGAAGAGAAAGCCAATCGACTGGCAGAAAAACTAAGAGAACTAGGAATTGACCCCAACACGCTGTAAGCACGCCTCACAAGCCATCTTCATCGGAAATTCCTAGATAGAGCTGAATAAACTCCTTGGCGGCGTCTCGATTCAGCGATCGTAGTGCCTGATACGTCTCAAAAACGGCTTCCGCTAACGGATCTCGCTCTTCGCTCACCCAGCGACT